>CABVDL010000011.1 GCA_902497035.1 uncultured Prevotella sp.
CGGCGTCAACCAGTGGTATAACACCGACATGACCTACCGCGCTGCCATCAACATGCTGATGCTTTGCGGCACCCTCGGCGTCAACGGTGGTGGCTGGAGCCATTATGTTGGCCAGGAGAAGGTGCGCCCACAAGCTGGCTGGGCACAGATGGCCTTCGCCTTAGACTGGAAACGGCCGCCACGCCACATGAACACCGTGAGCTATATCTATGAACATGCCGACCAGTGGCGCTACGAGAAGGTGACCGTAGACGAACAACTGTCCCCCGTTGCCAATAAAGAGCCATGGAAGGGCCTAACGCTCCTCGACTGTAACATCAAGAGTCAGCGGATGGGCTGGCTGCCCTCCTCACCGGAGTTCAACCGCAACTCCCTCGACCTCTGTCGTGAGGCTGCCAAGGCTGGGATGAGCGAGAAGGACTATGTCTGTCAGCAGCTCCACGAGGGTAAGTTGTCATTGGCTGCCGAGGACCTCGATGCCCGTGAGAACAGTCCGAAGGTGCTCTTCATCTGGCGCGCCAACCTCATCGGCTGTTCGGCCAAAGGCATGGAGTTCTTCATGAAGCATCTCCTTGGCGCACAAAACAATGTGCTCGGACAGAACCTTGAAGAGTGCGGACAGCCGTTGCCGAAATATGAGAAATGGCATTCCGAGGACACCGTCGGCAAGCTCGACCTCGTGGTCAACATCGACTACCGCATGACGCAGTCGAGCATCTTCGCCGACATCGTCCTGCCCGCCGCCACCTGGTATGAGAAGGAGGACATCTCGTCCACCGACATGCACCCCTTCCTCCATCCCTTCAGCAAGGCCGTTGACCCCGTGTGGGAGAGCCGCACCGACTGGGATATCTTCCGCGAGCTCTCGAAGGTCTTCTCCGACATGGCTGTCGGACATCTCGGCCACGAGAAAGATGTCGTCTATGGACCGTTGGCCCACGACAGCGCCGGGGAAATCAGCGAGCCCCTCGTCGCCAGCGACTGGAAGGAGACGGGCGAGATGCCCGAACCCGGAAAGAACATGGGCAACCTCGTCGTCGTCACACGCGACTATCCCGACATCTACCGCCAGTTCACGACCGTCGGTCCTCTTATCCGCGACAAGGGCATTGGCGGCAAGGGCATCGGCTGGTCGGCACGTCCCGACTACGACGAGCTGAAAGCCATGAACGGTGTGGAGCGCGAGGAAGGCGTCAGCCAGGGTATGCCCCTTATTAAGGAGGCCACGCAGGCCTGCGATGCTGTTCTCACCCTCGACCCCACGAGTAACGGCGATGCCGCCTATCGTGCGTGGAAAGCCTTGGAGAAGAGCGTCGGACTGCCGTTGGCAGAACCGCTGACGGCAGACTTCGGCAAGACGAAATACACGTATAAGGACTTGGTCGTCCAGCCGCGTCTGTCCATGCCCACCCCTATCTGGTCGGGCATCAACAACAAGACCACGGAATATACGGCCAACTACACCAATATCCACTACCTCATCCCGTGGCGCACGGTGACGGGCCGCCAGAGTTTCTACCAGGATCACCCCTGGATGCAGGCCTTCGGCGAGAACCTGGTCTGCTACAAGCCGCCATTGGCCAAGAAGGAAATCAACAACCTCAGGGAGCGGCTGCATCTCAGCGACGACACCCTGGCGCTGAACCTCCTCACGCCGCACAACAAGTGGACCATCCACTCCTCGTGGAACGACAACCTGCTCATGCTCACCCTCGGGCGCGGCGGCCCCGTCATCTGGATGAGTGAGACCGACGCCGCCAAGCTCAGCATCCGCGACAACGACTGGGTGGAGGTAATCAACGACAACGGGTCGGCCATGGCGCGGGCCTGCGTCAGCCAGCGCATCCCCGAGGGCGCTCTCTATATGTATCACAACCAGGGACGCACCGTCAACGTGCCCCTCAGTCCCCTCACGGGCAACCGTGGCGGCATCCACAACTCCATCTCGCGCTTGTGCCCCAAGCCCACGCATATGATAGGCGGCTACGCACAGCTGTCCTACAGCCTGAACTACTATGGCACGATAGGCGCCAACCGCGACGAGTATGTGCTGTTGAGAAAGGTGGACAACGTAAATTGGGAATAAGATGAAGATCAAGACACAAATAGCAATGGTCCTCAATCTGGACAAGTGCATCGGCTGCCACACCTGCTCGGTGACCTGTAAGAACGTATGGACATCGCGCAAAGGTATGGAATATGCCTGGTGGAACAATGTGGAGACCAAGCCCGGACCCGGTTATCCCAAGACGTGGGAGGACCAGGAGAAATACCGCGGTGGATGGGTGCGGACCAAAGACGGCAAGACAGAGCTGCGTCTCGGCAACCGTCCGAAGGTGATGTCGCAGCTCTTCTCCAATCCTTATCTGCCCCAGGTGAGCGACTACTACGAGCCATTTACCTTCGATTTCTCTTCGCTAAAAGGCAAGCGGCGGCTCAAGACACCACCATCGGCACGTCCCTTCTCTATGATCACGGGTAAGCAGATGGATAAGGTGAAGGACGGTCCCAACTGGGAGGATGATCTTGCCGGAACATTTGACGAGCGCAAGAGCGACCCTAATCTCAAAGACATCGATACGCAAGGCTTCGAGGCCTTCGAGCGTACGTTCATGTTCTACGTGCCCCGTCTGTGCGAGCACTGCCTGCATCCGGCCTGTATCCCCAGCTGTCCCTCGGGTGCTATCTACAAGCGCAAGGACGGCGTGGTGCTCATCAACCAGGATCGCTGCCGTGGTTGGCGGCAGTGCGTGTCGGCCTGTCCATATAAGAAAATCTATTTCAACTATCAGCGGATGAAAAGCGAGAAATGCGTGTTCTGCTATCCTCGTATCGAGGACGGACAGCCCACGGTGTGCAGTGAGACCTGTGTGGGACGCATGCGCTACCTCGGCGTCATCCTCTACGATGCCGACAAGACCGACGCCTATGCCGCCGCCGACGAGCGTGACCTCGTGGCCAAGCAGCGTGAGATGATTCTCGACCCCAACGACCCCGCCGTCATCGCCGAGGCCGAGCGTCAGGGCGTGAGCCACAACTGGATTGTAGCCGCGCAGAAGAGTCCGGCCTATAAGCTCATGAAGGAGTGGGCCATCGCCTTCCCCCTCCATCCCGAATACCGTACGCTGCCCATGGTGTGGTATGTCCCGGCCATGAGTCCGAAGAAAGAGGAGCTGGCCAAGAAGGAGCAGAACCCGGATGCCGACACCGACGAGATGGACTATTTCGCCAAGGTCGATGAGATGCGCATTCCGGCACAGTACTTCGCCAACCTGCTCACAGCCGGTGACGTGCAGCCCATCCGCGAGGCCCTCGCCAAACTCGTCGCCCTGCGCGAGTACATGCGGCGGAAGACCGTCGATGGACAGGAACAGCCCGCTGTGCCTGAGAACCTCGGACTGACGGCAGCTCAGTACGACGACATGTACCGGTTACTCGCCATTGCCAACTACGAGGACCGCTTCGTCATCCCCTCATCGCCCAAACAGCAGGGAAGTCATCATTTCGACGAGCGCACGGGCCTCGGCTTCGACGACGAGGAAGCGAACTTCGTCGAGGGCTGCAAGCGTTGCAATCTCTTCGGTGGTAAGTAAAGATGGGTATTAATGACCACTGGAATGAATAATAACGACAGCGACCATGATTCAAACTTATAACATTCTTTCCCTCCTTCTCGACTATCCCACTGCCGAGCTCTGGGACAGCCGTGCCGACATCCTGCCCGCGCTCCGTGCGGAGGGTGTCCTCAGCGAGGCCTTGCTCAGTAAAGTGGAGACCTTCTTAGGCTATGTGTCGTCCTTTGCCGATGCCCGGAGCTGGCAGGCGGCATACAGCGACCTATTCGACACCCAGACGAAGACCAACCTCTATCTCTTCGACATGGTCTATGGCACGAGCCGCGACCGCGGACAGGCTATGGTCGATCTGAAGGAGGAATATCTCAAGGCCGGGCTCATGCCCGCCGAGGATGAGCTCCCCGACTATCTGCCGATGTACTTGCAGTATGTCGCCAACATGGACGACCTCGCTCAGGCACGGGCCGCCATCGACGACATCCGTGGCGTGCTCACAAAGATGGACGACCGCTTCGCCAAGGAGCAGCATCCCTACGAGCCACTCATCGCGCTCTTGAAGGAATCATAAAATCTCACGGCTATGCACACTTTTCTATTCCAATATCTCCCCTACATCGCCGGTGCCCTCTTCGTCTGCGGCGTGACCTATCGCATCGCGGCCCAGGGCAAGACCGTGCAGGCTTACTCCACGCAGTTTCTGAGCAACGACCTCCTGCTCAAGTGGGGCAGCAATCTCTTCCACGTGGGTATCATCCTGGTGTTCTTCGGCCATATCTTTGGTCTCCTCGCACCGGAATGGTCCTACGACTGGCTCATCACCAACGAGCAGAAACGGCAGCTCGCCATCGTCATGGGCTCCGGTGCCGGGCTCATCACCCTTGTGGGCATCAATCTGCTGACGCTGCGCCGCTTCACCAACCGCAATGTCGTGGCCAACAGTCATTTCGACGACTACCTCTTCGTAGTGCTCATCTTCCTGCAGATTGTCACGGGACTCTTAGGCACTGTGGAGACCGTCAACAGCGATCTGGAGCACTATATGAACCTCGACCGCTGGGCTCAGGGCCTCTTCACCTTCCTCCCCGAGGCTCCCGACTTCATTGTCCACGCCTCGCTGCCGCACAAGATTCATATCCTCTTGGGCTTCCTGCTCGTCATCATCTTCCCCTTCACCAAGTTGATGCACATGGTGGCCCTGCCCGTGAGATACCTCATCGACTATTTCCAAGGACTGATAAAAAGGAAATAATTCACATTATTCATATAACAAGTAACAGAACTATGTTATTATTAGCTGCCGCCGTAGCTGCCCTACCGCTGACGGCCAAGCCACTCACCGACACCACCCAAGTCTTCCACTTGGGCGAGGTGACGGTCTTCGAGCATCAGGATAACTTTAAGACGAACCAGGTCAGCTCCGACTTCATCAAGTCGGCCGATATGCAGCGCGTCTCCGAGGCCCTCAACTGGGTGCCCGGACTCATCGTCCAGGAGACGGGCGGGCGCAGCGAGGCCGGCTTCATGCTCCGAGGCATCAGCAGTGCCGACGTGCCTATCTACATCGACGGTGTGCCGATGACGGCGCCCTACGATGGTACCGTCGACCTCTACCGCCTCCCCGCGGGGATGCTGAGCAAGATAGATGTCAGCAAGTCGGCCAGCTCCCTCCTCTTGGGCGGCAACACCATGGGACCGTCTATCAACCTCATCTCGCGACAGCCGATGAAACCCTTGGAGCTGCATTTCGACGTGAACACGCTCTGGCACAGCAACCTCAACATTGGAGGACGCTGGGGCAAGTGGTTCGCACAGGTCGACCTGGGCTACAGCAACGTCGGCAACTTCCGCCTGCCTCACAGCTATCCCACGACATCATCCTATCTCGACGGCCACAAGCGCCTCAACTCCAAGTCGCGTGACTTCAACCTCAACGCCAAGGTAGGCTATGTGCCCAATGCCACCGATGAGTATGTCGTGGGCTATACCCTCGTGCGCGCTGAGAAGCACATCCCCCCGTATCTCGGTGAGAACGGCAAGGCACAGTTCCGCATCTATCCCGACTGGGATAAGGACGAGGTCTACTTCCATTCCACCACGCGTGTGGCACCCAAGCTGACGCTGAAGAGCCGCCTGTGGTACGACACGTTCAAGAACACACTCGACTCCTACGACGACTTCACTTATTCCACGCAGAAAGGCAAGCAGGGGTGGACAAGCGTCTACGACGACTATGCCCTGGGTGCCAATGTCAACCTCGTGTGGGCAACAGCCGACAACAACGACCTGAAGTTCGGCGGCAACTATAAGTACGATGTCCACCGCTCCCACAATGTCGGTGAGCCCGTGGCCCATATCAGCGAGGGCATCTATTCCTTCGTCGTCGAGGACGAGGCGCGCCTCAACCATCAGCTCTCCGTCACGGCTTCCGTGGGATGGTTCGGCCGGACAGGCTATAAGGTGGAAGAATACAACAGCAAGACAGGCATCACTGAGTTGCCCAACTCCCACGACAGCAGCATCAACGCCCTTTCCGCCATTGACTATCATCCTTCTGCCGACCAGCACTTTCGCTTCACGGTGAGCCGCTCCTCGCTCTTCGCCCGTATGAAGGACAGATATTCCTACAAGCTCGGCAAGGCTATCCCCAATCCTGACTTAGGCACGCAGAATGCCATCAACCTCGACCTCGCTTACGAGGGCCGGTGGAACAACCTCACCTGGCAGGCTGGTGCTTTCTACAACTTCATCAACGACATCATTCAGGAGGTCACAGGTGTTGACACCAGCGACCCGAAGATCTACCAGTTGCAGAACCGCGGCAAGGCACAGTACCGTGGCTTCGAGGTCGGCGCAGGCTATGAGCTGCCTTGGCTGACGGCCAATGCCAACTACAGCTTTGTCGACCAGAAGAACATGGACAATAAGGACTTGAAGTTCCTCTACAGTCCTAAGAGCAAGTTCACTGCTTTCCTGGAGCTCCGTCCCATCTGGCAGTTGCGTCTGCAGGGCCGTCTGATTGCTCAGAGCAAGGCCTACTCCTCTTCCGACGGCAGCACCAGCACGGCAGGTTTCGCCACCATCGACGCCAGCCTCGCCCGCAAGGTGTGGAAGACCGACCTGAAGGTCGGTGTCCTCAACCTCGCCGACCGCGTCTATGAGTACACCGAGGGATACCCCATGCGCGGACGCATCTGGTACGCCAGCGTCTCATTTGACCTATAATAAGATATGAAGATTACTATTTTCACCGGTCCGCGTGGTGCCGGAAAGTCCACGCGCTTCATCCATGAATATCGCAGTCATGGCGATGGACTCTGCTTCTTTTCTTTGAAGCGGTTTGGTGCCGACGGCAGGGTTTGTGCCTACGACCTCGTGCTCTATCCCAAGGACGAGACGCTGCCTTTCTTTGAGAAAGATCCGGAGGTGGAGATGGAGACGGCGTCGAAGGAGACGTTGGCCGTGAAGGACCTCACGGGCGAGCTAATGCACAGCTGCAGCTACTTTGTCCATAAGTCGGCTTTCGACAAGGCACTGGAATACTATAAGGAGCATCCCGAGGCCAAGGAGATATGGATTGACGAGGTAGGGCGTATCGAAATCGCTGGCCAGGGCTTTCGTGAGTTGCTCATGACGGCTATCGCTGACGGCAAGAACCTTTACTTTGTCGCGCGCAACAACTTCATCCAGCGTCTTCTCCCCCTCCTGCCCACCGATGCCGACATCGAGATGGTGGATGTGGAGGAAAAGAGCCACAGTTAGAAGGACCAGCAACGCTGCCATCGATGAGCGTTAATATTATTTCTCTTTAACTTAGTCAGCCATTTGCCTCACCATCCAGTCGCTGATGGTTCCCGTCTCCGACGAGAACGAGCAGGCGATGGCAAAGACTTCGCGGCTGTCGTGGGCGTAAGGTTCGGCATAGCCACGGTCGGCAATCTGTGTCATGCCCTCAGCAGCCGGACGGTCGAGCTTGTACTCGAAGATGTAGACATAGCGCGGGGTCTCTATCACGCAATCGGCACGGCCCTTCGACGTTGCCATCTCATGGCAGATGGTGTTGCGTGTGCTGCCAATGAGGCGCATGATGAGGTAGACGGTGTACTGGAACTGTCGCTCATGGCTCCACTCACCATTGCTCTCCCTCACCGAGTAGGGAATGCTGGCCAAAAAGTCGTTCAGCAGGTCGCGGAAGTCTTCCGGCTTGCCATGGTGCAAGGCTTTCTTCAGTTTTGTGGCCCAGTTGCTGGGCTGCGTGGGTGTATGGAAATAGCCGGATGCAAGGAGCGCTAAGAAGCCAGATGCTACCTCGTGGTTGGGGAAGTCGAGTTTATATTCCTCATCCTCACGGTTGTAGCCTTTGATGGTGAGGTAGCCGCTTTGATAAATCATCGGTACGGGGGCTTCCACGGTGGCACGGTAGTCCACGAACTCCTGCGCTTCATAGCTGTGGTCGATGATGTCCTGGATGTTCTCATCGCTGTGGCTGAGCAGCCGCATCAGGTAGGTCGGGGTGCCGGAAGCGAACCAGTAATCCCTTGCGTCCTCACTTTTAAAGGTATTCAACAGAGAGAACGGATTATAGATATCGGTCATGCCTTTACTGAAGTGATAACCGTCATACCTTTGTTTTAACTGTGATTTAGCCTCTTCAACAGTGATATCGTTTGCTTCTGCAAGATCTTTGAGAGAAGGTGCGAAGATAGTGTTCAGTTCTTCCGTAGTGATGCCGCAAATGGCATCAAAGCGTGGGAGCATGCTGATGTCCTGTGCATTGTTGAATCCCGAGAACACACTCACCTGCGCGAACTTGGTGACACCCGTGAGGAACACGAAGCGCAGGTCGGCGTCAGCGAGCTTGAAAACAGAATAGAATGCCTTGAGCGTCTCACGATGGCGTTCTTCAAGGAGTTGCTCATTGCCGTCGATGACCGTCTTCTGTCCCGTGTCCATGACGTCGAGCATCGGCTTGTCGTATTCGTCGACGAGCACCACGCAGGTCTTCCCCATCTGTTCATGGGCCTGGTGCAGCACGTCGGCGAAGCGGCGGCCGAGCTGGTCGGTAGCAGGCTCCACACCGTATTGCTTCTCCCACTTTGTCACGTAGCCGTTGAGCGTCTGCTCCAGGGCATCGGCCTCCGTGTAGTTGGAGCCGTTGAAGTCAATCTCAAAGACGGGGTAGGGCTCCCACTTCGTCTCCAGGTTCTCTATCTTCAAGCCCTTGAACAAGTCCCGGCGGCCCTCAAAATAGTATTTGATGGTGGAGACCAACAGCGACTTGCCGAAACGGCGGGGACGGCTGAGAAAATAGACGCCTTTACTCTTGGTCAATTCATAGACCAAAGCGGTCTTGTCAACATAGACAAAGCCATCATTGATGATACTTGCGAAGTCTTGTATGCCTATAGGATAATTCATCGTCTGCTGATTATGATTACCACTTGCAAATTTAGAAAATAATCGGCACAATACAAAGAAAAAGAGGAGAAAGATGCCAACAGAAGGAGCCTCGCGGAAAATTACGGGTATTCTTCAAGATATGCACATCTTTAATATGAACTTCGTCCACTCCTTGGGTATATAGCTCATACGCAAAAGTCTTTAGTCTGCTACAAAATTACGGTTATTCGATTATATTCCCAATAAAAGAGGCAAAAAAATTGGTCACAAGACGATAATCGTTTAACTTTGCAATAATGAACACACAAGAGCAGATTAAGCAAGCCTGTCACGAACGGGCAACGACGATTGGCGAAACGATACGGCAGCTGCGTGCCCGTGGACGCGCCTTCGTGACCGGAGAGATAGCCTCGTTCCTTGGCATGGTAGCCCTCATCTCAACCATCACCATCACCGATTCCGACATCATGAAGATCATGGAAGGCTTGTTGGCCGCCGTCATGATCGCGTGCTACATCATCATCCGCAACAAAGACACCAGAAACAGCCGGCGGCTCACAGAGCTGGAGCAGCTGCGTCGCGCTTACCGGCAGGAAGAGGCGGCGCTTGGCGGCGATTTCTCTGCCTTCGACGACGGAAAGCGCTATGTCGACCCGCACCATCCGTTCACTTACGACCTGGACATCTTCGGCAAGGAGAGTCTCTATCAGCGCCTCAACCGCACGGTGACAACGCTCGGTGCCGACCGGCTCGCCGAGAGCCTGAGCCGGGTGGACATGCACGAGAGCATCGACGAGATTGACGAATACCGCAAGGCCGTCGACACGCTTGCGGCCGACGGGCTCGCCGAATGGCGGATGAAGTTCATCTCCTGTGGTGTCGACGCGAAGATCGACACGAAGGCCATCCTTCAGTCGTTGCCTCACCTGCGGGAAATTACCATTCCGCCCTACCTCAGCGGCCGTGGCATGAAAGTTATCGCCAGTCTCTTGTCGGCGGGCCTCTTCGCAAGCATCATCGCGGCCGTCTACCGCCTCGTCAACCCCATGCTGCCCATCGTGTGGCTGTTCGTCAACTTCTTCTTAGTCGCCGGGCTGGCCGGTAAATATCTCAAGCAGATGCTCACCGTCGGCCATCAGCTCCGCAACGAGATGCAGCCGCTCATGCGTGTGGTCAGACTGGCCAACGAAGCGGAACATGGGACATCCAGCATAATAAAGAAAGACGTTGACAGCCTCCAGGAAGCCATCAGCTCCTTCGAGATGCTCGCCGACATCGTCGAGACGCTGATCCTTCGTACCAGCGACGCCTACCGGTACTTTGCCGACGCTTTCTGTCTTCGCGGCTTCTTCCTCTTGCATAAATTCAGCCGTTGGCGCTCCATGGCCACCTCCAACCTCCCGACCTGGATCGAGGCAGCGACTGAGCTCGATGTCCTGGTCTCCATGGCTCAGATGCGCTACGACCATCCGGAAGCCGGCTCTGCCACAATCATCGAAGAAACAGGAAGCGAAGCACCCGTTTATTTTGAGGCCAGAGGCTTGTGGCATCCGTTCCTCGGTGCCAAAGCCGTGCGCAACGACTTCTCGATCCGCGACGGCAACTTCTATATCGTCACGGGAGCGAACATGGCGGGCAAGAGCACGTTCCTCCGGGCCTTAGGTGTCAATTATATCCTCGCGATGAACGGTATGCCGGTCTTTGCCGAGCGCCTCACCGTCTCCCGCTTCAAGCTCTTCAGCAGTATGCGCACCTCCGACGACCTTAGCCATGGCATCAGTTATTTCAACGCGGAACTGCGGCGGCTGCAGCAGATGATAGAATTCATTCAACCCCACATTGACCCCACTGACCCCACTGACCCCACTGACCCCACCCCCTTCCCCTCCCCTTCAGGGAGGGGGGAAAGCATACCGAGCGACACGAATGCTGGATATTCAAGGGGATGCTACACCCTCCCTGAAGGGGAGGGCCGGGGTGGGGTCAGTGGGCTAAGTGCGGGCTGTGCGCTTCATCATACTCTCCTCATCCTCGACGAGATCCTCAAAGGTACCAACTCGCTCGACAAGCTCAACGGCTCACGCATGTTCCTGCGGGCCATCACTAAAAAGCCGGTGGCAGGAGTCATCGCCACCCATGACCTCGAATTGGCGAAGATGGAACAGGAAAGCAGTCTGTTTCATAACTGGTGCTTCGAGATAGCACTCGGCACCGATGTCACCTACCCTTATAAGATTACGCCGGGCGTGGCAAGGAACCAGAATGCCACATTCCTGATAAAAAAGATGTTGGCTGAAGCTTAAAAAGATTGTGATATTGCCATTATTCACCTTATTTTTTCGTAATTTTGCCTCGCCAAGAAGAACAGAAAAACTAAATAACAAGAACCCAACAGAGACGGTACGAGACTATTCCCTTAGAACGACATATTTAGAACATACATCTTTAGAATACACATTATTAATACAAGTAAGTATGAAGAAGTATTTAGCAGAAATGGTAGGGACGATGGTGCTCGTCCTCATGGGTTGCGGTGCAGCCGTCTCCTTAGGTTGTGATCCTGTCAACAATCAGGCCTCCGTCGTAGGCACAGCGCTTGCTTTCGGTCTGTCCGTAGTAGCCATGGCTTATACCATCGGCGGCATCTCCGGTTGCCACATCAACCCGGCCATCACGCTCGGCGTTTTCCTCAGTGGTCGCATGAGTGGCAAAGATGCCGGCATGTACATGCTCTTCCAGGTTATCGGCGGCATTCTCGGAGCAGCCATTCTCTATGCCATCACCACCTCTGCCGGTCTGACAGGCACAGGAGCCAACGATTTGCAGGCTATTGACGGAGCCGGCGACACCGTGTCGCTTGCCGGAGGATTCTTGGCCGAGATGTTCTTCACCTGCGTGTTTGTGCTCGTCGTCTTAGGAGCCACCGCCAAGACCAACGGTGCCACCAACAATTTTGCCGGCCTTGCCATCGGCCTGTCGCTCGTGCTCGTTCACCTCGCCTGCATCCGCTATACAGGCACGTCTGTGAACCCCGCCCGCAGCATCGGTCCAGCGCTCTTCCAAGGCGGCACAGCCCTGAGCAACCTATGGATCTTCATTGTCGCTCCCTTAGTTGGCGGCGCCCTCGCTGCCGGAGTGTGGAAAATCATTGAGCCAGTAGAGAAGAAATAATGGAAAGACCCACACTTACCAACAAGCAGTACGTACTGCCGTTCATTCTCGTCACCACCCTCTTCTTCCTTTGGGGATTCGCGCGCGCCATCCTCGATGTATTGAACAAGCACTTCCAGAACGCGCTCGACATCTCCATGTCGCAGTCGGCCCTCATCCAGGTGACGACCTACCTCGGCTATTTCATCATGGCCATTCCCGCCGGATGGTTCATCAACCGCCACGGCTACCGTACGGGTGTGATCTTCGGCCTGACGCTCTTCGGGGTGGGAGCGTTGCTCTTCATCCCCGGCGCCGAGGCCGGCACGTTCTATGCCTATCTCGGTGCGCTCTTCATCATCGGCTGCGGACTGGTCTTCCTCGAGACTTCCGCCAACCCATACGTCACCGAGCTCGGCAATCCCGTCACGGCCACGAGCCGTCTCAACTTCTCACAGTCGTTTAACGGCCTGGGCTCCCTGTCGGCGACCTTCATCGTAGGCCAGTTCTTCTTCTCCGGACCCAATTCCAGCGGCAAAGTAGTAGTGCCCTATGCCATCTTAGGCATCATCGTGCTCATCATCGCCGTGGTCTTCTCCCGCGTCAAGCTCCCGGAGATCAGCCATAAAGAGACGACGGAGGACGAGGAGCGCGGCACGCGCATCGTCAAACTCTTCCGCCACCACACGATGTTTGTCTTCGGACTCTTCGCACTCTTGGCTTACGAGATCGCGGAGATCAGCATCAATAGTTATTTCATCAACTTCGTTACGGCCAAAGGCTGGATGAATGACAACACCGCCTCTGTCGTGCTCACAGCAGCGCTTGCTTTCTTTATGCTCGGCCGCTTTGGAGGAAGCTGGATCATGCGCACCGTCAAGGCCGAGCACATGCTGCTCTACTGTGCCGCCGGCAGCGTCGTCTGCATGGGTCTGGTGCTCTGCAACTTCGGCAAAGTGTCCATGTTTGCCCTCGTATGCAACTATGTCTTCGAGGCCATCATGTTCCCGACAATTTTCTCGCTTGCCTTACGCGGATTAGGCAACCTGACCAAGAGCGCCTCATCGCTGCTGATGATGACCCCTATCGGCGGCTGCGGCTTTTTGCTCATGAGCCTTATCGCCGACGCTACGGGTGCCATGTCGCTGCCCTTCGTAATCCCCTTCCTTTGCTATTTCATCGTCCTGCTCTTCGCCTCCGAGCTGACCAGAAAAGGCAACGGCCCCGTGCTGCATCTGTAAGACCTAATTGCAAAACCAACGTGGCAAAAGCATGAAAGGCAAGACAAGGCAAAGTCAGAGTTAGTATCTTTTAACATCCTGCAACATTAAATACATGCCTGCATAGAAGGAAAAAGAAATTAAAGTGCTAAATTTGCATGCGGTTGAGGAAAGGGCCTCAACGTTATAATTATAGTTAGAATCATCTTTATAAACATTTAATAAAATGGTTAACTACAAAGATTTAGGTCTCGTCAACACACGCGAGATGTTCAAGCGCGCCGTAACAGGCGGCTATGCTATTCCTGCATTCAACTTCAACAACCTTGAGCAGTTGCAGGCTATCATCACAGCCAGCTCTACATTGAAGAGCCCTGTCATCCTGCAGGTTTCTAAGGGTGCACGTGCATACGCTAATCCTATCCTGCTCCGTTACATGGCACAGGGTGCTGTGGAGTTTGCAAAGAGCCTCGGTTGCCATCATCCCGAGATCGTGCTGCACCTCGACCACGGAGATACATTCGAGCTCGTTAAGGACTGCGTCGACCTGGGCTTCTCCAGCGTCATGATCGACGGTTCAAGCAAGCCTTACGAGGAGAACATTGAGCTCACTCGTAAGTGCGTAGAATACGCTCACAAGTATGATGTCACGGTTGAGGCCGAGCTCGGTGTGCTCGCCGGCGTTGAGGACGAGGTTTCTTCTGAGGAGTCTCACTATACAAAGCCTGAGGAGGTGATCGATTTCAGCCAGCGTTCTGGCTGCGACAGCCTCGCTATCTCTATCGGCACCAGCCACGGCGCTTATAAGTTCAAGCCCGAGCAGTGCACACGTGACCCGAAGACCGGCCGCCTCATTCCTCCTCCATTGGCATTCGACGTGCTGCATGAGATTGAGAAAAAGCTCCCCGGATTCCCCATCGTGCTCCACGGCTCTTCTTCTGTTCCTCAGAAGTATGTCGACATCATCAACAAGTACGGAGGCAAGCTGCCCGACGCAGTAGGTATCCCCGAGGATCAGCTCCGCGAGGCTGCCAAGAGCGCTGTCTGCAAGATCAACATCGACTCCGACTCTCGTCTGGCTTACACTGCAGGTGTGCGTGAGACCCTCGCTAATCATCCTGAGTACTTCGATCCTCGCCAGTATGGTAAGGTGGCTCGTAACTACATGATCGAGATGTACGAGGAGAAGATCAAGGACGTTCTCGGTTCAGAGAACAAGCTCGCTAACTGCGACTAATCATTAAGTTGCTTCTTACGTCAGAAGCAGACTCTATCATAGAGGGTCATTCTTTCTTTACAAAAAGGATGACCCTTTTTCTGTATCATTATTTATCTAAAGACTATACTTCCTCTATGTTCCACAAATTATTGCTCGCTGCTTCGCTGGCTCTCCTGACAACAATCGCTAAAGCTGGAGATATCAAAGTCAGCCAAGGTTACCAGACAACAGGGTTAGGCAACAAGAACTCCGTACTCCTAAAGATTGCCGTTTCTGGAGAATACACCGATGCCTGCCTTGATCAGATAGGCATCACGCTGAAAGGTAACACACTCAACAATATCGACTCGGTTCACCTATACAAGTCCTACCACAACAACTTTCCCGCCGATACGCAACCGATACGGTTGGCAAGTATCAAGCCACGTCAAATGTCGTTTGGCTTCGTGACGGGAAGGGCCAACGCTCTTGGGAACGACACTGCTACCCGGAACAAGCCTTACTTCCTGTATGTCACCGTGGACGTGAAAAAGAAAGCGACAGTCGGTGATTCTCTTGACGCACGATTAGACCACATCACGTTCAACGGAAAGCAGGTAACGGGCATCAACAATGACCCGCAATACGCACAGAAGATCTATTCCATCCAGAGGTTCTTAGGTATGCCCGACACCTACGGCAGCCATTATTACCGCATTCCCGCAATGGTCGTAGCCAACGACGGCAGCGTCATCGTGGCCTATGACAAGCGCTTCGACGAGTTGGGCGATGCCGGCTCCCATCGCATTGACCTTGTCGTGCGGCGCTCTACAGACAATGGTGTCACCTGGAGCGAACCCTTGACGATCGCTCAAGGCAAAGGGAAAGGAACCTTCGATTTCGGCTTTGGTGACCCGGCTCTCGTAGTGACGTCCAAAGGACGCATCATCTGCCTCTCCTGCGCAGGCAACAAGAATTTCTGGAACGGACAGGCCGACGTAGCCATGATGTACAGTGACGACAATGGAAAGACATGGTCGGCCCCTGCTGACCTCGTACACCAGCGCCTCGATAACAAGGTCGACACGATGAGCAATGCCTTGCATCCTTACGGGTTCTTTGTCACGTCCGGACGTGGCATTTGCACAACGGATGGAACAGTGATGTTCGCCTGCAACTACAAGAATGCCAAAGGTATCATCCGCGAATACGTACTCTACTCAAAGGACGAAGGCGAGCATTGGACACTCGACAACAAGATTGCCTACCTCGGAGCCGATGAGTCTAAGCTTCTGCAACGGAACGACGGGAGCATCATGATCTCTGTCCGACAGAAAGGAGCACGCGGATTCAACACGACCAAGGGCAACACGCTCGAATGGGAGAAACAATACCGCAACAATCAACTACATGGTGCCGCATGCAACGCTGACATCCTTTATTACTCCCGGAAAACCCAAAAGGAAGAGGATGTTATCCTGCATACCCTTCCCGTCACCATCCCATCCTTACAGCGTGCTGACCTGCAGCTGTTCGCCAGCAAGGATGAAGGAAAGACATGGAAAAGCATCTACCAGCTTCAGCCTGGTGCCGCTTCTTACTCAACTATGGAGAAACTGAAGGACGGCAGCTTAGCTATCTTCTTCGAAGATGAAAGCAACGGTGTTGACAACTGGACGTTGAACTACATCGTTATCAAAAAGAGTCAACTCAAAAAGCTGATTCAGACAGCAAAATAATAATTCATTATAAAGGTATAGGCGTAACAGGTGACAATTCACGTGTTACGCCTATATATATTGTAGGACACCCGTCCTCATTCATCCATATCACTTGTCAAATCCGTGAGCCCTTTCTTCAAGTGTTGCTTGAGCCTGCTAAGGAAGGAGGAAGGCGTGGAATGAGACGGTTCAGTTGGCGAAGTCTCCCGCTTATCTGGTGCCACCGGCTGGACCTCCGGTGCCTCAACCTTGGGTTCAGTCTTCTCTTCGGGTGCCGGAGAAGTCGCTTGGATGTCAGATATATTGAAAGATAGTGAAGGTGACTTCTCTTCACCACTCTTTTCTTCCCCACTCTTCTCTTCACTGCTTTTATCTTCATCCGCATTCTGTGAGGCTATAGCACCTGCTTCGCCGGCCGTTTTTTCCTTCTCCTCTTCGGTCTCCAACGCCTTCTTCTTGGCAGCGGCAGCCTGCGAGAGCAAAGGCTCACGGTAGAGCTCCGCGATGATCTTGTTGTAATATTCCTCGTCGTTATCGTCGTGCACGTCCTGCGGCATGAAACGGTTGTCGATACCCGTGGCGAGGATGATGACCTTGGCATCCTCACCCAAGGTGTTGTCATCACTCGTGCCCCAGATGACATCGATGTCCGGATTGAGTCCATACATGAACGCATCCACCTCACGCATCTCGCTGACGAAGAGCGGACGATCCTCACTCGTATAGATATTGAAAAGTATCTTCTTGGCATTCGAGATGTCACTGCCATAGAGCAAAGGCGACTCCAGGGCATTGACGATGGCCTTCTCGACGCGCCGCTCACCACGTGCCCGCCCGATGGCCATGATAGCGCCGCCCCCGCCGCGCATCGTTGTCTCCACGTCGCGGAAGTCGAGGTTGATACTGCCCTCGATCGTTATCAGCTCGGAGATACTCTTGGCGGCGTTGCAAAGGATGTTGTCGGCAGCCTTGAACGCGTCCTTGATGGACAGCTCTGAGTCGGAATAGACATCGCAGATGCTCTCGTTGTTGATGATGAGCAGCGAGTCGACGTTCTTACGCATCTCTTCCACGCCTTTCAAAGCCTTCGTGATCTTCCGGTTCTTCTCGAAATAGAACGGTATGGTGACGATGCCGATGGTCAGTATGCCCATGCTCTTGGCTACCGAGGCGATGATGGGCGCGGCTCCCGTTCCCGTTCCGCCACCCATGCCGGCCGTGATGAAGCACATGCGAGTGGAGTCGTTGAAGAGTTCCTTGACACGCTCTTTCGTCTTGATGGCCTCCTGCTTGCCAAGCTCCGGATCGGCACCGGCTCCGAGGCCCGAATCTCCCAACAGCAGTTTGACCGGAACGGGAGAGTGGGCCAGGCTCTGGCTGTCGGTGTTGCACACCGCGAACGACACGTTGGCTATGCCCTCGTTGAACATATTGTTAACAGCATTACAGCCGCCACCACCGACACCCACCACCTTGATAATCTCTTTGGTCGTGTCCTTCACCTCACCAAAATCCAATATCTGTATCTTATCTTCTGACATTGCCTTCCTATTTTTTTTCGGCAAAGATAAGATTAAGCCGCCAAACAGACAACAAAAATAGACCCGCAAGGCTTGCAGGCTAACATTTTATCGCCCGACACGAACTGCCTCCTCAACATTTTCGTTAACTTTGCAACTACAATGAACAACGAAGTGAACAACAACGAGGAACAAGCACGAGAGATGGCTCAGCAGATACGTGAGCTGGTCAGAGAGCTGCAAGTCATGGGCAGAACCGACTTGCTGCTTCAGGCTATCACTGTGCCTACCCTTGAGCAGCTCCGTACAGAGGCCGCGCGCGGCACGCTCCGCCGCCTCGTCGTCAAGCGCGACGGCAGGATGTTCTTGGAGGACAACGCTGCAACAAAAGCCGTCGAGGTGCAGCTCTCGCCCGTTCACCGCGCTGTCTACCTATTGTTTCTGCGGCACGAAGAAGGCATCGAGTTTAAGCGTCTGAGCGAATACCGCAACGAGCTGCTGTCCATCTACGCCCGCATCTTTCCCGACGGCGACAAAGACAAGATGCGCGAGACCGTTGACAGGCTGACCAATCCCCTCGACAATGCCATCAACGAGAAGTGTTCCCGTATCAAGTCGGCTTTCACGGCGCTCATGGACGATTATTCGGCTACCTACTACATCATCAGCAGCCGTTCCGAGCAGATAGACCCTACCTCTCCCCGCCGCTGGTTCCGCCGTCTGAAAGTCATCACCTTGCCGAGAAACTTGGTGGTCTACGAATGACGGCCGACAAGCAAGAGTCCAAGCCCATTAATGCAACAAGAGAATTAACTATCATCATTTGCATTACTTTTTTACCCGCCTTAAACCATCAACTTTAATTGTTTTACTAATCTACCTAAATTATTTGCGTAATTATTTGCGTAATAATTTGCTTGCTATTCCATTTTTAACTATATTTGCAGCGATTATTCAAAACAACCTATATCATTATATGAAAACAAAGAAATGGTATCCCTGGGCCGTCGTTGCCCTCCTGTGGGTAGTGGCACTGCTCAACTACATGGACCGCCAGATGCTTTCCACGATGCAGGAGAGCATGAAAGTGGACATAGCCGAACTGCGCCGGGCTGAGGCCTTCGGTGCCTTGATGGCTGTTTTTCTCTGGGTCTACGGCCTTGTGAGTCCTTTTGCCGGGGTAGTAGCCGACAAGTTCAGCAAGAAATGGCTGGTTGTGGCCAGCCTGTTTGTCTGGTCCTTGGTCACGTTCCTCATGGGCTATGCCACCTCTTTTGAACAGCTCTATGCGCTTCGGGCTATCATGGGTGTAAGCGAGGCGCTTTATATTCCCTCGGCACTCTCGCTCATCACCGACTGGCATACGGGTCGCTCGCGCTCCTTAGCCGTAGGCATCCACATGACCGGCCTCTATATGGGTCAGGCCGTCGGCGGCTTCGGAGCCTCGATAGCTGCCAGTCTGTCCTGGCACACCACGTTCCACTGGTTTGGCATCATCGGCATCTGCTATTCGCTGGTGCTCATTGCCCTGCTCCACGACAGTCCCAAGGCTATTGCGACGGCGCGCGAGGAACGTCAGGAAGAGCGGGGACGACGCTTCGGGGCGCTGCACGGTCTCGGCGTAGTGCTCTCTACCTGGACGTTCTGGGTACTGCTGTTCTATTTTGCCGCGCCGAGCCTGCCCGGATGGGCCACCAAGAACTGGCTGCCCACGCTCTTCAGCGAGAATCTCGGCATACCGATGTCTCAGGCCGGCCCGTTGAGCACCATCACCATCGCCGTGTCGTCGTTCATCGGTGTGCTCGTGGGCGGCACGCTCTCCGACCGTTGGGTGCAGCGCAACCTGCGCGGACGTATCTACACCAGCGCCATCGGCCTAGCCCTCACCATCCCGGCCCTGCTGCTCCTCGGCTTCGGCCACAGCCTCCTGCCTATCGTGGGCGCGGGTCTGTGCTTTGGTATCGGCTATGGCATGTTCGATGCCAACAACATGCCCATCCTCTGTCAGATCATTCCCGCCAAGTACCGCGCCACGGCCTACGGCTTCATGAACATGACCGGTGTGTTCGCCGGAGCGGCAGTCACCCAGCTGCTCGGCAAGTGGAGCGACGGCGGCAACTTAGGCACGGGCTTCGCCATGTTGGCCATCGTGGTCGTGCTGGCCCTCGTGCTGCAGTTGGTTTGTCTCAAGCCAAAGGCTGACGACCTGGACTGACACATTATTATATATAGCATATTATTCACAATCCAATAAAACATCAAGGACTTATGGAAAAGATCAAAGGACTTATCGACGCGCCCTTCACGCCGTTTGACGCTCTGGGCGAGGTCAATCTCGAACCCATCGGCGCTTATGCGCAGATGCTGAAGAAGAACGGGCTCAAGGGCGTGTTCATCAACGGTTCCTCGGGCGAGGGCTACATGCTGACCACCGAAGAGCGCATGCGCTTAGCCGAGTGCTGGGTCAAAGAGGCTCCCGAAGACTTCAAGGTCATCGTCCACGTGGGCAGCTGCTGCCTCAAGGACAGCTGCCGCCTGGCCCGCCATGCCGCCGAGATTGGCGCCTGGGGCATAGGATCCATGGCACCGCCCTTCCCCCACATCGGCCGCATCGAGGAACTCGTAGCCTACTGCGAGGCCATAGCCGCCTCCGCTCCAAATCTTCCCTTCTATTATTACCACATTCCCGCCTTCAACGGCGCCTACCTGCCCATGCTCGACCTGCTGAAGGCCGTGGACGGGCGAATCCCCAACTTCGCGGGCATCAAGTACACCTACGAGAGCCTGTACGAGTACAACCAGTGCCGCCTCTACAAGGACGGCAAATACGACATGCTCCACGGCCAGGACGAGACCATCCTGCCCTCGCTCGCCCAGGGCGGAGCACGCGGAGGCATCGGCGGCACTACCAACTACAACGGGCGCGAGCTCGTCGGCATCATCGAGGCATGGGACAAAGGTGAGCTCGAGGTGGCACGCGAGAAGCAGAACTTCGCGCAGGCCGTCATCAACGTCATCTGCCACTACCGCGGCAACATCGTCGCCGGCAAGCGCATCATGAAACTCATCGGCTTCGACCTCGGCAAGAACCGCGTGCCGTTCCGCAACATGACCGACGACGAGGAGGCTGCCATGCGCCGCGAGCTGGAAGAGATAGGCTTCTTCGAGCGCTGCAACCGT
The DNA here is from genome assembly GCA_902497035.1 of uncultured Prevotella sp. Taxonomy (GTDB): domain Bacteria; phylum Bacteroidota; class Bacteroidia; order Bacteroidales; family Bacteroidaceae; genus Prevotella. The sequence continues at coordinate 20,962 of CABVDL010000011.1, forward strand.
TTCTGAATTGATCGTCAACAACAGCATCATTATGGACACACATCAGTATCTGCGGCAGTGGTCAGACCGCTACCGCAAAGACCTCACCGAGAACATCATGCCTTTCTGGCTCAAGCATGGCCTTGACCATGAGCATGGCGGCGTGTACACCTGCCTCGACCGCGACGGCTCGCTCTACGACCCCACCAAGTCGGTGTGGTTCCAGGGACGTTTCGGTTTCACCGCGGCCCTGGCCTACAACAACATCGAGCCGCGGCCCGAATACCTTGAGGCCTCGAAGAGCTGCATCGACTTCATGGAGGCTCACTGCTTCGACGGCGACGGTCACATGTATTTCGAGGTCAGGGCCGACGGCACGCCGCTGCGCAAGCGCCGTTATGTCTTCTCCGAGTGCTTCTGCGCCATCGCCATGGCCGAGTATGCGCAGGCCTCGGGCGACCACAGCTATGCCGCCAAAGCGCTCGACCTGTTCAAGCGCGTCCGCCGGTTCCTCTCAACACCCGGCTTCCTGGAACCCAAGTATGAGCCGGCCTTGCAAGCCAAGAGCCACTCCATCACGATGATACTCGTCAATACCGCCTCGCGCATACGCCGCGTCATCAGCGATCCGGAGCTCGACGAGCAGATTGACGACTCCATCCGACAGATCACCAACGACTTCATGCACCCCGAGTTTGAGGCCCTGCTTGAGACCGTGGGACCGGCAGGCGAGTTTATCGACACCGCCATGGGCCGCCTCATCAATCCCGGCCACTGCATCGAGACCGCCTGGTTCCTCTTGGAGGAGGCGCGTCACTGCGGCTGGGACGAGACGCTCAAGCAGACCGCACTCACCATCCTCGACTGGTCGTTCCGATGGGGATGGGACAAGGAATACGGCGGCATCATCAACTTCCGCGACTGCCGCAACCGGCCCGTGCAGGACTATTCGCAGGACATGAAGTTCTGGTGGCCACAGACCGAGACCGTCATCGCCTCGCTCTATGCCTATTTAGCCACCGGCGAGGAGCGCTATATAGAGATGCACCGGCAGGTGAACGAGTGGATGTACGACCACCTGCCCGACGCGGAGTACGGCGAGTGGTACGGCTACCTGCACCGCGACGGCACCGTGGCACAACCAGCCAAGGGCAACATCTTCAAGGGACCGTTCCACATACCCCGCATGCTCGTCACGGCGGCAGGCCTCTGCGATGACATCCTCAAACAAGCAAGATAAGACATTCTATATAACAACCGACTAAGATTACTCACATGGGAAAATTTGCAACAGTACTCGTCTGCTCACTGCTGTGCTCAACAGCAGTCTTTGCCCAGCAAAAAGCAGTACAAGGCATGGTGTTCGACGCTCAGCGAGAACCCATCATCGGTGCCACGGTAAAAGAGAAGGGCACCAACAACGCCACCGTGACAGACCTTGACGGAGCCTTCACGCTCAATGTCAAGCCCGGCACGACGCTCGTGGTCAGTTACCTCGGTTTCCAGCCCCAGGAAGTGACGGTAGGCTCTGGGGGGGGGCAAACTGACCGTCACGCTGACTGAAGACTCCAAGGCCCTCGACGAGGTCGTGGTGGTAGGATATGGCACGATGAACCGCTCGAAGATGTCGTCTTCGGTGGCCACCATCTCCACGGCTGAAGTCAGCAAGCAGACCACCGCCAACGTAGCCTCAGCCCTTCAGGGCCGCGCGGCCGGCGTCGACGTGGTGCAGCAGAGCGGCATTGCCGGAGCCGATGTCAACATCGTGGTGCGTGGCGCGGCCTCGCTCACGGGAACAGAACCCCTCTACGTCATCGACGGCGTGTTCAGCAACAATGGCCTCAGCACGCTCAACGCCGCCGATATAGAAAGCATACAAGTGCTGAAAGATGGCGCCGCGGCTGCCATCTACGGATCACGTGCGGCCAACGGCGTGGTGATTATCACGACCAAAACCGGGAAGAAAGGAGCCGTGAAGGTGGATGCCAACTTCTCCTACAGCATGCAGAAGATAGCCCATACACCCAAGTTCCTCAATGCCAGCCAGTGGCGCGAGTTTGCCAATATGGTGTCGGACAACAGCGGCCTGGCCCGTGCGCCGGAAAACGAGAATCCTACCGACCCCACCGTTGATACCGACTGGGTGGATGCCTGGACGCAGAACGCGCCTGTCTACAACGCTGACATGGCCGTCTCCGGCGGCAGCGATCTCGGCAGTTACGCCTTTTCGGTAGGCTACATCAAACAGAAAGGTCTGACCAAAAAGTCCGACTACGAGAAATACAACGCCCGCAGCACCTCGTCGTGGCGCTTCGGCCGCTTCTTCGTCTCGGAGAACATGCAGATTGTCTATCGCAAGAAGCACCCCACCTCAACATTCAATATCGGCATGCCTACCCTGCCCCTTACCGACAGCCAGGGTCGTTATGCCTCCTGGGGGGCCGACTACTACATCCAGAGCGAGAACGCCCGCCGCAACAATCCGTTTGCCGGGTTGTATGCCGTTGACCAATATACCACCTATTTTGATTTTATCGGCGGCGTAAGCGCCGGTGTCGAGCTCTTCAAGGGGCTCAAGTTTACCACCTCCTTCGGCGGCAACTATACAGGCAGCCACGGCTATACCCATACGCCCGTGTATTACAGCATGTGGAACGAGGACGGCACGCCGGACGACGACTACGGCAACAACCGCAACTCGCTGAGCGAGAGCCGCGGAGCTACCTATAACTACACGTGGGACAACGTGTTCAGCTTTGAGCGCGACTTCGGCAAGCACAGCGTGCAGGCCACGCTCGGACACAGCTGGATGCGCGAGTTCTACCGCGGACAGAGCTACAGCACCATCAACGACGTAGGCGCTCCCAACATCGTGGGTGTGACCAACGTGGACGGCAAGATCTCGTCCAACGAGACCAAGACGGCCCTCCTCTCCTTCTTCGGCCGTGTCAACTACGACTACGACAGCCGTTATCTGCTCTCGGCCAGCATACGCCGTGACGAATCCTCCAAATTCGCCAAAGATTACCGTACCGGTTACTTCCCCGCCGTGTCGGTAGGATGGAATGCCCACAACGAGAAATTCCTCAAGGGCGGCCCCTTCAGCCTGCTCAAGCTGACGGCCTCTTACGGCGAGCTGGGCGCCAACTTCCTGTCGCCCTACAACTTCGACAACATTGCCTTCGGCCCCATCCCCTACACGACGGGCGGCGTGAGGTTTACCGACGGCCGTGCGGCTTACCTCAAGACGCAGAACCTGAAGTGGGAGACCTCGAAGACGACCGATGTGGGTCTCGAGCTGGGCGTGCTCAACAATGAGCTGACGTTCCACGTCAACTATTTCTACAAGAAGAACACGGACCTGCTGGCCAACATCAACCTCAACCTCAGCTCGGGGCAGATATTCGAGATCAACTCTTCCAATGAAACTCCTTACGTGAACACGGCCTCCGTGGAGAACAAAGGCTGGGAGTTTATGGCAAGCTACCGCAAGCAGCTCAACAAAGACCTGCGCATCGGCGTGACCGGCAACCTCTCTACCCTAAAGAACAAGGTGCTGGCCTTAGGCGACAACGTGCAGCCCATCACCTCGGGCACCTACTCGTCTAAATTCTCGGATGCGGCCACCATCACCATGCCCGGCTATGCCATCGGCTCTTTCTATGGTTACAAGATTGACGGGTTCGACAGCGAGGGTAACTTTATCTTCCACGACACCAACGAGGACGGCAGCGTGACGGCAGACGACAAGGTGGTGTTGGGCAATGCCATTCCCAAAATCAGTTACGGATTCAATATTGATGTTAACTACAAGAACTTCGACCTGACTATGTTCTTCAATGGTGTCGGCGGCAACAAGATCTTCAATGCCCGCAAGTATGAGTATTACTTCAACTACGCCAACAACATGGTGACCGACGTGCTCAACTCCTGGACTCCGGAGAACACCCACACCTATGTGCCGGTGGCCAAGGTGACCAATGCCGACGGCGGCAACTCGCTGCCAAGCGAGTTCTACATCGAGAGCGGCTCCTATTTCCGGCTGAAGAATGTGCAGTTGGGCTATACGCTGCCCGAGCAGCTGTCGCGCAGGTTCTACATGAGCAAGCTCCGTTTCTATGTCAGCGTACAGAACGTCTTTACCCTGACCCGCTATTCAGGCTTCGACCCGGAGGTGAGCTCCAATACGCTCTTCTCCCGTGGCGTTGACATGAACTCCTATCCCAACGCACGCACCTATACCGTGGGTGTAAATGTTTCATTCTAAACTCCCCCGCAAGCTATGAAAACCAAGATAACACTTCTGTCTGTTGCTGCGGCAGCCCTGATGCTGACCGCCTGCAACAACACCTTCGACGACTTGGCCATCAATCCCCAACAGCCAAGCATGAAGACCTATTTCACGACACCCGAAGCTGTCAATGAGGCCGTGATGACCTGTTACGGCTATATCCAGACCCAGCGATGCCTCGGTGCCTCCGCCTCAAAGACCGTCATCATACGCTCCGACGAGGCCTCCAGCAATTCCGATTATGGAAAGCCGGGCATGTATGGCTCGTCGCTCAACTCCAGCTATTACACCATCATGCAGCCCTTTGGCCTGCTCTACAGTGTGGCCTCGCAAGCAACCTACGTGATAGAGAACATCGACAACGTGGCCTTCACTGACGAGACACAGAAGAAGGCTTACCTGGGCGAGGCTTATTTCTGGCGCGCCTTTGCCGACTTCTGGCTGTTGGTCAACTACCGCCAGGTGTCGCTGATAACCCATGCGCCACAAGGCATGGCCGATTATACCCGTCCCATCTCCAAACCCGATGATGTATGGGATGCTATCATCGACGACTTGGGCAAGGCCAAGGAAAACCTGCCCAAGAAAGGCTATTGGACGGGCGACCGTCTCGGACGTGTCACCGCAGCCTCGGCTGCCGGACTGCGCGGCAAGGCCTACCTCTACCGCAGCGGCATTGAACCCCTCTATGGCACTTCCAAGCAGACCTATTATGATGAGGCAGCCCAGGAGTTCGACCAGATTATCCGCGGCGACTTCGGCAACTACTCGCTGACCACCAACTACGGCGACAACTTTGATGTGGCTCACGAGAACAATGACGAGAGCATCATCGAGATACAGTTCCTTGGCGATGTGGAGAACGCGGCGTTCAATCCGGCTACGGCCACGTCGGGACTGGCCTTCGACACACGCGGCATCATGCTGCCCGGTGCAGGTGTCGGCTATGAGGGTGTGGTTCACGACTGGCTCTACGACGAGTTTGCCAAGTCCATTGACAAGGACGGCTACACCGACATCCGCATGTTCAGCACGATGTTCTTCAACGACAAGAGCAGCGACATCAAGCTCCGTCCCGGCCAGCGGCTGACCGGTCCCGGCGGCTACCACTTCGAGGAAATGTATCCGCAGGGTGACTTTTCCACGGCTGCCAACGCACGCACTCATCCTTACAAGGCGGCCTTCCTGAAAGGCATGGATCTGTCTATGCCAATGCGCAACAACAACCCGCAATCCTTGGCCGGCGTAGGCTCGGGCGTGAAGGAATATATCTATAACCAGCCGCGCGCCCATGGTGTCAACTGGCGGTGGATGCGTTATGCCGATGTGTTGCTCATGTATGCGGAGGCCGTCACGATGGGCGGCAAGGCCGGCACGATGTCGGCTGTAGAGGCTGTCAACAAGGTGCGTGAGCGCGCTAACATGGCGGACGTACAGGGTGTCACCATGGACATCATCAAGCACGAGCGTACCCTGGAGTTTGCCTTGGAAGGACACCGCTTCTATGACTTGCTGCGCTGGGGTGAACTTGCCACCACGTTCAGCCTGCGGGAAAAGGCCGACCCCAATTTCAAGAAGCTTATCTCGGAAACCGACTACCAGGGCTTCGTGAGCAACAAGAACGAATGGCTGCCCATCCCCATCCAGGAGATTGAGTCAAACAGTTATGCAGAGCAGAATCCCGGTTATTGATATTGACGTATGAAGACAATAAAAACATTATCGCTTATCCTCCTTGGTGCAGCTTCCCTGTTCAACAGTCAGCAGGCCGTTGCGCAGGGAGCGCAGGGAGAAACCCTCTACAACGGCATCAAGTTGCCGGCCCAGTGGCCGCCCCGCTATGCCGAGCCGTCGAAAGCCCAATCCATGCCCGTGCCATACCTGAGGCAGAAGCCGGAGGTGATACCCGTCAATGTGGGCCGACAGCTCTTTGTAGACAGCTTCCTCATCGCCAGCACCAATCTTCAGACCGTGTTTCACCAGCCCGACCTCTATGGGGGCAATCCCGTGCTCCAGCCGACCGCCGACTGGGAAAAGACAGGGGAGGGCGGCCTCTATGCCGCGCCATTCAGCGATGGCGTGTGGTACGACGACCTGGCCGGCATATATAAGATGTGGTATCTTGCGGGTTCCGGGAAGCTGCATGGCGGCGAGAAGCAGACCTTCTACACCGGCTACGCAGAGTCGAAGGACGGCGTGCATTGGGTAAAGCCCGAGCTGGACTTGCTCAAGGGCACGTGCATCGTCGACACGGCCAACCGCGATGCCTCTACCATCTGGCTGGACCGGACAGAGACTAATCCGCAGCGCCGCTTCAAGATGTTCAATGTGGAGCGCCGCCCGACGGACAAGCGCTGGCAGTTCATCCTGAAGTACTCGCCCGACGGCATCCACTGGTCGGAGGGTGTGGCACAGTCGGGTGACCTCTACGACCGCTCGTCGGTGTTCTACAATCCGTTCCGCAAGGTGTGGTGCCTGTCCATGCGCTATGGCACGAAAGTCTCGTCGCGCTCGCGGAGCTATCTTGAGGCCCCAGATCCGGAGACGGCCATATCTATGGCCCACCGTGTAAGGCGGGGCATTCCCGACAAGAATGTCGTGTTCTGGTTCACGCCCGACAGCCTTGAGCCACGTCATCCGCAGTTTCCGGAGGTCAACCCGGGTATCTATAATTTTGATGCCATCGCCTACGAAAGCATTCTCCTCGGACAGTACTCGGTATGGCAGGGACCTGAGAACGGTGTCTGCGCCAAGCTCGGCATACAGAAGCGCAATGAGATCCTCCTCGGCTACTCGCGCGACGGCTTCCATTTCTCACGCCCTACCCACAAGCCTTTCCTCGCCAACAACCCCGTCGAGGGAGCCTGGAACTGGGGCAACATGCAGTCGGTGGGCGGTGTGCCGCTCATCGTGGGCGACTCACTCTATTTCTATTGCAGCGGCCGCCAACGCAACAAAATCATGTGGGACAGCTACACTTCCACAGGACTGGCCCGGCTGCGGCGGGACGGATTCGTGTCGATGCGCGGTGGGCGGCAAGGTGGCGAACTCGTCACCGAGCCCATCGTGTTCGACGGCAAATACCTCTTTGTCAACGCGGACGTGAAGCAGAAAGGCGGGCGCTTGGCAGTTGAAGTGCTTGACAAGGACGGTCGTGTGCTGCCGGGCTTCTCACGCAAAGAATGCGTGGCCATGAAGGGAAAGGACAGTACGAAGCAGCAGATAACTTGGAAAGGACATGCCGGTTTGGAGACGCTCGCCGGGCAGACAGTCCGACTGAAGTTCTATCTGTCATCAGGCGATCTGTATGCCTTCTGGATTTCGCCTTGGACAACGGGTGAGAGCCGCGGCTATACCGCCGGAGGCGGCCCCGGACTGTCATCCACAGGAATAGACCAACCCCTAAAATGAAGCATTATGATGTACACTAAACAATGGATTGCAATACTGACTGCCGTCATGCTCACAGCCTGCGGCAGCAGCACGGACACTCCGGATACGCCGGTGGAACCCGTAACACCGACCAATCCTACGCAGCCCGAAACGGACAACACTATATATAATGGCATCACGCTTCCTGCCACATGGCCCATCAAGCGCAATGCCAAAAGCGACATCCGCCGCGGCATGACACCGTATTACCTGACCACCAAGCCTACAGTGATTAAGGTTGACGTAGGCCGTCAGCTCTTTGTTGACAATTTCCTCATTGCCAGCACTACACTCAAGCGCACATGGCACTATGCCGAGTATGTGGTCGGGAACCCGGTACTTTCGCCTGACAAGGACTGGGAACGCACGGGAAGCAGCGGCGCAGCCTTTGCCGCGCCGTTCAGCGACGGTGTATGGTACGATGAGAAAGACGGCCTCTTCAAGATGTGGTATATGGGCGGTGGCGGAGCCTATGCCACGAGTGGTGCCGGCGTGACCTGCTACGCCGAGTCGGCCGATGGCATGACCTGGACAAAGCCGTCGCTCAATGTCGTGTCAGGAACGAATATCGTTAGGCGCGGGGCCGTGCGTGACGCCTCATCCGTATGGATTGACAAGCAGGCAACAAACAGCTCGGCCCGATACAAGATGTTTGAGGTCGCCGGAGGCGCTGGCAACTGGAAATATAGCTATCTTACATCTTCCGACGGTAAGGCCTGGCGCGACCAAAATGCTGCTTCGGGCAAGTTAGCCGACCGTTCCACAGTGTTCTACAATCCGTTCCGAAGCGTATGGGCCTGGTCCATGCGCCACAACGTGAGGGTGAACAGCTCTGATCCCTACACTGTCAGGGCACGCGACTACATGGAGAATGCTGACCCTGTAGCAGGCAACAAGGCTGCCGTGGCCGACCTCAACTATTTCTGGTGCGGCCCCTGGCCCTCGGAGCAGAAGCATCCAACCTACAAGAACAACGACGGGTCTCCGGGTATCTACAACATCGATGCTATGCCATACGAGAGCATCATGTTGGGCTTGTTCACCATCTGGCAAGGACCGGAGAATGATGTTGCCGAGAAAGACGGCGTCATCAAGCGTAACCAGGTGATGTTAGGCTATTCGCGCGATGGCTTCTCCTGGTATAGGGAAGACATGAATGCCTTCCTGCCGGTCAACGATGACAAGACGGCATGGAACAACGGCAATGTTCAGTCAACTGTCGGCTCACCACTGATCGTCGGCGACAAGCTTTATTTCTATGTGAGCGGACGCCGGCTGGAAAATGGCAAAGAGATTACGAGTACCGGCTTGGCAACGCTCAGACGCGACGGCTTCGCGTCCATGTCCGGATCAGGCGAGTTGACCACAGAGACGCTGAAGTTTAAGGGCGAATACTTCTTTGTCAATGCCGCTGTGCGCGGGGACATGAAGGTAGAAATCCTTGATGCCAACGGAAAGAGCATTGCAGGCTTTACGAAAGACGATTGCCTGTCGATGACCGGTGACGGGACGAAGCTGCAGGTGACATGGAAGAACAACACCACGCTCAAGTCGCTCTCCGGCCAGAACATCAAAGTGAAGTTCTACCTTACCGATGCCGATCTTTACGCTTTCTGGATTTCTGACTACGCCACGGGAGAAAGCCGTGGATACACGGCAGGCGGTGGCCCGGGACTAAACGCTCTTGGCACCGACACCAAATGACAACAACGTTTATAACATTAAAAAGCAGTCTTATGAAACATTATATTTTCCTGTCATTAGCGGCGCTCATGCTGTTGTTTGCAGCCTGCAGCGAGGAGCACACCTATTATGACACCGCGGCCAAGGCCGACATCTCTGCCAATCCCCAATGTGAGGTCGGGGTGCCGGTAACCTTTACCAACAGTTCAGTGCCAACCACAGGCACCAGCATTGTCAGTTATCTGTGGGAATTTGGCGATGAGGCCAAATCCACGTCGACAGAGGAAAACCCTACTTTTACTTTCGTCAGGGACGGCGTGTTCAACGTCAAGCTGACAGTCACCGACACACATAACCTGAAGGCTACAAGCCAGTATAAGGTGACGGTGGTCAATCCTACCAAGGCTGACTTCGTGACAGATGCCAGCGAGTATGACATGGGGGAAGCGGTGAAGTTCACCAACACCTCGACCACAAAGGGCTCAACCACCATCACCGCCTATTTGTGGGAGTTTGCCGATGCCGCAAACAGCACCTCTACGGAGGAGAACCCGACCTTCACCTACACGGAGGCAGGCTCTTACCCCGTGAAGCTGACGGTGACCGACTCATACGGTTTGCAGACCAGCATCACACGCAGCGTGAATGTCCTTGATCCTTCAAAGGTGATTGCCACACAGTGGACGGCTGCCATCGGCGGTGCCGTCAAAGGCGGCTCATCCCCTGCATTGTCGCCCGACGGCGCCACGGTGTATGTGCTCCGCAGCCTGGCCAATTCTGATGTAGCCGCACTGATGGCTTTCAACACGTCGGACGGCCAGATGAAATGGGCGCTTGACCTAAGCGCTGCCATGTCGTCGCAGAGTGCCACGGCCACGGCGAAGGACGTGTTCAGCAGTCCGTCGGTCTCATCGGACGGCACCATTCACATTGTCGTGCGCGACCTCCAGTCGACAACGGCCAATCGTGGTGTCTATGCCCTTGCCATCAATGCCTCAGGCAGCGTGAAATGGATTAAGAATGTGGGTGACAAGAGCACCAATCTCTATGCCATCACGCCGGCCATCGATGCCGCCGGCAACACTTACGTGGCCACACGCGCCAAGAAGATCTGGAAGATTTCGGCAACCGGCGAGACTACGATGTTCAGCGACGGTCTGAACGACATAACAGGTGGCCTCACCATCTCCAAGGCGGGCATTGTGTATGCCTTTGGCAAAGGCAACACCGGCTTGCAGGCCCTCAACACGCAGACGGGCGCAGTGGCCTGGAGCTATGCCGACAATCTCGGTTCTGCCGCAGACGCGTTCACAGGAGCACTGCGCAGCAACCAAGCCACGATAGGCCGTGACGGTACGGCCTATTTCGTAACCGACACACCCGAAGGTGGCGCTGTTGTGGCCATCGGAACAAACGGCACAGTGAAGTGGACCTACAAGACCGTTGGTGCCATTCCTGACGGAGGTGTGGTGATAGCGCCTGACGGCACGCTGTATGCCAATGGCGGCACCGATGCTAACACAGGGCTGATAGCCCTCAACGCGGACGGGTCGCTGAAGTGGACCTTTGCCACCAAAGCAGCCGTGCAGACCTCACCGCTGATTGACAACCGAGGTTATGTGCATGTCATTGATGCCCGTGGCAATTACTACATTGTCAAGGCCGACGGAACCCTATATTCCTCAGCGAAACTCGACGCAGCCAACTATTCGTGCCCGGTGATGGACAGCACGGGGCGCTTGTACGTGACCGTGGAGAAGAATGGCGTGCCTACACTTTTGTGTATCACGTCAAAGGCTTCGGGCTACAACGCCGACTCAGCCTGGCCCATGCGCGGACAAAACCCAATGCGCACCGGATTGCAGAAGTAACTAAAACATGATCCGGCATTGCGGGGCCATAGCCGTGCAATGCCGGATATTTACAAGTGTATTAATGGGTTCTATTAATTATCGCTGAAATAAAATATATGGATAACGGGATACGTTCTATTATCGGATACGCTAAAAAACGACAGGGCTAATTAATAGAATTCACCTATAATCACCTATAATAATGTGTAACTATGATTTATGGTAAGTTATCCCAGGCGTGGCGTGTAGAGCCACTGCATCCGCTGTTCCCCAAGCTTTTCGAGTATGTGCGCACGTACGACTTGCTGCACGAGCCTCTTGGACGTATCGAGGTCTTGGGCGACAGTCTCTTCATCAACAATTCGGAGCCAACCTTAGTGCCGCAGGACAAGCAAGTGCTTGAGGTGCACCGCAAGTATATCGACGTGCATATCCTCCTTGAAGGCCGCGAACGCGTAGGTTGGCTGCCCACCGGCGAGGCGCACCATGCCGTTCACGTTTACGACGAGGCAGCCGACTTCGCCACCTTCGCGGACCAACCCTCCACTTATGTGGACATGCGCCCGGGCGACTTCCTCATCGTCTATCCCGAGGACGCGCATGCACCGATCATCGGCGACGGCACCGTGCGCAAGCTCATTGCCAAGGTGCTGCTTTAAGCTGACTGTATGGGCTTTATGAAAAAAGGCGTTGTCTGCGGACAACGCCTTTTGCAGCTTACTCCACGGCCAAAGCCTTGATCTCCTTCACGCTACCTGTCAACGGGTCAAAGACGATCTGGGCGGATTGCTTTTTGCCAAAGAGATCACCACTCAGCGACTGTACGTATCCGAACTGTGCGGCATTCATCTCATACGTCGCCACCGTCTTACCGCCTGTCGTCAGCACGGCCTTGATTTTTGAGGGGAGTGAGGAGCGCAGGCCTATATCATTCTTGTCTTCCTTCTTCTTCTCAGCCGCATCGGCCATCGGATCCTTAGCCGTATGCTCATCGGTAATGGTGATAAAATAAGGCTCACCACTGAGATCATCACTACCCACCAGTCCGTAATACTTAGAGAAGCGGAAAAGAACCGTCCGCCCTTCCTTCACGGGAAGGAAAGAGAGCTGTGTCCACGTAGTATCTTTCACCGTCACGCCTTCGAAGAGCTGGGTGAGAGCCGCCTCCTGCCGGTTCATGTTCTCATACATCAGTTTGAGCTGTGCACCGTCCTTCGGGAGGTTGTCAGCATCACCGCGGCTCAGCGCATTGCGACTGTCACGAATGTCGTAGATCTCCTTCGCTGTCAGCTCCGCCTGCTTAGCCGTAGACCCGGCCGAGAGAATGTCCTCTGTCATGAAAGCACTCGGATCAAGCGGCGCAGGCTTCGGCGCAGGCTTGAAGACACGCTCGGGGAGCGAAGGCTGTATGGCTTCTGTATTGATGGCAAGGAGCTGACCATCGTGTGTCAGAGACACTTTATTGATAGAGATTTTCTTGTCTACCGAGAGCTTAAACTGCTTCGACGTATCGGGCACAGCCGTCGGATCCATCTCAATGCCGATGACGCGGTACGTCGTGGCGGGTTGCTGCGACACCTTCTCACGCATGAAGCGCTCGGCATACTGAGCAAACTCACCGGGGTTGTATTGCGTCTTCTCCACCTTCACCGTGAACCGCATCCCGTTCTTCGGGAGCATATAACTCGTCCCCTCAATGCTCTGAGCAGACAAAGGAGCCGAAGCCAAAGTCAATGCGGCTACCAAGCCGCAGAATCTGTTAATATACTCTTGCATTTTTCTTCTATAAATTAGCTAACCATCTCTACCTTTCGAAGTATAAAGCAAAAACAGAACGTCATATACTTTCTACCTTTTTACCTTTCTACCCCTCTATCTTCTTACCTTTTTACCTTTTTACTTTTTTATAGTCTCCCTTGCTAAGCATATCACCCCCTCCCCTTTGGGGAGGGGATTAAGGGGAAGGGCGTTTAAGGGGAAGGGCATCTATTCCTCCAACCGTTTGAATGCCTTGGGCAGATACTGAATGATGTCACTCGCCACAAGACTTTCCTTTCCCAAGTCCTTTGCAGCCAAGTCGCCGGCCAGCCCATGCAGGTACATGCCGAGTATGCAGGCATCCGTCTGATTGTAGCCACGGGCGAGCAATCCCGTGATAATACCCGTCAGCACATCGCCGCTGCCGGCTGTCGCCATGCCGCTGTTTCCTGTAGGATTGAACAGCACACGACCATCGGGCAGACAGAGGGCTGAGTAATGCCCTTTTAATATAATGTATCCCTGCAGGCGGGAGGCCAACTGGCGAGCGCGCATGAGCCGGTCATAGCTGCTGGCGCTGGCGCTCCCCATCAACCGGTCAAACTCCTTCGGATGGGGCGTGAGGATGATGCCCTTGGGCAACTGCTGAAGCCATGCCTGGTGACTGGCCAGGATATTGATGGCGTCAGCATCGGCCACCACCGGACACTTCGCCCGGCTTATCTGCCCGATGAGCGCCACGGCCGTGTTCTCCGACTGTCCCAGCCCCGGACCAATGCCCAACGCTTCAAAATCGTCACAGACAACACTGTCGGAGAACTCATAGTCGTCCTTATCGAGCTGCAGCACGGCCTCCGGCACGCTGATCTGCATGATGTCATAGTTGCGGGCCGGGGTGTGCACCGTGAGTTTGCCCACTCCCGACCGCATGCAGGCACGCGAGGCGAGGACAGCGGCCCCCGACATGCCATAGCTTCCGGCTACCAGTAGCGCGTGCCCCATCGTGCCTTTGTTGGCGAAATCGGGGCGATGCTTCATCAGCGCGCTCACCTCATGCTCTTCCAAGACACGGCACTTAGCCTCCGTGTTCATGATATACTCAGGACTGAGGCGGATGTCCAGCACCTTCAGCCGGCCGATATACTGCTGACAGTCGGGAAGGAGCATCGAGAGCTTCTTCTGCTGAAGCGTCAGCGTAAGATCAGCGCGGATGATGTTGGCATGCACGTTATAAGTATTGTCCTCACACATCAATCCGGACGGCAAGTCGATGCTGACCACCTTCGCCGCACTCTTGTTGATATATTTCACGAGCGAGGCGAAGCCGCCCATGAGCGCTTTGTTCAGCCCCGAGCCGAAGAGCCCGTCCACGACGACCGTCTCCGGTGTCAGCTCCGGCGGGTCAAAGTTGAGTGAGATCTCCGTGAACTGTACCTTGCGTTGCTCGACAAGCTGTTCGCGGTTGGCCTCGCAGTCGACCGACAACTTATTGTGAATATTAAACAGGTAAACCGACACCTTATAACCGGCATCCGCCAAGATGCGTGCTACGGCGAGCGCGTCGCCGCCGTTGTTGCCCGGGCCGGCAAAGACGACCATCGGTGTCTGATCGCTCCACTCCTCCATGATGGCGGCAGCGAGGACCTTGGCAGCACGTTCCATGAGGTCAATACTCCTCACAGGCTCATGCTCTATCGTATATTGATCAAGCTCATGTATCTGAGCAGCAGTAAAAATCTTCATATCACTGCAAAAGTACTCAAAAGAATGGAGAATAAAGGAAAAAGTTACGGCTATTTTTCGTAATTTTGCACTATTGATAGAAATAACGCAAAAAACACCGCATTATGAGCATCGTTAAAGTCAAGGACAAGACGTTTAAGACGTTTATCCCCGAGGAAGAAATCCAGCGCCGCGTGAAAGCCGTGGCCGAGAAACTAAACAAAGACATGGCAGGCAAGAACCCTTTGTTCTTGGCGGTCCTCAACGGCTCTTTCATCTTCGCCGCTGATCTGATGCGGTACATCACCATTCCCTGTGAGATCTCCTTTGTCAAGCTCGCCTCTTACCAGGGCACTACGTCGACCGGTACCGTAAAAGAGGTGGTAGGTATCAACGAGAGTCTCGCCGGCCGCACGGTAGTCATCGTGGAAGACATTGTCGACACCGGCCATACGATGAAGCACATGCTCGAGAGCCTCAGCACGCGTCACCCCGACTCGCTGCATATCTGCACCTTGCTCGTCAAGCCGGGCAAGCTTGAGGAAGACCTCAACATCGAGTACCCCGCCATGGAGATTCCCAATGACTTCATTGTCGGCTACGGTCTCGACTATGATCAGCAGGGACGCAATCTGAGAGATATTTACACTATCGTTGAGGAATAATCAATTAGGAATCCTCCCCAACGTAAATACTAATTTAATAATGAAAAACATCGTGATTTTCGGTGCCCCAGGTTCAGGTAAAGGCACCCAGAGTGAGAAAATGATTCAGAAGTACGGTTTCGGCCACATCTCCACAGGAGACGTGCTGCGCGATCAGATCAAGCGTGGCACCGAGCTCGGCAAGACCGCCAAAAGCTATATCGACAACGGTCAGCTCATCCCCGACGACCTCATGGTAAGCATCCTCGCCGATGTCTACGACAGCTTCGGTAAGGACCACAAGGGTGTCATCTTCGACGGTTTCCCCCGCACCATCCCGCAGGCAGAGGCGCTGAAGGAGATGCTCGCCAAGCGTGGTCACAAGGTGGCAGCCATGATTGAGCTCGACGTTCCTGAGGACGAGCTGATGAAGCGCCTCATTCTCCGCGGCCAGCAGAGTGGCCGCTCCGACGACAACGAGGAGACCATCAAGAAGCGCCTCACGGTTTATCACAACCAGACAGCGCCCCTCATCGAGTGGTACGAGAAGGAAGGCATTCACCATCACATCAACGGTCTTGGTGAGCTCGACAGAATCTTTGCCGACATCTGCGCCGTCATCGATGCTCTGTAATAGGGACTATAGCAGAAGCGAAAGATGGAATCTAACTTTGTAGACTACGTGCGCATCGTATGCCGCTCCGGAAAAGGCGGCAGAGGGTCAGCGCATCTCAGACACGTGAAATATCAGCCCAACGGCGGACCCGACGGCGGTGACGGCGGCCACGGAGGAAGCATCATCCTGCGCGGCAACCACAACTATTGGACCCTGCTGCACCTGAAATATCAGAAGCATGTCTTTGCGGAGCATGGCGGCAACGGCGGTGCAGACAAATGTCATGGCACCGACGGCAAGGACTCGTATATCGACGTGCCCTGCGGTACCGTGGTCTACAATGCCGAGACCGGCAAGTACGTCTGCGACATCACCTACGATGGTCAGGAGGTGGTCCTTCTGCAAGGCGGCCGCGGCGGACTGGGCAACTTCCAGTTCCGCACCGCCACACGTCAGGCTCCCCGCTTCGCCCAGCCCGGTGAGCCTGCCCAGGAGATGACGGTCATCCTTGAGCTCAAGCTCTTGGCCGATGTCGGTCTCGTGGGCTTCCCCAACGCCGGCAAGTCGACACTCCTCTCCGCGCTCTCCAGCGCCAAGCCTAAGATAGCCAACTATCCCTTCACCACGCTCGAGCCTTCGCTCGGCATCGTGAGCTATCGCGACGGCAAGTCGTTTGTCATGGCCGACATCCCCGGCATCATCGAGGGAGCGAGCGAGGGCAAAGGCCTCGGCCTGCGCTTCCTCCGGCACATCGAGCGCAACTCGTTGCTGCTCTTCATGGTGCCCGGCGAGAGCAACGACATCAAACACGACTACGAAGTGCTGTTGGGCGAACTGAAGAAGTTCAACCCCGACATGCTTGAGAAGCACCGCGTGCTCGCCGTGACGAAGTGCGACCTGCTCGACGACGAGCTTATCAGCATGCTCAAAGAGGAGCTGCCTGAAGACCTACCCGTCGTCTTCATCTCTGCCGTGACCGGCTACGGGCTCGACGAGCTGAAGGATGTGCTGTGGCGCGAACTGAACAGCGAGAGCAACAAGCTCGCTGAGATAACAGCGGAAGATACGCTCGTGCACCGCGACAAGGACATGGGTTCCTTCCAGCAAGAGATGCACGACGAGGATGCCGATGAAGATGACATCGAAGTGGTCGACGCCGAAGACCTCGACGACGACTTCGATGATGATAACGACAAATAATGAGTTACCCCGAGTTACATTATTATAATATGGCCGAGGATGTCATTGCTTTCTCCACCACCCGACATGGTGGAGCAAGCAAAGGCAGCTACGGCGAACTGAACATTAACCCTTATTGCGGTGACGACCCCGCAGCCATCACCGCTAACCGCCAGGCGCTCTGCCGGGCGCTGAACCTTGAGGACAGCCATTTGTTTCTGCCTCATCAGGTTCACGACATCGAATGTCTCGAAGTGACCGAAGACGTGCTTCACGCCTCCCCCGAACAACGTCAGCAGCTCCTTGAAGGCAAGGATGCGCTGATGACCTCGCTCTCCCGACTCTGCATCGGCGTATCTACGGCCGACTGCATCCCCGTCCTGCTCTACGACCCACGGCACCATGCCAAGGCTGCCATCCATGCCGGCTGGCGAGGCACCGTGAGCCGCATCGTCAAAGAGACCTTCCGAAAGATGCAACGGCGTTACGGCACGCTGCCCGAAGACACGCTCGCCGTCATAGGGCCGGGCATCTCGCTGAAGAACTTTGAGGTGGGACAAGAGGTCTACGACGACTTCGCCGCACACGGCTTCGACATGAGCCGCATCGCCCGGAGATTTCCTTGCAAGAACGATTCCGGCCAGGAGAAGTGGCACATCAATCTCCCGCTTTGCAACCAACTACAGTTGGAGAGTGTAGGCGTACCAAGAAGCCACATCCAACAGTCGGGCATCTGTACCTACGACCATGACACCGACTTCTTCTCGGCAAGACGATTAGGAATCCATTCGGGAAGAATTTATACGGCTATCATCGGAAAATAAATGTCAGGGCACCCCTACCCCGCCCGTTCCCGCACACGAACCAAAAACTATGATTAGAAGACCCTCTCTTATGAGAAAACCATATACACGACTCCTCACTGTTATTCTCCCAACGTTACTCTGCCTTTTAACGACACTTCCTGCCTCCGCGCAACAAACGCGGTTCACAGCCACGGAGCAGGCTTCTGTCAGCGTGCCTACCCCGGGCCTGTTCTCACAGAGCAACGCTTTCAACATCGACTTCCGCATCCTCCGCGACAATGAATATTCGTTTCCTTTGCCGGTCGGTAAGGCAACGGTCAAGGACGGTTCCTTGGAGATAACGACGACCAAAGGCGACGCGGTGAAAGCGATGTTCAGCGGTACCATCCGCCTCTCCCGCCGCACGCCACAACATGGCAACACCATCGTCATCCGCCACAACAACGGCCTCGAGACCGTCTATGCTTACAACGCGCAGAACCTCGTCAGCGTGGGAGAGCGTGTGAAAGCCGGACAGACCATCGCCATTGTCGGCGGCGACGACGGCCGCACCTTCTGCCTCTTCTCCGTCATGGTCAATGGCGGCAAGATCAATGCTGAAACCCTCTTGGAACCGAAGAGCCACCGCCTGCGGAAGCAAGTGCTGCAATGCCGCAAGACGGGCAACCGCGTGTCGGTATCGGTCCTCAACGCCGAACAGGAGAAAAGCCTCAGCCTTGATCCGGACGACAACGACGACAGCGACTTCAACAACGGCTCCGTGCTCTTTCTCGACCTGAAGAAGATAGAGGAGCAGCACTGGTCCTATCCGCTCCCCGGCGCCCATGTCATCAGTCCTTATGGCGGGCGCGGCGGACGCAGTCATTCGGGCGTGGACATCAAGACCAAGGCCAACGACGAGGTGTTGGCGACCTTCGACGGCGTCGTCGTACAGTCGGGACCTTATTTCGGCTACGGCAACTACATCGTCATCCGCCACGCCTACGGCTTCTCAACGTGCTACAGCCACCAGTCGAAAAACTTCGTGAAAGTAGGACAGAAGGTGAAAGCCGGTGAGGTCATCGGGCTCACGGGGCAGACGGGCCGTGCCACCACGCCCCACCTCCACTTCGAGATCCGCTTCTGTGGCCGTCCTATCGACCCCTCCATCTTCTTCGACCACGCCAACCACACGCTAAAATCCCGTGTGCTCACCGTGAAGAAAGGCGGCCGGGTGAAATAATACTGTCTCTCAGAACAGCCGGTGACCTATTGTCCAATGGGCATAGTAACCTTGAAGTATTGAGAAGGAGTATGCTGAGACTTGATGATTTCCACCATCTTCTTCACCCTTTCAGGATGCTCCGCAGCCACATCATGGTCTTCATGCAAGTCGGTAGAAAGATTATATAAATGCGGAACACCTTTGATAACGACCATCTTCCAGTCTCCTTCCCTTACGGCCAGCTGATCCGTTTCATGGAATTCCCAATACAGAAAATCATGCCGTTTCTGTCCTTTCCTTCCTAAGAGCGTCGGAACAATGGAAATGCCGTCAAAATAGTCCTCGGCAAGCCTCTTGTTTTTATACCGCTCCACATAATCATCGACCCCTGCCAGATCGCTGAAAGTCGCCATGAGATCATAAAAGGCAAACGGCAAGTCACTTCTCGATCCCGCCTTCACGTGGCCCGGCCAGCGGACGATGAACGGGATGCGGATGCCACCCTCATAACACTGTCTTTTCAACCCGCGCAGTTTACCATCGCGCCCGAAAAAGACAGGATCGGCACCACCTTCCTCATGAGGACCATTGTCGCTGGTGAAGATTACGATAGTACGCTCATCCAACCCCTTTGCCTTCAGTTTCTCCAAAATCTCACCTACATAATGGTCGAGCCGGGTAATCATTCCGGCAAACTGGGCATGCGTGTGAACCACGGGATTATAACGAGAACCTTCCTGGCCGCCCCAGTTCTTGTCTTCTACAAATTTCTTTTCATACCCCACAAGAATGGAATCAGCCGGTTGAGCCAGCTCAGCATGAGGCAGTGTATAAGTGAAAATGCCAAAGAAAGGCTGTTCGTCACTTTGTGCATCCAACCACTCCATAGCCTTCCGGTGAATGAGATCGGCCGAATATTGGGTTCGCTTAAAATAATCCTTGCCGAACATAGGATAGCCGATATTGTCCTTCAGGACGACACGGGAAACAGCGGTATCGCCTGCGGAGCGGCTGTACCTATTCAAGAAGTTAGGATAATAGAGGTGAGCCTGAAACTGACAGATATAGCCATAAAACTCATCTATCCCCCGCTTGTCAGGCGTAGAGCACGAACCCTCATAGCCGCCGGCCCACTTGCCAAACATCCCCGTGGCGTAGCCGTTGTCTTTCATGATCTCAGGAAGAAGAATATGGTCCGGAGCATAAGGTTCCTGGCCGACAACCGCATAATCTTTGTTGTTACCATACATCACCATGCTGTCGGAAGACCAGTATTCTTTATTTCCCCTTACCCAAGTATGACCGGTATGCTGTCCTGTCATCAGACATGCCCGTGAAGGAGCACTGACCGGTGCCCCAGCATACGCCTGCGTAAACAGCATGCCCTCTCTCGCCATTTTATCAATATGAGGGGTATTGATAAAAGGCTGACCATAACATCCTAAATCGCCGTAGCCTAAGTCGTCACACATGATATAAATGATGTTAGGCTTAAATGTTCCTTTGGCAAAACCATTCATGCACGTCAGCCCGCAAGCTCCGGCAAGAACCACTGTTGATAGTATTCTCATTGTTTCCTATGATTTTTCACCGTCTTCCTCCAATCAAAACTTCCGAATTGAACTAAGAAGCGCTACAGTTATACATTCAGTTGCAAACTTACATATATTTCTTGATATTATAGGCTTTTAGCATAAAAAACAGCAACTGAAATGCATTTCTGTGTCCCTATTGGTAAATGAGAGGACAATGTTCAAAGAACAGCAAAGTGTGGCGGTCGCCCTGTTTAACTACGGCGGCCGCCCTTTTTAACTGTGGCGGCCGCCCTGCTCAACTGTGGCGGCCGCCTTGTTTTGTTGTCTTTCCGTTCACCCGTCGCAGGTAAACGCCAGGGAGAGGCTTCGAGACCTTCACGCCCGAGAGCGTGAAGTATTCGGCCTTGCCGTCTCTCGAAGCGACAACCTGTCCGATACCCGTGGCGGCGCTCGAGACAGAGACCTTGTGCGTCAGGCGGTTCACGGTGATGGTGTAGGTTCCGTCCTCTAAGGCTGTCCACTTCTTATCGTTGGCATCCGTGTGGTCCCACAAGGTCATGTCCTCAGCAGCCTCCCCCATCACAAACATCGGCTGGCTCCAGTCGTTATCCACCCGGCGCGTGGCAAACTTGAAAGTGTTGCCTTTAGCCATTCGCACCGTAGTGGAAAGCACGAAAGGGCGATCCGCGTCCATTGCTGTCAACGGAGTAGCCTTGGAGAGCGTCCACGACACATGGTCACCAATGAGAAAGAGTGCAGGAAAACGATCGAGGCCTGCCGTCTGATAAGCCGAACGGTCCACTTGAATAGACCCTTTCGCAAGGTCGAGCGTGATGTCGTAGTTGCCCGACTCCTTCACCTTAAACTTATAGTCGCTTGTATTGGCAAAGATAAGGTTAGCGGTGTTGATCTGATCGTTGAACTCATAGTTCTCGTATTCTGCATTGTAGCTTTTGCAGGTGTTCCAGTCGAGCTGGTTCACAAACTTAAACAGCTCTCCGCCTTTCAGATAAACTGAGGCCTTAAAAACCTTTCCGTCCTCCGAAGGAACCATCGTTATCGCTGATGACAGGTCGTAAGCTTCCTTATTGTCGGCTTTCACAGCCTCACCGGTGATATAGACATTGTTCTCGCTCTCTTCAAGCACGGCCATTGTCCAATATTCAAGCGACGGCAGCGTGAAGCTCACGGCTCCGTCGGTCTGCGTGAATGTTACTTCCTGTGCCACGCCTCCGTTGGCATCGGGACTGGCGATCCACACCTTGCTTACGGGACGGGCGACTTTCACCGCCACCTCAACATTGGTCTGTGTCTCCGGAGCAGGTCTCGTGCCGTCCACGTCGCGCCAGCTCAGGTCGTCGGTGTTAAGGAAATTGAGGAAATGCACGACCTCACAGTTGCCTTCCCGCTTGCCGAAGGTCGTGATGGTGTTGGCTTTCGGAGGCCAGGCGCTGACCGTCTGTCCGGAAGAGGCACTCACCTCCGGAGTGAAGTCGTGCGTTGAAGCCGAGCCACGCAACAGGTTCTCATAGGCCACTTGAAAGTCATAATAGGCCACAAGCCTCCGCTTGAGCGTCTCCGACATCGAGAGCTTGGCATTGGGAAAATACTCAGAGCTCAGCATGTGGTCGCCCATCTCCAGATGAGCGCCGCCGATGGCCGCTATGACGG
>CABVDL010000012.1 GCA_902497035.1 uncultured Prevotella sp.
AGAGACTTATAAAAGATATTAATAACGAATTACGCAATTAGTTGCGGAATTAAGGGGACACAAGCGCCCAACAATAAACTGCATGATGCGATGATTGCTTTCAAGAATATCATCAAGACACTCTTTCCCAAGGACCTTTGGGATGCCCGCACCAAGGCTTTCTTCTGGTGCCTCGTAGCCAAATTCATTTTCTTCGACCTCATCTGGTGCTCTCAGACGACGTTCTCGTCGCTGTCGATGATAGGCCTTTACGTCAACACTTTCTTCATTGTGATGTTGCTGTTGCTGCCTTATCTGGCCTGCCGCAGCCGCATCGTGGAGAGCATCGTGCTGATTGCCATCGACCTGCTGCTCATCAGCAACCTGATGTACAGCCGCACCTACAACTCCCTCATACCGCTGGCCAGCTATGCCGCCGCCGGCAACCTCAGCGACTTCACGGCCTCCGTAGTCGATTCCATGCGTTGGATAGACCTTTTGTTTCCTCTCTCGAGCATCCTTGCCATCGTCAGGGTGGCCAGAACGAGGGCGGCGGAGACTGTGGCCGGGGCCAGACGATGGAAACAATATGCCATCACTACAGCCGTGGCATTTGTGCTGGCGCTGGCTCTCTTCCTGCCGAAGGGTGGCCTGAGAGGGGCGTTCCAGCAGATGCAGAATGCCAACTACTACACCTGCACGGCCCCGGTGTTCACCGTCTTCGGCAACCTGCTCTACGATGCCATGGAGGAGCAGGCCCCTTTTACCAAGGCCATGCAGGCACGGATAGACCGTTGGAAAGCCGCCAAGCCGCCCTACAAGGCCCTGCCCGACACCATTGGCCGCCGCACCAGTCTCGTGGTCATCCTCTGCGAGTCGCTTGAGAGCTGGGTCATCAACCGCAAGATAGAGGGCAGGGAAATCACGCCGTGCCTCAACGCCGTCATTGCAGAGAAGTCAACCTTATACGCTCCTTATGTGCTGACTCAGGTCAGGGGCGGCCGCAGCATCGACTGCCAGCTGTTGCTCAACGCCGGCATGCTGCCCATACAGAGCGGTTGCTACGCCATGACCAACCTCGGCACCTCCTATTTCTCGCTCACCAAAGCCATGCGCCAGCAAAACCACTCACGCAGCTACCTGCTCTCTGTGGACAAGCCGGTGACGTGGAACCAGCAGATGGTGGCGCGTGCCTTTGGCATCGACACCCTCGTCATGCGCGACTGTTGGGTCAACGACGAGAAAGTGGGATCGCGCAAGAAGCTCGGCGACGCCTCGTTCATGCGGCAGGCCGTGAGAAAGATGCGGCAGGGACAACTGTGGCCCGTCGGGCAAAACGCTTACATGCAGTTTGTGACCTATTCCGGCCATAATCCATTCGTGCTGCCCGACCGCCTGAAGCGCATCCACCTCAAGGGCAGCTATCCCACGAAGATGGCCGATTACATCTATATGGCCAACTACACCGACTATGCGCTCGGCGAGCTGCTCAGCTATCTGAAATCACGTCCCGACTATAAGAACATGATGATTGTCATCACCGGCGACCATGAGGGACTGGCTGCCGACCGTGCCGACATCCTCCAGTCGAAAGTGGCACGAGGCATCGTCTCACCCAAACAATTCACGCCGTTTATCGTCGTCAACGCTCCCGTCGGACTGCATTATAATAAGGTGATGGGACAGATAGACATGTATCCCACCGTGCTCAATCTCATGCATCTCGACAGCTATGCCTGGAAAGGACTGGGGCAGAGCATCCTCGACCCCGACAAGTACCCGGTGGCCGTAGGCTCCAATATGAACGTGGAGGGTAAGGCTCCCGTCGGGGAGGTCAACCGCCTGAAAGAAGCCTTCTATGTCTCCGACCTGATGATCAGATACGACAGGATAAAGTGATGGGCATGTAGTCTCTGCCGCCAGCTCCTACCGTTGCTGAGACCATATCGTGGCGCCCGTGAGCGCCACGTCATCCCATCCCTCAGACGCTACAGTCGCCGGAAATGCCATAAACCAAGTGGCATTTCAATATTCGCAATCTACTATTTCCCAGACTTTTGTTTTCGCTTAATCAATTGGTATTAAGCGTATTAATAGACGCTTACCCTCTCATTTCGACTACTATTTTGTTACATTGTCCCAGCGTGCATTGATTATTCCTATAAATTTGCGGCAGAATAATCGAAAACTGAAAATCTTTTTGAGTCTATGAAGAAATTGTCACTTTGTATGTTGTCGGCCTCAATGGCGTTGACTGTAATGGGTCAGCCGGGCGGCCAGAGACAATTAAAGGCCTACATGGTGGCTGACGCCCATCTCGACACGCAGTGGAACTGGGACGTGCAGGCCACCATCAAGGATTACATTTGGAAGACGATGACGCAGAACTTCCATCTGCTGAAGACCTATCCCGATTATATTTTCAACTTTGAGGGAGGCGTGAAGTATTGGTGGATGAAAGAATACTATCCGTTGGAATATGAGCAGGTAAAAAAATATGTGACTCAGGGCCGCTGGCATCTTGCCGGCAGTTCGTGGGATGCCAACGAGACCGTGATTTGCTCTGCGGAGTCGTGGATACGCAATATATTGCTTGGCCAGACATTCTACCGGCAGGAGTTCGGCAAGGAGGGCACCGATGTTTTTCTGCCCGACTGCTTCGGCTTCGGCTATGACCTTCCTACCCTGGCCCGCCATTGCGGGCTTATCGGTTTCTCCTCCCAGAAGTTGGGATGGCGGTACAATGCCTTCTATCCCGGCGGAAAGAAGTATCCTTTCCCCGTGGGGCTGTGGCAGGGCATTGACGGCAGCCGCATCATGATGGTGCATGGATTTGACTACGGCCGGCGCTTCAAGGATGAGGACATCTCAAACAGCAGCCTGCTCAAGGGTGAGTTGGGCGAGAGCACGCTCGGCACGATATACCGTTATTATGGTACCGGCGACACGGGAGGCTCTCCTACGGTGGAGTCGGTGCGTGCCGTGGAAAAAGGCATACACGGCAATGGCCCGATCAAAATCATCAGCGCCACCAGCGACCAGATATACAAGGACTATCTTCCGTTTGACAAGCATCCCGAGTTGCCTGTCGCTGACGGAGAAATGACGATGGACGTACACGGCACGGGCTGCTACACCTCGCAGGCGGCCATGAAGCTGTACAACCGGCAGAACGAGCATTTGGGCGACGCCGCTGAGCGGGCATCGGTCGTTGCGGAGTATCTCGGACAAAAGGCCTACCCTGTGGGCGAGATGACCGACAACTGGCGCCGCATGATTTGGAACCAGTTTCACGACGACCTGCCTGGCACCTGCATTCCCAAGGCCTATGAGTTTGCCTGGAACGACGAGCTGCTCACGCTCAACCGCTTCTCCAATGTGCTGACCTCTGCCGTGGGCGGAGTGGCAAGCCTGCTCAACACGCAGGGCAGCGGCACGCCCGTTGTAATATATAATAATGAGAGCTTCCCGGTCAATGCAGTGGCCGACATCCGCGTCAGCTCCGACGCTGGTGAGTATGCCGTGACCGACGCCTCCGGCCGAAAGGTGGCTTCCCAGGTGGTGAGCGGGGCCGACGGGAAGCGTCATCTGCTCTTTGACGCCAGGGTCGGCGGAACCGGTTTCGCCGTCTATCACGTAAAGGCGGGCAAGGCGAGATACGCCGTGCGGGCCAAAGAGGGCAACGTGGTTGAGAACAGCGTCTATAAATTGACGGTTGATGGAAATGGCGATATAAGCTCGCTCATCGACAAGCGCTCCGGCCGGCAGCTTGTCGCTCCGGGCAAGACGTTGGGCCTTGTGCTGTTTAAGGATTGCGAGTCATATGCCTGGCCTGCTTGGGAAATCCTGAAGAAGACGCTTGACAAGGAGCCTGAGACCATAAAGGGACAAGTCAGCGTGAGGCTTGTGGAAGACGGTCCCCTCTGCAAGACCCTGCGCGTTGACCGGACATTCGGGAAGTCGGCCGTCACCCAGTACATTAGTCTTTACGAGGGCTCGCAGGCAGCGCGTATCGACGTAAGCTGCGACGTGAACTGGCAGGAGCCTGACGCCATGCTCAAGGCCAACTTCCCGTTGGCGGTGAGCAACCCTAAGGCTACCTACGACATTGGGCTTGGCAGCGTGCAGCGTGGCAACAACACTCCCCAGGCCTATGAGGTCTATTCGCATGAGTGGACCGACCTTACCGATGCCTCCGGCCAATACGGCGTGACCGTACTCAACGACAGCAAGTATGGGTGGGACAAGCCCAACGACAATACCATCCGCCTCTCGCTGCTCTTCTCGCCCAAGGTGAAGAACGGCTACGCGTACCAGGCCAACCAGGATTTCGGCCACCACACGTTCACCTACAGCATTATCGGCCATGAGGGCCCGCTTGACAAGAGCAAGGCCGTGGAGCAGTCAACCATTCTCAACAGCCCGCTGCGTGCGTTTGCGACGACAGCCCACAAGGGACAGTTGGGCAAGGAGTACGCTTTCCTGTCGTCGGACAATCCCAATGTGACCGTGCATGCGCTGAAGAAGGCCGAGGTCAGCGACGAGTATGTGGTGCGCGTCTATGAGAATGCGGGCGGCTCGCAGCAGACAGCCCGCATCACATTCGGCGGAAACATCGTGAGGGCCGTTGAGGCTGACGGAACGGAGAAGACGATAGGCGACGCCTCGTTTGACGGCAACACGCTGAACGTGACGGTAAGGCCTTTCGGCGTCAAGACTTATAAGGTGAAGCTCGACAACAGGCAGATGGCCACAAGACCGTCTGAGCAGATTGCCCTGCCGTTTGATACCCGCTGCTTCTCGTCAAAGGACTTCCCCTCATCGGCCAACTTCTCCGGCGGCTATTCCTATGCGGCTGAGCTGCTGCCCGATGAAGGCCTGACGGTCGATGGCGTACATTTCACCTTTGGCGACAAGGACGGTGACAACGGAATGAGCTGCAAGGGACAGACCATCAAGCTCAATCCCAAGGCCGGATATACAAAGCTGTATATTCTCGCCGCCTCAAAGATGGGTGACCGTAAGGCCACGTTCAGCGTGGGCAAGTCGGCGCAGACCGTCACGGTTTGTGACTATCACCAGTTTGTCGGGCAGTGGGGACACGACGGCCAGACCCGCGGCTATCTGAAGAATGCTGAGGTAGGCTTTGTCGGCACTCACCGCCATTCGGGCAAGGGCGACGACCCCTACGAGTTTACCTACATGTTTAAGTATGCCCTCAACGTGCCGAAGGGAGCCACCTCGGTCACATTCCCCCAGGATGAGAGCGTAGTGGTGTTTGCTGCTACGGCATGCAACGAGACAGGACTGCCCGATGTGGTTGCGGCGGCACCGCTCTTCCGCACAAACAACAAGACGGACGAACTGACTGATGAGGCCAATAAGGCAAACCTGCTGGCCAAGGCCAAGGTGATTGAGCGCTCAGGACAGACCAATGCCGACGAAAGGGCCGAGAACCTTGTTGACGGCGATGAGAAGACCAAGTGGTGCGACACGTCAGACGCACCTAACTACGTTGCCTTTGACCTCGGAGCTCCCAAGGTCATCAGCGGATGGAAGATGGTGAATGCAGGGATAGAGGACGCCTCGATGATAACCCGCAGCTGCATCCTCCAGGGACGCAACAGCCTCACTGAGGACTGGAAGACCATAGACCTGCTCGACGGCAACAGCCAGAATGTGGTTGTGCGCCAGGTAAAGCCTGCCAGCTATAGGTATATCCGCCTGTTTGTGGTCAGTCCGACACAATCGGCAGACCACGACGCGGCGCGCGTCTATGAGCTAAGTGTATTCTGACATAATTTGAAGAGAGGCTCTGCCGCCGGACGTTGTCCATAGTGGTGGCAGACCTCTCCCATAAAACCCTTGTAAGGCCTTTGGCAGCACTTAAAAACGACTACTATTTTCCTTTATGCTTGAAATGGTCAATTGGTTGATACATAATTAATTAAACTATTGATATGGCGTTTTGGAATCTACTATTTGTTTATATGATTAAATTCGAATGATTAATTCAACTAAATTTGCGATAATTAAAGTCGAACCTTAAATAACTTAAAAATATATGATGCACAATCGTGAAATGAGAAGATGGTCAAGGCAGGTTGCGATGGCCCGTTTGGGAGCTGTTGCCGCCATGTTGTGTGTGGTTGCCACGGGTGCTAAGGCCCAGGCTGACCATAAGACTTTGTTTCTCATTTCAGACTCGCATCTCGATACTCAGTGGAATTGGGACGTCCGCACTACAATCGGCGAATATGTCCATAATACGATGACCCAGAATTTCCCGCTGCTGGATAAGTATCCTTATTTTAATTTCAATTTTGAGGGAGCTATCAAGTACCGTTGGATGAAGGAGTATTGGCCATCGGACTATGCTAAGCTGAAAAAGTATATTGCCTCTGGCCGCTGGCATGTCTCAGGCTGCTCGGTCGATGCCAACGACGTGATGACTACGTCGGCCGAGAGCATCATGCGCAACTGGCTTTATGGCAGCGAGTTCTTCCAAAAGGAGTTCGGCGTGAGAGGCGGCCACGATGTGATGCTGCCCGACTGCTTTGGCTTCTCTTACGCTCTGCCGTCGCTTGCCCATCATTGCGGCATGACGGGATTTCACACGGCGAAGTTGGCCTGGGGATCCTCTGATTATGGGCAGTTGCCTGACTGGGGACTGTGGCAAGGTGTTGACGGCTCGCAGATTTATGCTGTCTACAAGCCTGGCGCTTACGACACTCATGAGGATTACAACCATGACCTGACCACGGACGCAAGCCTCCTGTCGCAAATCAACAACAACTACAGCAACTATGGCACGGCTGTGGAGATACGCTATGTCGGCCCGCGCAGCGACCATGGCGGAGGTTTGCAGGACAATGCCTCGTCATCGGGGGAGAATACTCCCTACTGGCTCAATTACAGTGCGTCGAAGACAACTGGTCAGATAGATGTATGTCTTGCAAGTCCTGACAGCATATTCTCTTACCTCAATACCTATCGGAATCAGAAATACAGTGTGTGGAACAATGAGCTTCCCATGCTTACCCATGGTGTTGGCGCTTACACCTCACGGGGAATGCTGAAGCGGTGGAACCGCCGGACGGAGCTTTTGGCTGATGCCGCCGAGAAGGCTTCTTCACTGGCAACCTGGCTTGGTACGGAAACGTATCCACAGCAAACCATCAGTGAGTCGTGGATGAGAATGCTCTGGCAGCAGCACCACGACGGCATTACCGGCACGTCCATTCCCCGTGCCTATACTTTCTCGGAAAACGAGTACGTGCTTGCCAACAAGACTTTGGCCAATGTACTGACCCAAAGCGTTGGCTCTGCCGCCAGGATGCTTGACACGCAGGTGGAGGGTACGCCCATCGTTGTGTACAATCCCTTGTCGTTCAATCGCACCGACATAACAGAGGCTTCCGTGCATGTCGGCAGTCGTCCCGATCCGTTGGCGGTGAGCGTTTATGGTCCCGACGGCAAGGAGGTGCTTTCCCAGGTAACCGGGTATGATGAGGCCGGACAGAACCTGAAGTTCATTTTCGCCGCCACTGTGCCCTCCCTCGGTATGGCGGTCTATGATGTCCGCATCGGCACGCGTTCGGCAATGAAAAGCAGCCTCTCGCAGAATGCTGCCGCATTGACGCTTGACAACGGCGCCTACCGGGTGACGCTGAACAAAGCCTCGGGAGATGTGCAGTCGCTTTCGAGAGATGAAGACAGCCGCCAGTTTGTGGCAACCTGCTCGCAGCAGATGCTTCACGACAATTCCACGTCGTGGCCGTCGTGGGAGATAAAATATGCTGACGTGGCCGCCCAGCCCTATGCCACGGTGAATGATGTCGTTAGCATCACGCCTGCGGAGGCAGGGCCGTTGCGCAGTTCTTTCCGCGTGGAGAGGCAGAAGGAGGGGTCGCGTTTCGTGCAGTATGTGAGCATGAATGCCCTCAACAACCGCGTGGATTTCAAGAATGAGGTTGACTGGCAGACGCGCGCTACGATGCTTAAGGCTGCTTTCAACTTCATGTTTGGTAACGATAAGGCCACCTACGACATTTCCCTTGGTACCATCCAGCGCGGCAACCGCAGTGAGGGGCAGTATGAGGTGCAGGGACACCAGTGGGCTGACGTCACCAATCCCTCGGCGACATATGGCGTGTCGGTGCTAAATGACAGCAAATACGGATGGGACAAGCCTAACAACATGCAGCTCCGGCTTACGCTGATCCACACTCCCGGAGTGGGCAGCGGCTATACATACCAGAGCCTCCAGGACTTGGGCGTGAACCAATTCACCTATTCGCTCTTCCCCCATGAGGGTGCTTGGGGGACGGCGACCCAGAAGGCAGCCTCCGAGCTGAACCAGCCTTTAACGGGCTTCGTCACTGACAAGCATGCCGGCGCTCTCGGGCGTACGGTCAGCTTTGTGTCGGCAAGTACTGACAGTGTTTCGATCAAGGCGCTGAAGAAAGCGGAGAACAGCGACGAGATGATAGTCCGTGTGTATGAGTGGGCCGGCAAGGACCTCAAGAATGTCAGCCTTACATTCCCGACAGACATCGTCTCGGCCCGTGAGGTCAACGGTCTGGAAGAGCCTGTGGGCGATGTGGACTGGTCGGGAAACAGACTCACCTTTGATATCGGGCATTATCAGCCCAAGACATTTGCCGTACGGTTTGCCGCCCCTTCGGCCGCCGCGCCTGACAAGGTGAACAATATGGCTGTCGGTTTGGACTATGACGCTGACGTGATGAGCTACAATGACAAGCGTACCGATGCGACGAGCAGTCTGGTCAGTCTTGCCTATCCCGCCGAGCTTGTGCCTGATACGGTGTCCGATGGGAATGTGACATTCCGTATGGGTGACCGTACGGCCGGCCACTGCAATGCGGTGCGCTGCAAGGGGCAGACCGTCCGTCTCAGCAGGGCTGCCGGGCAGAACAAACTTTATGTGCTGATGATGAGTACGAAGCAGGGTGGGGCTGACGCAACGTTCAAGGCCGGTGATGCGGCCTATACTTTCCACGTGCCTTACTATACAGGCTATGTGGGCCAGCTTGCCAGTCCTTTCTCGGCCGGTACGCGCTATGTCAAGGACGATGTAGCCTTCGCGGCAACCCATGCCCACAATTGCCAGAACGGTACTGATAAGGATTACACCTATCTTTATATGTACAGGTATGTGATACCTTTGACCGACGATGTTGAGTCGGTAACTCTCCCGGCCAACGATGATGTGTGCCTGCTTGCAGCCACACTGTCAGACAACAGGGCTGACGATGTTCAGCCAGCTACGGCCATCAACACTTATATTGACTACGACGAGCTGGCGCCTGATGACGAGAAGGACTGTGGGAAGCTGCTGGCGCCGGTCTCGATAAAGTACTCTGCACAGAACGGGACAGCGGAGGGCGCCGCACTGGCGGCCGATATGGACGAGACTACGAAATGGTGTGTCACGCCAGGCCAGGACGCGTCACCATGGATAGAATACGATTTCAGCGAGCCTGTGGAGGTCTGCCGGTGGATGGTCCTCAATGCCGGTTGCGAAAGCACGGATTGGATATCGTCTGACTTCGCGCTGCAAGCCTACATTAATGGCAGTTGGCAGAACGTGGACAGCGTGTCAGGCAATACGGACAATTGTGTTTCCCGTGGTGTCACAGCTTTCAAGGCCTCCCGCATAAGGCTGCATGTGATAAAAGGGCAGCAGGACGACAATCACACGACCCGCATCTACGAGTTTGCCGTCTATGGACACGACCGCTCAGTATCTTCCGGCATTGGCAGCAATTATGCCCGCGATGCCGGGGCGAGCATAAAGCTCTTTGGATGCCATCCCAATCCATGCAGCGGCTCAACGACCATAGAATTCAAAGTGCCGGAGGGATTGCAGGCCGCCAGGCTGGAGATGTTTGACCATGCCGGAAGGCTGGTAGGACATCGAAGAATATCCGTGCCGGGGACTGATGCCGGAGGTGGCGTGAAGACATTCACCTGCCCGGTAGATTTGCCCCAAGGCATATACTTCTACAGAATCGTCGCTGAGGGCAAAGGCCAGATGGCGCCATCGGAGACCAAAAGACTGATAGTTGTTACCAGATAACTATATAACTTAACTAAAAACATTACGACTATGGGTAAAAATTTACAGACCAAAGCAAGAATGATGGCATTCGCAGCCGCTTGTTTGCTTTCCTCGGCAGTAAGTGCTCAGACGCAGATTACCGACGAGGCCGGATTGAAGGCTATAGCCAATGATCTCAGTGGCAATTACGTGCTTGCCGCCGACATCACATTGACTGGGCAATGGACACCTTTGGGCACGGAGGCTTCTCCGTTTACGGGTACCTTTGACGGCAGCGGACACTCCATCAAGGGCTTGAACGTGACGGCGAGCAGAGACCTTGACAACTCTGGACTTTTTGGCTACGCCAAGGGAGCTACGTTGAAAAACGTCTTCATTATCGGCGCAAGAGTTGACGGCGACGAGCACATCGGTATCCTTCTCGGCAATGCCAAGCAGGTGACCATCAGCGGTGTGATGACGAGTGGTGTCGTCACAGGCCGCGATCACGTAGGCGGTATTGTGGGTGACGCGAGCGGCAGCGCGGACAATGGAGAGTTCACTTCCATTTCCAACTGTATGTCAACCGCCGGCGTCTTCAGCCGCAATTATCAGCCTGGCGGCATTGCAGGTATCGTCAATGCGGCCAATATTGACAAATGCTTCTTCTACGGCTCAGCTACGGCTGAGAGCGGCTATACCGGCGCTGGCGGCATCTCCGCACTCATCGACGGAGGCGCAGGCACGTTCACCAATAACGTCAGTGCCGCCGTCTATATCAAGGGAGACGCGTCGGTTGGCAATTCCGATCCTAAGAACGACTATGAGCATGCGCATTCCATTGTAGGCTGGAGCAATAATGGTACGGCGAACTTCGGTACCAACCTCAGCTCTGCGGCTACCGTCATCTACAGTGCCGGAAAGGAACGCGACCATGCCGAGCTGGCCGGCGATTTCCAAGGTACGGAAACCTCGGTTGCCGACCTGCAGAAGTCGGTCACCTATACCGGACTGGGATGGGGCGCCGAGTGGTCATTGGCCGATGGACGCTATCCTGTTCTGGCGGGCATGAAGGTGCCGTTTGACGGTGACTACATTGGCGTCAACACACCTGCTGAAGTAAACGTAGTGGGCGGACATTATGAGAGCGGTGCCAAGTCGGCTCTTGGCCGCACGGTCACCATTTCATCTTCCGACGCAAATGTGGCTACGGTCACTGGAACGGAGATTAGCTTCGTAGGCGCAGGTACGGCTACCATCACCTATACTACGACCGGTGATGCCTACGTGAACGGTGCTACTTATGCACAGACATTTACCGTGACGGAAACCAACTACAACATCGCCACGGCCCAGGATCTGCTCAACATCAAGTATAACACTGAGGGCGACTACAAGCTTACGGCCGACATCGACATGAGCGGCGTTACGTTCTCTCCGCTCCCCGACTTCACTGGCTCGCTTGATGGCCAGGGACATGTCATCCGCAACTTGACTTTCAACAATGCCAATCAGGACCAGGCTGCCCTCTTCTCAACAACCCATGGCGCAACCATCAAGAATCTTGGTATTGAAGGCGCCAATATCGTGGGCAACGCAAACGCAGCCGCAATCGTGGGGCGCGCCTATGGCGGCACCATCCAGAGCTGCTATGTGGCCAACTCCTATATTGAGGGCCGCGACCACGTGGGTTCTATCACTGGTGATATGAACGCCAACGACAATGGAGGTGTCACCATTTCCGACTGCCTCTCCGACGCCAGGCTTAAGACCCGCTCGTATCAGGTTGGCGGACTCGTAGGAGTGTCCAATGCCGGTACCATCCAGAATTGCTATTTCTCGGGAACGGTTGATGGTAATTCCTCTTGCTCGGCCGGCATTATTTCCTTGCTTGACTCTGATGACCATCTGACCACCGTCCAGAACAACCTGTCGGCTGCTTCGCATATCTATAACGGCAGTCAGGACCGTATCATCGGTACGGCAGGCCGCAAGCTAACCATGACCAACAACTACGCAGTGGCCTCAATGAATATTGGCAGCCGCGGTTCAGCTTTCTCGGGAACATCGGATGCCGCTGGCTCAAATGGTGAGACCGTGGATGATGCTACGGCCAAGACCCGTGACTTCTATGTCAACACGCTCGGCTGGGATTTCGACAAAACATGGAAATTCCTTGAAGGCACTGAGGGAAAGATGTACCCGGTGCTCAGCTGGATGAACGCCCCGCTGCCGACGGAGATTTTTGACCTGCCTAATGAGAATACGTCAGTGCTTTACAGTGAGGGTGCTGAGTTCCTCGACCTCTCGCCGATACATGGCTCTTGGGGACAGGACCTGAAATACAACATTACTGACGGCACAAGCCTGGTATCGACTTCTGACGATGAGCCCAACAAGATTTATGTGGGCAATGACAATGGTGAGTTTGTGGGTGCCGGTAATGTTACGGTATCTGTTGAGAATGCGGCCGACATTGCTTCCTCGCTTACCCTTTCCCCGACATCGTTCACGTTCTATGTGGACCAGTCAGGTCTCACCACTGAGATTTCTACGCCTGAGCAGTTTGCCACGCTCATCAACCGCAATCTTGCCGGTACTTACACGCTGACCAAAGACATTGACATGAGCAGCTATGATGGCTTCAAGGGCATTGCCGTAAGCGGCACTCCGTTCTCCGGCACTCTTGACGGTCAGGGCCATAAGGTATCGGGCCTCACGGTGAAATACACCGATGGCGGTACCAATGAGGGCATATTCGGCCAGACGGCCGGCGCAACCTTCAAGAACATAGCTTTCGAGAACATCCTTGTTGATGCCGGCTATTCCGCCAACCATGTTGGCTTCATAGGTTCTGCCTCAAACACTACTTTCGACCAGGTGGCCATCACGGGCAAGGTAATCGGCAATGACCACGTAGCTCTGCTTGCCGGTGACGGAGATGGCATCACCGTAACCAACACGGCGCTTTGGGGTGTCGTTGACGGCCGCTCGCAGTGTGGTGGCTTTGCAGGCTGCACCCTTGAGGGAGGCGCCTCGTTTGACAAGTGCCTGAGCAATGTGGATGTGAGCTGCTCGTTCCGCGGCTGGGCCGGTGGTTTCGTCGGACTTATCGACAAGGCCAACAGCACGGTCACCATCAGCAACTGCGTCTCGCTGGGCAACATGTCGTCGGCCGGCGACGGCTCTCCGAAGGTGGCCGCACCGTTTATTGCAGGCAATGGAGCTGGCGATAATCCAAATGCCGTTGTCAACTTCAATGAGAACAATCTCTATAATTCAGAGGCCAAGATTACCGCTGACAACATTGGCGACGCTTGGCCGTCAAAGCACGAGACTGCTGACGGCGGTTCCGTATCGGCCGCAACTGCACAGAACACTACAGTGCTGAAGAACAAGGCCACCTACACGAACATCGGCTGGGACTTCGACAAGATATGGACCATGGACGAGGGAAGCTATGGCTATCCAGTCCTTCGCATCTTCTCAAAGGGCGTACTCAACGGCATCAGCAATGTTGCCTCATCGAAGACTACTATCAGTGTGGCCAACGGCAAGCTGAATGTCAGTGGCCTGGCCAACGGTACCCGCCTCAGTGTCTATAGCGTATCCGGACAAAAGGTAGGCGAGACCCAGGTGGGCGCCTCCTCAGTCAGAATGAGCCTTCCTGCCAAGGGACTCTACATTGTCACTGTCAATGGCAAGTCTCATGGCACCTATAAGGTTATGAACAAATAAAATGTGAAGATAGGCAGGGGATGTTTCCTTAAGGTCGCATCCCCTGCCAATATATTAGAATATCCATCGGCATATGCCGTATGAAACTAACCATTATATTTTTAATAATGCGAATATCAATCCAACATACAATAAAGTGGGCCTGCTTGTTGCTGACCCTGCTTCTCAGCATTCCTGCCCTTGCCGCAGGGCCGTTGAAAGTTACGGGACGTGTCGTCGATACCAACGGTGAGGTCCTGATAGGAGTGACCATCAAGGAAAAGGGCACAGATGCCTCTGCCGTCACCGATGTCAATGGCAACTACACCATAACCTGTAAAAGCGCGCATCCTGTGCTCACGGCTCAGTACGTTGGTTTCCAGCCATTGGAGTCAAAGGTGCATGGAACATTGTGCGATATGATTATGCATGAGGACGTAGGCAAGCTCGATGAGGTTGTCGTCACCGGTTATACTACATCGAAAAAGGTGTCGGTGCTTGGCGCGCAATCCACGCTAAAGATGGAGCAGGTGAAGGCCCCGGTCGCCAACCTTAGCTCCGTGCTTGCCGGCCGCGTGTCGGGTGTGATGTCTGTTCAGCGTACCGGCCTTCCCGGCCAGGACGACTCTGACATCTGGATTCGCGGACTGTCCACGCTGACCAACCGCAACGAGGGTCCCCTGGTACTCGTCGATGGCATAGAGCGCAGCTTCAGCCAGCTCGACCCTGAGGATATTGAGTCTATTACGGTACTTAAGGATGCAGCCTCTACCGCAGTCTATGGCGTGCGGGGTGGCAATGGCGTCATCATCATTACTACGAAGCCCGGTATCGTCAGCAAACCGAAATTCACAGTCGATTTCTATCAGGGATTGACGCAGCTCACCAAGATACCTGACCTCGTGGGCGGCATAGAGTATATGAATGCCGTCAATGAGGCTTATCAGCACTCCCGCGGACGCGCCTACTATTCAGACCAGTACATCATGAACACAAAGATTGCCAACAATATGCCCCTCAACGCAGATGAGCAGGCCTACGCACAGACCGTTGCCGGCAATCCTACCATCAACAAGTATCTCTATCCGAATGTTGACTGGATGAAGGAACTCTATCACAAATATGGATGGAACCGCCGTGTCAATGTCAACATACGTGGTGGCGCGCCCAATGCCACTTATTATATATCGCTGTCGTATTATAATGAGAAGGGCTTGACCAAGGACGATCCGGCTCAGGACTACAGTTCTGAGATTACATACGACCGCTACAACTTCCTGTCAAACATCAACCTCAAGGCCTCGAAGACCACGACCATCGACATGGGTGTGAGCGGCTATCTCACGGGCGGACACTATCCGGCGCAGTCCATCGGCACTATCTTCGGCAAGGCCATGAGCACCAACCCCGTCATTTATCCTGTACAGTATGCCAATGGGGCCAACCCGGGCAACTCTCCCGACAACCGCGAGCTTGACAGCCCGTGGGTGACGCTCACCCGCCGTGGCTACTCCCAGCAGAACACAACCCAGATCAACACCAACCTCAAGCTGCATCAGGACCTGGGCTTCTGGAACTGGAGCAAGGGACTCTCTGCAAGGGCGCTGGTCTCTTTCGATGTCAAGGCCAACCAGAACCTTACATACAATGTGGATATGTCAACGTGGCGTCCGACAGGCACCATGGACCCGACTACCGGGGTGTGGCTCCTCGACGAGCATCTCTACCCGGTGCTTACCGCCGATGCCGACGGCAAACCGCTCACTTATGACACGGACCCGACAAAGCTCATCCTCTCTGAGATGTACAAGGGCAACAACTCCATGTCGGTCTCTTCTGACAAGTGGGTGTACCGCACCTTCTATTTCGAGGCAGCGATGGACTATAAGCGCATATTCGGAAAGAGGCACACGGTCTCCGGCCTGCTGCTTTTCAACATGCGCAATTATCTCGACGCCAATACCGCCTCACTTTTCACCACTCTTCCATACAAGCAGGAGAGCCTGTCGATAAGGGCTACATACGACTACGCCAACCGCTATTTCGCCGAGTTCAATGGCGGCTACACAGGCTCGGAGAATTTCGAGCCGGGACATCGTTTTGGCTTCTTCCCCGCATGGGCCGTCGGCTGGGTGCCGTCGGAGGAGCCGTGGTGGAAACCCATTTCCAGCATCATCTCATTCCTCAAAATCCGCTATTCTGACGGCTACGTCGGCAATGACTCGTCAGGCAGCCGCTTTGCCTATTTCACGCAGATTGGCTTCTCCGACAAAAATAACAATTATTCGACCTATTGGAGCCGCAATGGCGCCACGGGAGCCATGTATTATGACAATTATGGCTATAAGGCACAATGGTCTAAGATCCATAAGCGCGACCTCGGCATAGAGGTCAACTTCTTCAAGGACGACCTGACGTTTGTATTTGATTTCTTCAACGAGCGCCGCACGAATATCTTCGTGTCGCGTGAGAACGTGCCTTTTGTTGCAGGTTTCGCAAAAGGAATTTCTGCCAATATGGGCGTCGTGAAGAATACCGGCTTCGAGGCAAGCTTTGAATACAGCCATACATTCAATAAGGACTTGTGGCTTTCTATTCGTGGCAATATGACCCAAAACCACGACAAGGTGATTGAGAATGCTCAGGCAGACCCGGCCTATCCTTGGCTTGACCAGCGTGGCCACAATGTGCTCGCACAGTGGGGATATGTCGCCGAGGGCCTTTATACGAGCGATGAGCAGATCAAGGAGCGCAACATCACGCAGTTCGGTGAGACTTATCCGGGTGAGCTCGTGAAGCCGGGCGACATCATGTACAAGGACCTGAACGGTGACGGACACATTGATGAATACGACCGTGAGTGCATCAGCCGCGGCGACCTGCCGGAAATCTATTACGGCTTTGGCGGCGACTTGCGCTATAAGAACATAGGTCTCGGCGTTCTTTTCCAGGGCACGGCCAAGGCCGACCGCATACTCTCTGGCGACGGCATTCTTCCTTTCCAGAGCTCGTCAGGCGGAGGTACGCTCTATGCCAACATCACCGACCGCTGGTCTGAGAGTGACCCGACTAAAACCGACGTGTTCTATCCGCGCCTGGCGTGGGGTGCCAACGATGCGTCCAACATCAACAACTATGTGCCTTCAACCTGGTGGAAGCGCGATATGGGCTTCCTGCGCCTTAAGCAGTTCACCATCTCGTATTACTTCCCCAAGTCGTGGCAGCTCGGCGGATTTATCAAGGGAGGACGTTTCTACTTTATGGGTGAGAATGTCCTGACGTGGAGCAAGTTTAAGTTGTGGGACCCCGAGCTTAATACATCCAATGGCATTTCCTACCCCAATGTCCGCACTTTCTCTCTTGGTGTGAATTTTAGCTTTTAACTCTGAATAATACACATTATTATATATGAACAAAAAGATTTTGGCAATTACATTCGCGGCGGCAGCCTTATTTGGCTTCTCTTCCTGTGAAGACTACTTCGACGACGTGCCGGACAACGCCACCTCGCTTGAGGATGTCTTTACCAACCGCGGGCAGTCGCTTTCCTGGCTGACCAATGTCTATCATTATATCCCAGACTGGAGCAACCGTTATGCAGGCACGGGAGGTGGCGATGTGTCTTTCTATATAGGAGCCGCTACATCGGAGGGCTATTTACCCTGGGACTGGGTACCGGCGCTGGATATCATCCATGGTACGCTCTATCCCTCTACGGGACTCGTCTCCACCATTTGGACTAACTATTATCGGGCAATCCAGTACGCCAACATTTATCTGGCCAACATCGACAACAATCCCAACATGGACAGTACGGAGAAGGAGTGGACCAAGGCTGAGTGCCGCTCGCTGCGCGCCCTGTTCTATTTTGAGCTGATGAAGTTCTATGGTCCCGTGCCTGTGGTTGGTGACAGAGTCTATGGTGTCGATGATCCGCTGACGGCCATGCAGCTTCCGCGCGAAACGGTGGATTCTTGCTTCAACTACATCATTGGCGAGCTTAATACTGCCTTGAATGGTGGTCATCTGGTATCGCAGTTCACCAATGGCGCATACGAGGCCCAGATGAAGGGCAACCTTACGAAAGAGGCCGTTGAGGGCCTTCTTGCGGAAGTCTACCTCTTCAGGGCAAGCTATTTGTTCAATGGCGACCCCTATTATCAGGGACTCGCCAACCAGGACGGTACAAAGCTCTTCCCCCAGCAGCGCGACGAGCAGAAGTGGCGTGATGCCCGTGATGCGGCAAAGCGTATCATAGACAGTGGAGCGTTCAAGCTTGCCCTGCGTGATGCCAACGGCAAGCTCGTATCCTCGGTTGACAAGTCATGCCCTTTCCGCTCTGTCTTTGCGGCCAGCATGGGCTCGTCTGACAATGAGGAGCTGATTTATGGCCGCACCAATTCAAGCAACGAGACCTACTGCATGGTACCCCGCTTCCAGGGCCTTGGCTCCAACTACGACAAGGGCGGTGGCGCCTTCTCCGTTCCACTTGAGTTTGTCGACCTCTATTTCACCAACAAGGGACTCGACATCACCAAGGACCCGGACTACTTCACTTATGACACCAACGATCCCAAGTATTATCCCGTGCGCAACAAACTGTCCATCACGCAGTCGAAAGCGTGCATAGACTCCCTGACGAGCTACCAGTATTTCTCGGCAGCCTCGGGACACTCCGTGCTAAAGCAGTTCTACGGCCGGGAGCCGAGGTTCTATCTGGCCGTCACCTTCCAGAACAGGCCTTGGGACTTCGACAAGTCTACTCCCGTGGAGATGAACTATAATGGCAATTCCGGCCCTAACGGCAACACGCACGACTATCCCATCTTCGGTACTATAGTCCGCAAGAACTATTATGCCAAGGAAAGCAATATCGACATGCTTCCGCTGCTCCGCCTGGGCGAGATTTATCTCAACTATGCCGAGGCATGCGCAGAGCTTGGCGAGCTTGGCGAGGCCATGCATTACGTCAACCTGATACGCCAGCGCGCCGGCGTCCGCGAGTATGTGGGTCTCAATGCGGAGGACCGCACGCCCACCGATGCCTGGGGCAAGCCGCGCATAGACCTCGGTAACCTGACCCAGGAGCTTGTGCTCAAGGTGGTCTACCGTGAGCGCCTGCTCGAGCTGGCCTATGAGAACAAGCACTACTTCGACGTACGCCGTTGGGGCGTTGGCGAGGGAAAGTGGCGCGACGGCACCGTGATGGACGACGGCTGGATTTATCCTGCCTACCATCAGGGCGGTGAAGGCGGCGACTTCACGGGCTTCAATGTGATGAATGCCGGTGTGACGGATGAGAACCAGAAAGTAAACTTCTACAAGCGCCTCACGCAAGACCACCGCATCTATACAAAGCGCATGTCCTTGTTCCCGATTCCTCAGGATGAGGTCAACCGTGACCCGCAGATTGTGCAGAACACGGGGTGGACAAGTGAGTGACCAGGTAAATGGTTATATATATATAATTAAGGAGTGTGCCGGAGTTGCCAGCGGCAGCTCTGGCACCTCCTTGTTTTCAACGTCCTTGACAGGGATTTGCTAAATGGATTAATATAACGATGAAAGTAGAAAGATTTGTCTCTGCTCTTTTCTTGGCCTTTTCAGTTCTGGCCTGCCATGCGCAGATTGCCGGGCGATATTATCGCATAGCCTCCGGCAGTCAGTCGGTGTTTCCCCAAAATGCCTCCTCCTCGGTGTCGCGCGTGGTGCTGTGGACTGAGACGGGGGTTGCCGCACAGCGTTGGCAGCTTGTTGACTTTGGAGATGGGCAATATGGCTTCCGCAACGCATACTCAGGCTTGTATCTTGCCCGCGAGAATGGCAACAAGTCAGGCCAGGCTGTGTCCCAGCGCTTGCTCTCTGACGCGGGCGAGTACGCAAAGTGGTGCGTCAGGCCCGTGGAGGGAGTAGAGGGAGCATTCACAATCTTTACCGACGATACCTATAAGTATTGCCTTTCTAAGAATATCGCCTCTGGTGATGGCGTGTTGCTCTCGACAATCTACGAGCCGACGACTGCCGCCGGGCGGACGCAATTCCGTCTGACAGAGGACGGCCCGGTGCAGACATCGTTTACCACGGCCGTACGCGACTCCATGATGAGCGGCTTCCTCAACCAGTATTATCACGTGGCGGCTGCCGGCCATGTGCTCGGCAATGGCGGCTGGTGGGGCGACGCCGAGATGTTTGAGACCATCCTCGATGCCTTTGAGACAACAGGGGATGCGAAGTACC
The DNA here is from genome assembly GCA_902497035.1 of uncultured Prevotella sp. Classification (GTDB taxonomy): domain Bacteria; phylum Bacteroidota; class Bacteroidia; order Bacteroidales; family Bacteroidaceae; genus Prevotella. The sequence goes on from CABVDL010000012.1 coordinate 19,997, forward strand.
GGGATATCTTCAGCGAGCTGTACAATAATTTCCTGCAGCGCAATGGGACGGACTGGACAAACAATGAGTATAATGATGACATCACTTGGATGGTTCTTGCTTGTGTCCGTGCCTATAAGTTCTTTGGCGTGCAGGACTATCTCGACAAGGCGCGCAAGAACTATGACGCAATGTACAATCGTGCACACCAGCGCTTTGGCACGCTCGTCTGGAAGCAAAGCCAGGAAAACAAGCTTGCTACAAATTCCTGTATCAACTGTCCGGCAACGGTGGCGGCATGCTATCTGGCAGAGGCCACAGGAGACAAAGCCTACTATGGCAAGGCACTGACGGTCTATGCGGGACAGCGTCAACTGCTGTTCAATCCCTCCAACGGACAGGTTTATGACAGCCGTGCGTGGACTTCCGACGGTGCGATGGAGGCTGACTTCAATCTTTGGGCTTCCACCTACAATCAGGGCACAATGCTTGGCGCTGCCATTCTGCTTTATGAATATACGGGAGACACCCAGTATCTTACAGATGCTGACAAGATATACAACTATACGATTTCCCACTTATGCAACGGCGACAGCATCATTAACGTCTGCCAGACCATAAGCGGTGACTTGTGTGGCTTCAAGGGCATATTCATGCGCTACGCCCGCCGCTATGCCCAGGACCTCAACCACGAGGAGGCCTTTTCGTGGATGGAGAAGAATGCGTGGAAAGCCTGGCAGAACCGTAATTCCAAAGGTGTGACGTGGTCGGCGTGGCTCACGAAGACCAGCGAGGACTTCAAGCGCAAGGAGGGCAATGATGAAAAGGATATCACGAATGATGCTTTCGGCGCATCCACGGCTGTCTCCGCAGCCTTTAACGCGCGCGTCAACCGCCTTTTCAACAAGAATGCGTATGCGCTTAATCCGGCAACGGGCTTTGACGACTTGAAGTTTGCGCAGTTAAGTGATGAGGATGGTGATACGTGTGCCGTGATGAACTTGCGCGACGGATATGTTGGTTTCCGGCGTGTAGACTTTGGCGATAGGGGAGCACAGGATGTAGTGCTGCGTGTCAATGCCACCCAGTCACATACCAAGTTGATAGTCTATGCCGATTCCGTTGTGGCGGACAGACGGCTTGGCGACACAGGGTTCATCACAAAGGGACAATGGCAGGACAAGACAATAAAACTGTCGGAGAGGCTTACAGGCAAACATACCCTCTATTTTGTGACCACCAATGCCGGGGCCAAGCTGCACGACTTCCGTTTTTTCGCTGATGCCGACGGGATATCCGCTCTCATTCCGGACAGATCTGGGAATGTCGGCATATACACTATTAATGGAATGAAGATTAGCAATAACGGCGATGTCAAGGCACTGCCCAGTGGACTTTATCTCGTCAGCAGCCATGGTAAAGTCGTAAAGGTGATAAGGTGAGTCTTATGCGAAAGAAAATAAAAAGATATACGTCACTTGCCGCAGCCGTGCTTCTCCCGCTTGCCGCTTTTGCGCAGCAGATGCTCGTGGATTATGTCAATCCGATGATTGGCACGGCGGGCATGGGACATTGTTTTCCAGGTGCGTGTGCGCCGTTTGGCTTTGTGCAGCTCAGTCCGGAGACCGACACCATTCCGCACAATGTCAACGGAGACTATCAGAAGCAGGTCTATGCCTATTGTGCCGGCTATCAGCACGATGACCCTACCATCGTGGGATTTTCGCATACGCATCTCAGTGGTACCGGGCACAGCGACTTAGGCGACATCATGCTTATGCCGCAGACTGGTCCCCTGCGCCTCAATCCCGGCACTGCCGACAATCCCGACGCAGGCTATCGGCAGCGCGTCAATCATGCTACGGAGAAAGCCTTCCCCGGCTATTATGAGGTGCAGCTGAAGGACAATGGTGTCCGCGTAAGACTCACGGCTACGCAGCACGTGGGAGTGCATCATTATACTTATCCGGCAGGAGCCGACAGCCGGATTATTCTTGATATGCTGCACGGCATCTACAACTACGACGGTAAGGTGCTATGGTCGTCAATAAGGGTGGAGAATGATACGCTGGTCACCGGATACCGCATCACCAACGGATGGGCGCGGCAAAACTATATCTATTTTGCCATGACTTTCTCAAAGCCGATTGCAAGTTATGGATACCGTGATATGAGGCGTTCCCCGTATAATGGCTTCTTAGGCAAGATGGATATCCACCACAACTTTCCGGAGATTGCGGGGCGCGCTGTCGTGGCTTGGTTCAATTTCGACAACCACAAGTCGCAGGACATCACCGTGAAGGTAGGCCTCTCCGCCGTCAGCACCGACGGGGCAATGCGTAATCTTCAGGCTGAGACCGGCGGAAAGAGCTTCGATGATATTCTGGCATCCACCCGTACGCAATGGGAGAAAGAGCTGTCGGTCATCACCTGCCAAGGCGACAACGACCGTAAGGCGATGCTCTACACCTCACTTTATCATACGATGATTAATCCGTCTGTCTATATGGATGTGGACCGCCGATACCGGGGCCTTGACGGCAATATCCACGTAGCCAGTGACTTTGACAACTATACAGTGTTCTCGCTTTGGGATACTTACCGTGCTGAGCATCCTTTGCTTTCTTTGCTGAAGCCCGACCGCAACACGTCGATGGTACGCTCGATGCTGGCCTGCCAGCAGCAGAGCGTACACCACATCCTGCCGGTATGGGGCATTATGGGCAATGAGGGCTGGTGCATGACGGGTTATCATGCGGTATCGGTGGTTGCCGACGCTATTGTCAACGGCGACGCTGTTCCTGTGGATGAGGCCATACGGGCCATGACATCTACCGCTGCGTCACCTCTCTTCCCGGGCCTGAAAGACTATATCTCACGGGGCTGGTCGCCGTATGACCGTGACGCGCAGGCAGCCTCCAACACGCTGGAATATGCCTACGACGACTGGGCCATCGGTGCGGCGGCGCGCAAGGCTGGCCGTCCAGACATTGCCGAGGCGTTTTTACGGCGGTCGCTTAATTGGCGCAACACCTTTGACACCTCACGCGGATTTGCCGCCCCGCGCTATGCCAATGGGACGTATAAAAAGAACTTTGACCCTTGCCAGACTTATGGGGAGGGCTTCATCGAGGGAAATTCCTGGAATTTCTCGTTCGCTGTACCCCATGACGTAGACGGACTGATAAAGTATATGGGAGGCGACAGGCCATTTATAGCCAAGCTCGACAGCCTTTTCCAGATGGACCTCCCGCCTGTTTATTATAAGGATAACGAGGACATAACGGAAGAATGTCTCATCGGAGGCTACGTCCACGGCAATGAGCCAAGCCATCACATCCCATATCTTTATGCGTGGACCTCGCAGCCTTGGAAGACCCAGCGCTGGGTTCGCCTCATTATGAACAGAATGTACCGCAACGAAATACGTGGCCTGGGCGGAAATGACGATTGTGGGCAGATGTCGGCCTGGTACGTGTTCTCTGCAATGGGGTTCTATCCTGTTTGTCCCGGTTCCGGGCAGTATGTGCTTGGCGCGCCGTTGTTGCCTTACATGAGGGTGTCGTTGCCCAACGGAAAGACGATAGAGATTATTGCTCCCAAGGTCAGTGACAAGAGGTGCTATGTGCAGTCGGTGCGTATCAACGGCCGTCCATACAGCAAGCTCTTCATTACCCGCAGCCAGCTTAGTGAGGGATGCAGGATAGAATTCGTTATGGGCGACAAGCCCAACAGAAAGCGTGGGTTGAGTGCTGCCGACAAGCCATATTCCCTGACGGGAATGACGATGTGACTGACTATTTTTTCTTAGATAACCGTTAAAACCATGTAATATGAGACTTAGAAATTTACTTATACTGCCTTTCGCCGCCTATGGCTGTCTGGCTTCCGCGGCAATTATCAGCCGGGATGCGGCGAAGTCGCGTGTGCTCGACTTCCTGACTCAGCCCATGGCCAAGGGCGCGATGAGGGCGCCGGCCGGCCTGGGTGTGGCCAACCTTGAGGAAGTTGCCTCTGCCGACTCTGCCTACTACATTTTCAATGTTGGCCGGAGAGGCTTCGTCATTGCGTCAGCCAGCGACAAGACGCAGCCCGTGTTAGGCTATTCCGACAAAGCCGCGTTTTCTGTCACAGGCATGCCGGTTCAGCTTCGGCTGTGGCTCCAGCGCCTCAAGGAGGGCGTCCGTGCCATGGAGAAAGGCACGGTTGCCTTGTCAAAGCGGGCGCAGAAAGTGAGTGCCGCACCGCGTCCCACCCGGAACGCCATACCCGCGCTTGTAACGTCGAAGTGGAACCAGGGCTCTCCCTACAATCTGCTATGCCCCTACTACAAGGATGAGAAGACGGGTGAGATGACTACTGGCGACAACCGTTCAGCCACGGGATGCGTGGCGACCGCCATGTCGCAGGTGATGTATTATTGGAAGTGGCCGCAGGACTCGACGGCGGTCATTCCCGGCTACACTTCCACGTGGAATATGCCGCGCACGCTCGACCCCCTTCCCCGCACAAAGTTCGACTGGGGCAACATGCTCGACACGTATGGCGACGGTAGCCCCGAGGCTTCCCAGATTGCGGTGGCCGAACTGATGGAGTATGTCGGACATTCCATTTACATGGGCTATGGACCGGCATCAGGGGCCTATAGCGGCAATTGTGCGACGGCACTCATCAATTATTTCGGCTACAATCCCTATCTCTATCACGCCAGCCACGACAACTACACCTACGACGGCTGGGAAGACCTCATCTACGCTGAGCTTGCCAAAGGCCATCCGCTCATGATGAGCGGCGACAACAGCGACCTCACCGGTGGCCACGAGTGGGTGTGCGATGGCTACGACGGCAATGGATGCTTCCACATGAACTGGGGATGGGGAGGCATGGACGACGGATATTTCGTGCTTACCGTGATGTCTCCTGACAACCAGGGTATTGGCGGCTCCACCAGCTCCGATGGCTATTCCATGAGCCAGACCATCGTCGTGGGCGTGGAGCCTGATGCCGGACAGACGGCAGACGAGGACAACGTGCGGCTGTCGCTCATGGCCGTCACCACGCCGAGCAAGACGCGCTTCACGCGTAAGGACAAGTCGGTGTCCTTTACGCCGGTGTTCCGTTTCGACCTGGCTACGCCCTGCCAATACACGCATGCCTACGACCATAAGTTCTCTCTTTACAACGAGCAGGGCGAGGTGGTCGTCGACCGCCTGTGCGGCACCAACAACCTTACGCTCAGACCCGGCAACCGCTCCCTCAACAACTTCGCACAAGTGCAGTTGGACAACAACATTGCCAATGGCACTTATTACATCCGTGGCCGCAGCCGGCTACATTCTGCCGACGGCTCCGGGGCGTGGACTGACGATGAGGGCTTCGGAGAGGTCTATGTAAAGATGGCCGTCGAGAACGATACCGTGCTGACGCTCACGGCTGTGCCAAGCCCGTACGAATTGTGCGGAGACACCATCGTGCTGGAGGGCGATGGCTGCAAAGGTACAGAGCAGCGCGTACACGCAAGGGTGACCAACAAGGGCGGACGCGAGTTCTACGGCAACATGTTCCTCATGGAGGGAAGTCAGTGGAAGTCGGGCAACTGCGTGCAGGTGCCGGGCAACAGCACCATCGACCTTTACTTCAAGTACACCCCCTCTTTGTCGGGCAACGTGAGCCTCTCGCTCTCAACGAGCAAGTCGGTTGCCGATGCGTTCTATAGCCAGACCACAGCGATAGATACCGTACGCGCCACCACGCTCTCCGTCAGTACCAGAATTCTCAACCCGGTCAGCAACTCACAGATATTCGGCAATCTGGCACGCGTCGCGGTAACGGTGCGCAACACCGGTGACGCGCCTTTTAAAAACAACATAAAGCTCACGCCGTGGCATCTTGTCGGTAGCACGTATTGGTTCAGTGGCGGGGAAAACCGCTTCATCAGTCTTGAGGCTGGGCGTGACACCGTGTTGTATTACACCGTAGGCAACCTTGACTACAACGAGCAATATTGCTTCCATGCCCAGGCCAACGGCATCGACGCCTCCAACAACTCTGCGACCGTGCGCATAGTCCGCGGCATAGACTACTGGACTGCCGACGGCACAAGGTACAGCGTGTCAACCACCAGCAAGCCAAAGTTTGGCGCTGACGTGGCCGCCGTCTATGTACCCGGTGAGACCAATGTCCCCTCGATTAGCATCGGTGATGTCTACAATCCCAACATCATCATCTACTTCGACGAGAACGCCACGGTGGGCAAACGCGTGCTTAACGTGTTGAGGAAGAAAACAAAGAACATTGTATTCGGCACCCAGGCCGACGAGATTACGCTCACCGACACGGCCGCGGTCTTCGTCCCCAGTCCCATTACGGCCAAGACGGCTGTCTTCAGCTACACCGTCCCTGCCACCGGCAGGAGCGAGGCATGGGGCACCCTCGTGTTGCCGTTTGCCCCGACCACCATCAGCGACGGAAAGGGGCAGGCTGCTGACTGGTTCCACAACGACAGTGAGACGGGCAAGAACTTCCGCATCTTGGATTTCACGTCGGCTGCCGGACAAGAGCTATATTTCACGCCGGCCGCAGAGCTGAGGCCATTCCATCCTTATGTCGTGGAATGGAAAGGCGCCTGGGCAAACGGCACTTTTGACATGGCGGGACAGACAATAACATTCGGTGGAACTGATGTCCAGCTGGAACAGCCGGAATATATCTCAACCTATAGCAAGGACTTCAAGTTTGTGGGAACGATGACAGCCGATACGCTCACCAACGCATACGCGCTGTCGGTCGACGGCACTTCGTTCGTGCATGCTGCCCAGATGACGGCCTCGCCGTTCTCAGCCTGGTTTGTGGCCAACAACGACCGTGCCGCACTGGTGACGACACTGCCTGTCAACAAGAGCGACGGCACTGTCTCCGGCATCACAGACATGGCCGGGAACGCATCAGAAAGTACAGGCCCCGTCGCGGTCTATTCCATCGACGGCAGGCGTGTGGCCGTGGTGAGAGACAAGGCTCAGCTCGATATGCTGCCGCGCGGCATCTATATCATCGGCGGGCGTAAGGTGATTTGTGGAAATAAATAATTAAAAAACTTATAAAACGACAATCATGCGATTAATGAGAAGTCTCGCGCTATGCGCGGTGCTCTTTTCCGCCTCGGCGGCCTTGGCCCAGAGCGACGGGGGAGTGTTGAAGTACATCAACCCTTTCATTGGAACGGGGGCAGTAGATGCCAACAGTCTTATGGGAAATACATTCCCTGGCGCTACGGTGCCTTTTGGCATGGTACAGCTCAGTCCTGACGAGAATGACAAACCCTCGGGCTACGACCCCTCGGGCTACGACTACAGCCAAAAGCGCATCTATGGCTTCAGCCATACTCACCTTAACGGTACGGGTTGCGTTGACCTGCTCGACTTCCTCGTGATGCCTACCTCGCGCGACTTGCAGAGCCTGGCACGCACCAACGACTACAGCTCAACTTTCAGCCACGACAACGAAAAGGCCTCGGCCGGCTACTATCAGGTGAGGCTCGATGAGAGTGGTGTGAACTGTGAGATGACGGCCACGACGCGTACGGGCATGCACCGCTATACCTTCCCCCAGGGAAAGGCCAACAATCTCGTCTTCGACCTTCAGCACGGTGGCAACAGCATTAGGGAAATCTTCGACGCCCAGGTGAGGCTTGTTGACCCTTACACCCTTGAGGGCTACCGTATGCTCGATGGCTGGCAGCGCTACCGCAAGGTGTGCTTCTATGCCAAGTTCAACCGTCCTGTCACGGCAAAGGTGTTCCGTGCCTACAACAGGACGTTCACCGACGGCGATTGGGCCAACGGACGCGACGTAAAGGCCTATCTGAGCTTTGCTCCGAGCAGTGAGCCGCTCATCGTAAAGGTCGCGTTGTCGCCGGTCAGCGTCGCCAATGCCAAGGAGAATATGGGCGAGAATCCCGGATGGGATTTCGATGCCGTCCACCGGCAGGCCGTTGCGGCATGGGAGAAAGAACTTGCCAACGTGCGCGTAGATGGTACCGAGGACCAGAAGGCAATCTTCTATACAGGTCTCTATCATGCTTATATCCAGCCAAATACTATTTCGGATTGCAACGGCGAGTTCATGTATGCAGACTATACCACCGGTAAGCTGCCCGCCGGAGAGACCCATTACAGCACATTCTCTCTTTGGGACACCTTCCGTGCCTGCCATCCCATGTACACCTTGCTGAAGCAGGACCGTGTGGCCGACTTCGTGAAGAGCATGCTACGTCAGTACGATACCTATGGCTATCTGCCTATATGGCAGCTCTGGGGTACCGACAACTACTGCATGATTGGCAATCACGCTATCCCTGTACTCGTGGACGCAGCCTTGAAGCATATCCCCGGTGTCGATGCCGGGCGTGTCTTTGAGGCCGTGAAGGGCACCTCGCTCCGCGAGCATCGCAATTCGCCTTGGAGAATCTATGAGAAATATGGATATTATCCCGAGGACTTGCAGACGCAGTCGGTGTCCATCACCTTGGAGGAATCCTATAATGACGCCTGCGTGGCCCGTTTGGCCAAGGCGCTTGGCAAGACCAGTGACTATGAGTTCTTTGAGAGGCGCTCCCGCAATTACCGCAACCTCTTTGACTCCTCCACGGGCTTCTTCCGTGCAAAGAACAGCGACGGCAAATGGGTTGAGCCTTTCAATCCTTTGCAGTATGGCGGCAACGGCGGCAATCCTTATACTGAGGCTAATGCCTGGCAGTATCGTTTCTACGTACCGCAGGACGTGCCCGACCTCATCAGGCTCATGGGGGGCAACAAGAAGTTTGTGGCAGAGCTCGACAAGTTCTTCACGCTCACGGGCGGTGAGACCGAGAAAAATGGCAATGCCAGTGGCTTCATCGGCCAGTATGCGCATGGCAACGAGCCCAGCCACCACTGCGCTTATCTCTACAACTATGCAGGCCAGCCCCGAAAGACGCAGTACTACGTGAACAAGGTGATGACGGAACAGTACAAGAACCGCATCGACGGATACTCGGGCAACGAGGACTGCGGACAGATGTCGAGCTGGTACATTCTTTCAAGCATGGGATTTTATCCCGTTGATCCGGCCAATGGCGTCTATGAGTTTGGCTCACCGCAGTTCCGCCGCGTGGAGATTACCTTGCCTTCGGGAAAGAAGTTTGTCATCACTTCCAACCGCAAGGGAAAGGACGACTGCTATGTGAAGGGAGTGAGACTCAATGGCAAGGCCTACAAGAAAGACTACATTCTCCACAGTGATATCATGAACGGAGGTACGCTCGAATTCACGATGGGCACAAAGTAAGAATGACGAGGAAAAGATAATCTTAATATGAACAGTAAAAGAACTTTTATTCTGCTTACAGTTGCGCTGCTCTGGATAGGCTCCGGCAGCGCAATGGCCCTGGACAATAGGCCAGGAGACCAGCCGGGCAGCCGGACGCAGGTGAGACTGACAAGAAAAGACAGGCTGTGGGACAGCCACCTGCTGAAAATCAACTTCATCGACAAGAGCCCTGAGAGCGCAGGCTCCAAAATATATCATGCCATCATTCCTGACCCCGACACTTATATTCGCAGTGTGGCGCGTGAGGTGATGCGCACGCTTTATTTCTCACCCCACGACAGCATTCCCAAGTGCAAGGTACTCGACTACATCCTGCGCAGCGACAAAGGCATATCGGCCAAGGGTGGGGGTAATGGTTTTGTCAATATCTTCTACAGCTCCGACTGGGTGGCCAAGTCATTCTCCAATGGCGATACGGCGAGAGTCGATTTCGAGACCCGCGGCGTCCTGCTGCACGAGCTGACCCACGCCTTCCAGCTTGAACCACAGGGCATAGGCCCCTACGGAGGGCCCAACAAGGCCGTCTGGGAGCTGGTTGAGGGCATGGCAGACGCCGTGCGCGTGGCGGCAGGCGGCTTCCACGGCGAGCAGGACCGGCCAAAGGGAGGCAGCTATCACGATGGCTACCGGTATATAGGCTACTTCTTCGACTGGGTGCGCCGCAACAAGGACAAGAATTTCATCCGCAAGATGAACAGGTCGTGCCTTGAGGTGGTCCCCTGGTCGTGGAATGGCGCCGTGGCTTATGCCCTTGGCCCGGGCCACGACATCGACGCCCTTTGGCACGAGTATCAGGTGGCCGTGGGCGACATCAAGGCTGACGCGCGGCCCTAAGGCTGGTGGTTGCCGATGTTGCGCACCTGCTCCTCAAAGGAGGAGCGGTCGCCGGCCGCGTGGTTCCTGAAACGAGTGCGGTAGTTGTAAACCGTGCTGTTGGCTAAGTTGAGCAGCTGCGAGATCTTTCCACTGTCGTCAATGCCTAAGCGTATGAGGGCGAAGATGCGCAGGGGAGTGGTCAGGGTGTCCTTCCGGGGCTCGGCTATGCGGTTTTCCGGCGTCAGGAGCTCGTTGAGCTCCTGGACGAAAGTGGGATAGATGGCAAGAAACATGTGGTCGAACTGCCCGTAGAGCTCCTGCAGGGCAGTCTCTTCCTCCTCCGACGAGCGCGCCATGTCTGACAGCTCGTCAAACTTCCGGCCGCGCAGCAGCTTGCTGATTTTGTTGCGCAGGTGGTTGACGCTCTCTATGTAGTGCGTGCACAGGGCGAAGAATGTGGCGATGCAGTTTTCCTTGACCACGTTGGCCTCATAGAGGTGCCGGTTGGTCTCCTTGTTGGCCTCTATCGACAGCTGGAGCTGGCGGTTGGCCTCTGTGAGCGCCTTGTTGTTCTCTTTCTGCCTGCGCGCGTAGTCGTGCAGCTTGTGGTGCTGTTTCAGCAGGATGATCGCCAGTACGATGACCACGAGCAGCAGCAGCGAGAGCAGCACGGAGATGACAAGCATCATGCGGTTGTGCCCCTGGAGCGTGTTCTGGAATTTGGAGTTTATGCTCTCAATGTCCTGCGTTGCCCAGTCTTTCATCTTGCCTCCGAAGGTGGTCGATGCCTCATAGGCGTATTTCACGTAGCTCCGGGCGCGGTCTATGTCGCCGCGGTCGCGCAGGATACGGCAGAGATAGAAGATGGCGGCCTCGTCGTAGGTGACGGTGTTCACGTCGTTGATGGCCGACAGCAGCAAGTGGTGCAGGGCCTCGTCGTTAAGCCCCATTGCGTCGTATGTCTGGTAACGGTAATATTCCACGATGGCATAGTCGTGCTCGCCGGGCCTGGTGAGGCGGGCCCACTTGTCCAGTGCACGCAGTGCCTCCCGGTACTTGCCTGCTCCAGAGTATATTCCTTGCATATAGGTCAGCCAGATGATGGAATTCTTGGGCGTGATGCTGAGGAGACTGTCCTTCATGCTCCTTTCGAGGGTCTGGAAGCGTTGTTGGTCGGTCTTGTCCTTTGTATAGAAGGCCAACTGATTGTACATGTACGAGGTGCAGTCGTAGTAGGCTATGCGGTTCTTGGCATTCAGCGTCCTGGGATTGATTTCGTTCATGGTGAGCACGGCCTCCCCGAAGAACCCCGTCCTGGCATATTGCTTCATGAGCTGGCATTTGCACTTGTCTGCCTTGTCAATGTCTCTTAGGCGCTCGGCGGCGTTGAGGCTGAGGTGCAGATAGTGGAGGGCCAGGGTGGTCTTGTAGGTGTTGGTCAGCAGGTAGAGCTGCTGGGCGATGTCGTAGCGCACGCTCCACGACGAGGCGTTGTTGTAGGCGGCTTGCAGCGTGCTTATGCGCTCCTCGCGCTGCTCCCTGAGCGCCTTGCTGTCGGCAACGGCTTTGTCGAGTACGTGCAACAGACTGTCGTTGATATACTTTATATCCTTCGTGTCTTGGCCGTTTGCCGCCTCGGCGGGAAGAAAGAGAAACGACGCAAGGATGATGAGAAAAGTCCGAAGATGGTCCATGCTGATAAGATTTTTTTACGGTTCAAAGTTATTAATAATTTGCGACAATGTAAAATAAATAATGATTAATTTGAAATTTACCCACGGAAACAATATGACAAAATACGACAATTTTTGTGCGACTTTTGAGTTTAATACATATATGGAGTTGCCAGGATGCGTCCAGGAGATGGCTTTGGAGTGCCTGCCGTTGAGAGACTAACTGACAGTTTTTAAATAATATACCAAACAAGCACTATGATGAGAAAAGCTACGTATTTGCTGGGCTTGCTGTTGTTCTCGCTGACATCAGTTGCCCGTCAGCCGACGGTGGCCGGCGCCTCAGGCGGCCATGGTGCTGCCGCCCAGACAAGAGGGCTGCACGACCTGCAGCAGGATTTCGTTGACCTGCGCTTCGGCATGTTCATCCATTTCAACATGCCAACGTTCCAGGAGGCCGACTGGCCCGACCCGCAGGCACCTGCCTCCTCTTTCAATCCTACTGAGCTTGACTGCAGGCAGTGGGCCAAGGCCGCGAAGTCGGCGGGAATGACCTACGGCTGCCTGACGACAAAGCACCACAGCGGCTTCTGCATCTGGGACACGAAGACTACCGACTACAATGTGATGAACTCCCCGCTGAGGCGCGACGTGGTGAAGGAATATACCGACGCCTTCCGCAAGGAGGGTCTCAAGACCATGCTCTACTATTCCATCCTCGACATGCACCACGACCTGAGGCCGCACCACATCACGCGCAGGCACATTCAGATGATAAAGGACCAGCTGACCGAGCTTCTGACCAATTACGGTGAGATAACGGCGCTGATCATTGACGGATGGGACGCTCCATGGAGCCGCATCTCCTACGACGACGTGCCTTTCGAGGACATCTACAGGCTCATCAAGCGCCTGCAGCCCAACTGCCTGGTGATGGACCTCAATGCCGCCAAATACCCAAGGGAGGCGCTGTTCTACACCGACATCAAGTCGTATGAGCAGGGCGCCGGGCAGAAAATCGACCCCAACGCCAACCGGCTGCCCGCCCTGGCCTGCCTGCCCTTGCAGCGGACGTGGTTCTGGAAGCAGTCGTTTCCCAACGATAAGCTGAAGTCGCCAGAGTGGCTGGTCAATGAGAACATCAACCCCTACGGCAAGGCCCACTGCAACTTCATACTCAACGTAGCGCCTAACAACAAGGGCCTCATCGACGACAATGCGCTAAAGGCCCTCAAGGAGATTGGCCAGCTCTACAAGGAGCGCGGCCATGTGGCTGACGTTGAGCCCACCAACGCGCAGGTCATCTCGCAGAACATCGCCAAGAACCAGCCGGCCTACAGCTCCTGGAGCGACGACTATGCCATCAGCGACTTCGGCAATGACGACGATTTCGGTTCGTGCTGGCACTCCAATCCGGCAGTCGCCAACCCCTGGTATGCCGTGGAATTAGACCGCGAGAAGCCTTTCAACATGGTGGTGCTCACCGCGCGTGAGGGCTCTTCCGCCCCGTCCTATACCCTGTCCTGTCGCCGTGATGGCAAGTGGGTGCCGGTGGCTGACGGTAAAGAGACCCGCTTGGGCCGTGTGAGCATCCTCCGTTTCCCCACTGTCTGGGGCGATGCCGTGCGCGTGTCGTTCAGCGGCCAGCCCGGGCAGGTGTCGGTGGCCGAGCTCGGTGTCTATAATGAGAGAAGATGAGAGACGTGAAATAACATACTATTTTTTTATCAAAACATTTATATGAAGCATATTAAATCTATTGTTACGGCAATGTTTCTTGCAGGTGGAATGGCATCTGCCAGTGCCATTGACTACACCTCGTATGTGGACCCCTACATAGGCTCCGGTGGCCATGGCCACGTGTTCGTGGGAGCCAGCGTGCCTTTCGGGCAAGTGCAGCTCGGCCCCATGAATATATACAAAGGATGGGACTGGTCGTCGGGCTACCACTACAGCGACTCTGTCGTCGTGGGCTTCAGCCACAACCATCTCAGCGGCACGGGCTGCAACGACCTGGGCGACATCAGCCTCATGCCTTATACCGGCAAGGTGCGCACCTCACAGGGCAAGCAGACCGACATCTCAGGGGCCGCCTCGTCGCTCTACAGCCATAAGAACGAGCGGGTAAGCCCCGGCTACTACAGCGTGGCGCTTGCCAATGGCGTGAATGTGGAGCTCACCGCCACCCAGCGTGTCGGCTTCCATCACTACACCTACACCGGGACGGCCACGCCGCGGCTGCTCATCGACCTGAAGACGGGCATTGGCACGAGAAGCTATGAGACCTACATACGGCGTATCGACGACCATACCGTCGAGGGCTACCGCTTCTGCCACGGATGGGCCCCACAGCACAAGATATTCTTCTACGCCACATTCAGCAAGCCCATCAAGAGCCTGAAGGTGTTTGACAACAACGACTACATGGGCGACGATGAGCTGCAGTGCCGCGACGCCAAGGGGGTGGTGACATTTGCCGACGCCGACCGCGACGTGCTAGTCAAGGTGGCGACGTCGTCGGTGAGCTGCACCAACGCCAGGATGAATATGGAGAAGGAACTGCCCGGATGGGACTTCAACGCCACGCATCAGGCTGCCGTTGACAAGTGGAACAAGGAGCTGAGCGTTGTCGACATCGACGGTACGAAGAAAGACAAGACCATCTTCTACACGGCGCTCTACCACATGTTCATCGCGCCAACGCTCTACTGCGACGTAAACGGCGACTTCCGCGGCATCGGCGACAAGATATACCGCAACAACAAGTTCACCAACTACACCATATTCTCGCTCTGGGACACCTACCGCACGCTGCAGCCGCTGATGACGGTCCTGAAGCCTGAGATGATAGACGACGAGGTGAACTCCATGCTCAGCATCTACGACCAGAACGGCAAGCTGCCCATCTGGCCCCTTATGTCGGGCGAGACCAACTGCATGCCCGGCTACAGCTCCGTGCCGGTAATCGCTGATGCCTATCTAAAGGGCTTCAAAGGCTTCGACGCCGACCGCGCATTGCGCTACATGGTGTCCACGGCCACCAATCCCCGGCAGAACGGCGTGCCGGAATTCATGAAGTATGGCTATATTCCTGCCGACAAGAAAGGTGAGGCCACGTCCATCAACCTGGAGTATGCCGCCGATGACCGCGGCATAGCCCTGATGGCGAAGAGACTCGGCAAGGACGACATCTACAGCACGTTCCTCAAGAGGAGCAACGCCTATCAGACACTCTTCGACCGCAAGATAGAGAAGATACATCCGAAGATGGCCGACGGAAGCTGGTATGAGCCTTACAACCCGTTCCTTGCCAACCACCGCGATGGGGTAGGCGACTTCACCGAGGGCAACGGCTGGCAATACACCTTCATGGTGCCGCAAGACCCCGAGGGACTCATCGCTGCCCACGGAGGCGACAAGGCTTTCGTGAAGAACCTCGATGAGCTGTTCGTGGCCCAGGGTGACCTTGGTGAGGGCGCCCCACCAGATGTGGACGGCCTTGTGGGACAGTATGCCCAGGGCAACGAGCCTAACCACCACATCCCTTACCTGTATGTTTACGCAGGCGAGCAGTATAAGACCGCGGCGCGCGTGCGCTCGCTCATCAGGCAGTTCTACAAGGCTGAGCCCGACGGCTATGCGGGCAACGAGGACTGCGGCCAGATGTCGGCATGGCTCGTGTCGTCGGCGCTCGGCTTCTATCAGGTCAACCCGTCAAACGGCGTGTACGTCTTCGGCAGTCCTGCCTACAAGCGGGCTTCCATCACGCTCAGGGGAGGCAGGAAGTTCACCGTCACGGCAAGCAACAACAGCGACAAGAACGTCTATATAAAGAGCGTGCGGCTCAACGGCAAGCCTTACACGAAGTCGTACATCACCTACGACGACATCATGCGGGGCGGCACCCTGTCGTTCACCATGGACAGCAAGCCCAACAAGAGCTTCGGCGCAAAGACGGCCGACAGACCCGTCAGCGCAAGATAACAAGGGCCTATAACGAATCGTGTGTGGATGCAAGTGCCAGCTTGCCTGTTGTCCTTGCGGGTTGGCACGCTCCCGTACTACGGCCGGATTACTGCAGTACTTCACTGAAGTACTCGGGTAATCTGGCCTTGATTACTGCAGTACTTCACGTGAAGTACTCGGGTAATCTGGCCTTGATTACTCGAGTATTCCGGCCTAAGTACTGGGACGGGGGAATAAGGAAGGCCCGCCCTTGCCGGATGGGAGAAAGAGAAAAATAACTTACTGTTATATGGATATAAACCTTTACTATTATATTAATGATAACAAATAAACCTTTTTCATTGCTGCTGAACGCAGCCACAGCCCTGGTGCTGAATGTGCTACCCGCACAGGCCGACAACCATTTGCCTGCCTGGGCTTTTGGTGGTTTCGAGCGTCCTGAGGGCGTAAATCCGCTTATCACTCCTAATGTGTCAACCTCTTTTTCTTGCCCCATGCGTGGGCAAAGTGTAGCTTGGGAGTGTGCCGACACGTTTAATCCTGCCGCTGTAGAGAAAGACGGTAAGATATGCATACTGTACCGCGCCGAGGACGACCCTAACGCCGGCATCGGAGGGCGCACGTCGCGCATAGGATATGCCGAGAGTAAGGACGGCATACACATTGACTACAGGCAGGCCACGCCCGTGATGTATCCCGACGACAGCGAGGTGTCGCGGACATACGAGTGGAAGGGCGGATGCGAGGATCCGCGCGTGGTGGCCGCCGACGTGGACGGCAAAACGCTGTACGTGATGACCTACACCTCGTGGAACAACAAGGTGCCACGCCTGGCCATAGCCACTTCTTCCGACCTGAAGACATGGACCAAGCACGGACCGGCCCTGCTGCGGGCTTACAACGGAAAGTTCAAGGACCTGGCCTGCAAGTCGGGCTCTATCGTCACCGAGGTGGTGAACGGCCGGCAGGTGGCCGCCAAGGTGAACGTGGGCGGAAAAGAAAAATACCTGATGTACTGGGGCGAACAGTGGGTGTGCGCCGCCACCAGCGACGACCTGGTGAACTGGACTCCCTATGTTGATGAAAACCAGAACCTTATATATCTCGTTACTCCGCGCGAGGGCTACTTTGACAGCATGCTCACCGAGTGCGGGCCTCCTGCCGTGAAGACCGGGGACGGCATCATCCTGTTCTACAACGGAAAGAACGACTCGGGCATGAAGGCCGACGCCGCCTATCCTGCCAACACGTATGCCGCCGGACAGATTCTCTTCTCGAACGATGACCCGCTGAAACCCATCGCACGCCTGGACAAGCCTTTCTTCCGCCCCATGACCGACTTTGAGAAGACGGGCCAGTATGCTGCCGGAACCGTATTCATAGAGGGTCTGGTGTACCACAACGGCAAGTGGTATCTCTACTATGGATGTGCCGACTCGATGGTGGGCGTGGCCGTGTACGACCCTGCACACCGCTCTGGCATTGGCGACCCCACCACGCTCCAGATTCCAGAGGGCATCGTCAACGCCTGGCCCGCCAACGGGCAGGGCAAGGTGCGCTGCACCATACACTCGTACAGCGGGGCCGCTGCCGACAGCGAGCGTCCCTTCTACCTCAACACGTCATACTCCATGCCCAACCACAAGTGGTGCGACACCAGCGAGGGCGACTCGTGGGTGGTGTTCGAGTTTACTGACGTGTACAGCATCCGCCGCCTGGTGTTCCGCGACGTGCAGGGACACGAGTCGAACTGCGGCAACGTGCCCGAATATACGGTGCTGACCAGCATGGACGGCAAGCAGTGGACGGAAGTGGCCCACAAGACGGGCGTGGAGAACGAGGCCACGAAGGACGTGTCGTTCACGGACACCGAGGCCCGGTATGTGAAGCTGGTGCTGAAAAAGGGTACACGGGGCGACGGAAGGAAGGACAATGCCGTGCGCATCTATGGCGTGGACATCTATGGCGAGATGGCCGCGCAGGCCGACCACGCAGGCGTGGTGAGCATCGGCAAGACCCTGCTCAAGGGCAGCGACGCCATGAACGAGAGGGAGACGGCCGCCAACCTGCTGGACGGCAACCATACGGACAAGAACACGAAATGGTGCTTTGCCAAAGGCAATGCCGACACGCACCCGTACAACTTTGCCATCATCGACCTGGAAGACGAGTATATGGTGAGCGGCTTCCACCTGTACGACTGCCGCACGCTGGAGCCGGACGTCAACGTAAGCGACTACCAGATATACGTAAGCGACACTGCACCCGACCTTGGCCTCATCTCAGTGACGGGCGACTCGAACACGTGCTAGGAACTGGCTGTAGACAAGAAGGGACAGGCCAATGTCAACATCAAGAAGGTGACTCTGGACAATGCCGTAAAAGCGCGGTATGTGAAGCTGGTTGTCCCGCGCACCACCCCGACGCAGAACGCGCAGACCACCAAGCTGTATGCCTTTGACGTGCTGGGCACCTCTTGCACGACAGGCATCGGCCACGCCACCGCGCCCACACTGGCTCTGCCCGCCTTGGCCCGTGCCGGACAGACACTGCACGCTGACCTTGGCTACCAGGGCGTGTTCATGCTGTACAGCCCCGACGGCACACTCGCTGCCAGGCAGCCGTTCAACGGCACGCTGTCGTTCAGCCTGCCCATGCAGAAAGGGCTGTACGTGGCCTGCATACGCACGGCGCAGGGGCTGCACAGCGCAAAGATGGCCATAAGATAGGGGCACGACGATACCTCAAGGGCTCGCCCACAAGCGTTAAAGGACCATGCGGGCGAGCCGCATGTGCATAAATCATTAATAATAGTTAACGAAGAGGGGGGCTGCGCCCCGAAGTCCGTCTTCTATTTATAATTTATCACCCGATTTTTCATTAAAAAAAAAACGATATGACAACAAACAAATCTCGGCTCCGCATGCTGGGACTTGCCGCAGCAGCCCTGCTGACCGCCCTGCCTGCCCTGGCCGACAACTACCTGCCCGCCTGGGCTTTTGGTGGCTTCGAGCGTCCTGAGGGCGTAAATCCGCTTATCACTCCTAATGTGTCAACATCTTTTTCTTGCCCCATGCGTGAGCAAAGTGTAGCTTGGGAGTGTGCCGACACGTTTAATCCTGCCGCTGTAGAGAAAGACGGTAAGATATGCATACTGTACCGCGCCGAGGACGACCCTAACGCCGGCATCGGAGGGCGCACCTCGCGTATAGGCTATGCCGAGAGTGCCGATGGCGTACACCTTGATTATCGACAGGCTACCCCTGTGTTTTACCCCGATGTTAGCGACATCTCGCGCACCGTTGGTTTCTTAGGAAAGAAACAATAAGCGGCCAAAGATCCAAGAGTGTTGACAATGAAGTTATCGAATGATCTGTGTCTGGAATGTTCCACTTGTGCAATATTCTTAAGTTCGTCGTTAATGGTCTCTATAATCGCCCTCTTTCTAAGCAAGAGCCTATCTGATATTCTCATGATAGAACCTTTCATGTTGCTTTTTATCGTGTATTTTCCCATTTGGGCATCAAAAACTATGCAGAAGTCATCCGCAATACAGAAAATTTCAGTAACTTTGTCTTCGCTAATCACTAAATTTTCAGACACTTATATTTCGTCGAACTCACGTTAACTTATTGTTTTCCCGACTGCCGAAATCAGCGGCGCAGCGGCATTCCCCGGCGCATTTGACAATTTTTTCAAGGTTATCGTTGGTTTATCCTTTCTTTTTTGTAACTTTGCAGCGCAACTGGTTCATGTGATGAGCATGATTAAAAGGGAACCGGGTGAGAATCCCGGACAGTCCCGCTGCTGTGTGCAGTCCTTTGAGGGAGCGAACAAACGTGTCACTGACAGTTTTTTCGGGAAGACCGTTCGCCATCCGACTGCGAGCCAGAAGACCTGCCGTTGCGCAATGGGGCATAGTCCGCGCGGACTCGGCTATCCTCCGTAACGGATATATCAACATCGTGCAGATGCGAGGCAAAAACGAAATTATCCTCCATGCTTTGGCGTGGCTGCCGTGCCTGTTGGCGTGGCCCGTACTTGCAATGTCCCAGAGCCGGCATGCCCGACCCTCAATGACCGACAGTGTCTATCAGTTGAGGGAGGTGGTTGTAATCAGAAATGGAAAAAAATATTTGCAGCGATAACATACCATCCGTTATAAATTCAAGTTTCGCAATCATGGCCCAGCGCATCGGCAGTACGGCACCGCCTACAACCTGGCCGGATAGCGCGTCGGCAAGAGCTACAAAGGGGTGGTGACCGTCAATGGACGGAAGATGATACGGCGATAAGCGCGGCTTTTGAATATAACAGGGCCGCTCAGGACGTTTAAGTAGCGTCTTGAGCGGCCCGTCTGTCTCAAAAAGTCTGGCTGAGGAGGCGCAGCAGATAGCGTACGTGTAGCTGTGCATCATTGGTGGCAGTGTAGTGGCCGGCCTGGTGCCGGCCACCAGCCGCCGGTGACGTACACCACTAGCCGCCGGTGCAAAGGTTTTCCAGGCTTTAATTAAAACCACAGGGTTTGTCGGGTGCGCCAAGTATCGTGTAAAGTCGCTCCATTCCAAATCGTTAAGCATATCGGAAAATCTTCCGTTATTCTTTCCTGCCTATCAACATAATCTTAACGTGAGTTCGATGAATTTAGCACAGAGTAAGTTGACGGTCAATGGAACGTTCAACGGCAATGGAGGGCTTCTTTGGGAAAAAGCAATATGCAGCCAAGGCT
>CABVDL010000013.1 GCA_902497035.1 uncultured Prevotella sp.
ATAGCTGCCTAATTTATGATAGGCTGGGCCAAAATCTGACTTTTGACACAGCCCCTTTTTTAGTTTAACAATCCATCATGTGTGCTCCGTTCCGTAGGCCGCTGCTGTGCAGCGGCTAAGGCCAGTATCACCCAAGCCGCTCCCGCCTTACCGCACTTCTTCCTCTGCCTTCTCCATCTCTCTGCCCACCGTGTCATCGAGCAGCTTGGCATACGTGCATTTACAAGCATCCAATTTCGTAACTTGCGACTATAAACGCAAAAAGGAAGCCTTCATCAGACTTCCTTTTTGACTTAAAAGCGGAAAGACGGGGATTCGAACCCCGGATACGCTTTAGGCGTATACACGCTTTCCAGGCGTGCCTCTTCAACCACTCGAGCATCTTTCCCTGGTGACTGACCTACAGTTTGCTTGTTTTCGCAAAAGCGAGTGCAAAGGTAAGTTTTTTTTGTTAAACGTATAACGTTCACACCAGAAAATTAAGTTTCTTTAAGCATCATTGCGGCTGCGGTGAGCTGACTGCGTGGTCAATGGTCGCCATCAGCGCCCGGCTCTGTCCAAACACTCGGCGGACATTGTCAGTAGTGACGCGCGCCACCTCGTCCACTGTCACTTGGTAACAACGGGCAAGGTTGTCCAGAACGAGACTCACGAAACTGCTCTCATTGCGCTCGCCACGATGGGGTACTGGTGCCATATAAGGACTGTCGGTCTCAAGCACAACGCGGCTCAAGGGCACGGCAGCCGGCAAATCATCGCGCAGATGGCTGCTCTTGAACGTCGATACTCCGCCCACGCCCAACACGAATTTGCTGAAGCGCAGATAGGCTTCGGCTTCTTTCCGGTTGCCCGTGAAGCAATGGAAGACACCGCCCGTCAGTTCACGCTCATAATGGCTGAGTATATGTAACAGCTCGTTCTGCGCCTTCCGGCAATGAATCATCAACGGCAGACGGGTCTCAACGGCCCATTCCACCTGCTGCTCAAAGGCCCTCAGCTGCTCTTTCTCAAACTCGCGCGACCAATAAAAGTCGAGGCCACACTCGCCCACGGCAATGTATCTCAAAGGGCTGGAAGCAGGGAGCAGCAAGTTTTCCGCCAGTCGCGCGTGCATCATCTTTAGCACATCCTGCCAGTCGGTCTTCACCTCTTCCGGCTGCAAGCCAATCATCGGGAAACAGTAACCAGGAAAAGTGCGACACACATCCATCACCTGCCTCACCGAACTCGAATCGACGCCGGGCAGAAACACTGCCGCAAGGCCTGCTGCTTTGGCACGCTGAATGACTTGTGGCAGGTCGAATCTGAACTCTTCGCCATCAAGATGAGCATGGGTATCAATAAAAGGTGTCATCAGTAGCGTATCAGTATTTACGTGCCATCAACCGTTCTGCATAGTCGCTGAGCTGCTGCTTGCGGGCATCATCCACGCTGACAGCCCGAAAGTATTTACGGCTGTTCTCAAAGTAGAATGCAATCTTTTCCTGTGCCATTCGGTCAATGCCTATCTCATTATAGAGCGCTGTTACGGCTCTCACCTTTTCATTGCGGTCGAAATCTTTGACGGTAATCCAATGCTTCAGCTCCTTACGTTGGCTGTCATTGGCATGGATAAAGGCATTGATAAGCATGTAAGTCTTCTTGTTCGACGCAATGTCTCCGCCGATGGCCTTGCCAAAGACTTTCTCATCGCCATAGACATCGAGATAATCATCCTGCAGCTGGAAAGCCAGACCAATCTGCTCACCGAATTTGTAAAGGTTGTCTGCATCCTCTTTAGAGGCATCGGCCATGATGGCACCTATCCTCATGCTGCAAGCCAACAGTACACTCGTCTTCAGTCTGATCATCTCAATATACTCATCCTCGGTGACATCCGTGCGTTGTTCAAAGTCTATGTCATATTGCTGTCCCTCACCAATCTGCAAGGCTGTCTCAGTGAACACCTTCAGCACCTCGGCGAGTTTGTCACCCGGGCACTGCAACATACGCTCATAGGCCAGCACAAGCATGGAGTCGCCTGAGAGAATAGCCTGATTGGCATTCCATTTACGATGGACGGTGGTGTGACCGCGACGCAAGTCGGCGTTGTCCATAAGGTCGTCATGAAGCAGCGTATAGTTGTGGTAGGTCTCAAGGCCGACGGCCTGCATAAGGATGCGCTCAGGGTCGTCCTTAAAAAGGTTGTAGGCCAGGAGCATCAGCACCGGGCGCATGCGCTTTCCGCCCATGGACAGTACATACCTGACGGGGTCGTACAGGCTGGCGGGCTGGCGGTCGTAAGGCAGAGCAGCCAGGAAATCGTTGATCATCTGCAAGAGTTGTTCAGCAGTCTTCATTCTGATATGGATTAATTAGGGATTACAATTGGAAGTTCACTGGTATGGCAAACATTGTGCGGCAGGGCTTGCCGTTCTCCATTCCCGGCTTCCACCGCGGCATCATCCTGACCACACGCATGGCCTCACGGTCGAGAATGGGGTCGGCCGAGGTGACGATGCGCGGACTGGCAATGCTGCCGTCCTTATTGATGATGAACGACACCACCACCTTGCCCTGTATTTTCTGCTGCTGGGCAATGGGGGGATAATGGAGGTTGCGTGTGAGCCATTTCATAAACTCGACGATGCCACCGGGGAACTCCGGCAACTGCTCCACCGTGCGCAGCACGGCGGCCGTGTCCTGCGGCAGGGCCGTGGTCTGAGGAATGGCCTCGGTGACATTGGCCTGCTTGGCCAGTCCCTGCCCGTCGCCGATGACAAGTTTGCTCGTAATGGGCGCCACCTTGTCGGCATTCTGAACCTTGTCGACCTCTTTCACATTTTGTGTCAAGGCTTTGGACGCGGGAGCAGGAGCCGCTGATACCATATCCTTTGTATTCATAGCGGCCGTCATCTCCATCTCATCCGACATATCGTCGAGCATCGAGTCGTCCTCTTGAAAATCAGACGGACGTGACGTGTATTCAAAAGCTACAAAGAGCAGAGCCAACGCAAACACCAGCCCAAGCAGGAAACCTGTGCTGCGGTGAAGGTCTAAATTGGCTTTGTCGCTTTTCTTAATCTCCATTCCTACAATTTTATTGGGTTTGCCACGTTATATGAACAAATCCACATTGCAAAATTACAGCAATTCTTTAAAAAAGCCGTATCTTTGCCGAATAATTAGGAAAAATAAATGGAAAAGGCTCTATTCGTCCTTTTTATGGCGCTCAACATTGGGGCAGCCCACGCACAGAATGACAGCCAGACGGGCTACAACTTTCTCCGTCTGCCAGCCAGCGCTCATGCTGCTGCCTTAGGCGGCGACAATATCTCGGTGATTGACGATGACGAGTCGCTCATCTTCAATAACCCCGCACTCCTGAGCTCCGTATCTGACAAGACCATCAACATCAACTATATGAACTACATGTCGGGTGTCAACTCGGCCAGTGCCAGCTTCAACCGCATCGTCAAGGAGCGCGCCTCATGGGCCGCCGCGGCGCAGTACATCAATTACGGCACGATGAGGGAGGTGGATGAGAGCAACGTACAGACAGGTGACTTTTCAGCCAAAGACATTGCGCTGTCGGGCTATTTCTCCTATCTGCTCACCAACCGGCTGTCGGGCGGTATCGCCGCCAAGTTCGTCACGTCATACATCGGCGACTACAATGCCATAGCCTGTGCCGTCGACTTAGGGCTAAACTATTATGATCCCGACCGCGAATGGTCATTGTCATTTGTGATGAAGAACCTCGGCGGCGAGCTCAAGGCCTTTGAGGAGGACTACAACAAGATGCCTTTCGACATTCAGATAGGCGCTTCCAAACGCTTTGTGGGAACGCCATTGCGAGTCCACCTGTCAGTGGTTGACCTCAACCACCTCGACTATAAGTTCATCAACCATCTGGTGTTTGGTGCCGACTTTCTGATTACTGACGCATTCTGGATTGGCGGCGGCTACAATTTCCGCCGTGCCAACGAGATGAAGATCTCGTCCGACGACGGTGACAGCAGCCATGGTGCCGGCCTGTCCCTGGGCGGCGGATTTGCACTCAGCCGCTTCAAGATGAACGTGGCTTACGGAAAATATCATGTGTCAAGCTCGAGCCTTGTCTTGAGTCTGGCCTATTCACTATAACTATTTATGAAGAAAATAACAATTGCCATTGACGGCTACTCCTCGTGCGGCAAGAGTACAATGGCCAAGGCATTAGCACGCAAAGTTGGTTACATCTACGTGGATACCGGCGCCATGTACCGCGCCGTAACGCTGTTTGCCATTCGCCACGGCCTCTTCAATGAGGACGGCAGCGTGAGGGCCGACCGGCTGGAGGCACTGATGCCGCAGGTCAATATACGTTTCATATTGAACGGGACCACAGGTCTGCCCGAGACCTACCTCAACGGCGAGCTTGTGGAAAAGGAAATCAGAGGGATGGAGGTCAGCAGCCACGTGAGCGCCGTAGCTGCCATTCCCTTTGTGCGCAGGGCCATGGTGGCGCAGCAGCAGGCCATGGGACGAGACAAAGGTGTGGTGATGGACGGACGGGACATCGGCACCACCGTCTTTCCCGACGCCGAGCTGAAAATTTTTGTCACCGCATCACCCGAGGTGCGTGCGCAGCGCCGCTACGACGAACTGTCTGCAAAGGGAATGGCTGCCGACTACGGCGCAATTCTCAAGAACGTGCAGGAACGCGACTATATCGACACGCACCGTGAAGTCTCACCGCTGCGCAAGGCCAATGACGCCATCGAGCTCGACAACAGCCACCTAACCATCGCCCAGCAGGACGAGTGGCTCATGCGGCACTTCCGGGAGGCGGTCACTGCAGGCTGACTGCAATATATCTCTTCCAGAACTTATAGCGGTTCTTATGGTTGAAGCCATGACATCCCATGGGCAGCGTGTCTCCGTTCAGGCGGAAACATATACTGGGCTTATTGTCAAAGGCAAAACCAAGGGCCGCCTTCTCTGAGGGTACCTTGAACGAAGGGACAACCGCCCAAAGCACATCTTCGTTGTCCCTGTATTTGTTGCGATAGTAATTGAGCTTATCGGCATATGTGCGGCAGGCCTCCCTGAACGCGCTTATACGCCGGAGGCTCAACCCGCCGTTGCCGACCTTGCCAAACAACTGGCAATGGTATATCTCATCCTTGGGCTTAAAGAACAGTTTAATACGAAGCCACAGTTTACCGACTAAGGTTCGATAAAAAGGTCGCGTAGGCCACGGCGCGGCAACGAGGTCATAACCTTTCTGGCACCATAAGGCTAGGTCATCACGGAAAATCCAGGCATCCACATGGCAAATGAGCATGTAGTCGTAGGCCTCAAACAACGCGTAGAAACGCTCCGAGAGCATCATGGCATTATAGCCCTGAATGCCGTTTTTGGAGCCCAGCCACCCGTCACTCACCTTTATGAGGCCGAGCTGGGGATACTCCTCGTGCATTGTCCCGGCATCAAATCCCTCCGGATAAACTAAAAAACTTTTGTACTTGTCAAGCACACTCAGATTATGCCGCAGTGCCACCTCCTCCCACTTGTGCAACTTGCGATATATGGGGATAACGACGCACACTCTTTTCCCGTCCATTTACATTAACATATATAACAATTTGCAAAATAAGACAAAAATTATCAAACTGCCAAACATATCATTGACAATCTTTTCTTAGAGTGCAACAATGCCTTGGAGAACTCTCAAAGCACCAGGGAAAGTCGCCTGAAACGCTCAACAACAACGTTAAGCTGGTGAAACAACAACGTTGAATGCGCCAGACGACAACATCAAATGGGTTAAACGACACAATTAAAAGGGCTAAACGCCAAAGTGTGGAAGTCGCCACAGTTGGGCGTTACGGCCATTTTGCACTTACACTTGGTCAGAATGACATCATGAAATTGAAGCGCAGGCCCCACTTGTCCACGCTTGGCAAATCGCGGTAGGTCAGACGCCGCACGTAATCGACGCCGAAGAACTTGAAGATATTGTGAATGCCTACCATTGCCTCCCAATAGGGTTTGTCTGACATGATATGGCTCTCGGCAGGGAACTGGAACAGCGTGGCATCACCGGGATGCTTCAGGGGATTGTTCTTACTGGTCAGATGGCCCCACATGCCCTTTACACCGACAAACTCGCGCCACTTGAGCCTCCTGATGAGCGGCACGCGGTTGAAGAGCTTGCCGTTGAGGTCCCACAGGGCACTCCAGTACACGTAACGGTCGTTGAGGAACTCAAGATTGCGCATCAGGTTGAACGTCTGGTCGTTGGCATCCATCATATAGGTCAGGCTCACCGGGGGCATGCAAAGCAGCGGGAACGGCACCTTGTTCCACTGGACACGGCTGATGGCGTGCAGGTTGATATATCCCCACGACCCGAGCCACTGCCGCTTGTAGATGTTCAGCTCGGTCATGTTGCTGCGGTACTGGCCGCCCAAAAATCCCTTGACACCCATGGTATGGGTGAGTTCAAAGTTGGGACTGTCGAGATTGATGGGCCAGCGGCGCTGCTTGGTGTTGATGTATGTCTGGTGAGGATTGAGTCCTATCGTGGCCGACAGTTCCGTGGTGCGTATGCGGAAAGCCTCCAGCCCGTCGCTCAGCCGGATGAAGTGCAGGTCGCCGGCCGTCCGGTTGCTCTCGGCCTTGATGGAAGCCTTATAACTCATGCCCCAGTCGGTCTCGTAGGTGAACTCCAGCTTCTGCCGGTTGTAGAAATACATTTGCCTGACGCTCTGCGTGCGGAACGATTCAAAGATATTGTCCTTGTTGTTGACCAGATACTTGTCTGCGGGCGACATAAGGTCGTAGGTGGTCTCAAAGGTGAGGTTGCGCATGGGGAACTCGAAGGGCGAGTTCTCTTTCTTGTTGAGCGACCACGTGAGTTCGGTGTTGTAGTACCACTTGTGGCTGTCGGTGCCGTAGGCCACGAAGCCCTTCCAGAAGAGACTGGAGTTGATTGCCGCCATTGTGCGTCCGCTCAGGCGCAAGCGGTAGCCGTCGACAAAGTTGTGGGAAATGAGCGTGCTGACAGGACCGAAGTCGAAGTAGTCGGGATTGCCGGGCTTGCTGGTCTCGATATAGTTCTCCATGACCATCTTTGCGATGATGCTCATCCATCCGAAGTTCTTGCTCTTGGTCAGGCGATAGACGAAATAGTCTATGCCGTCCTCACCGCTGGTCAGCGGTATGGGGCGGTTTGCCGTCCAGTAGGCGCTGTTGCGTATCCGTGCACTCGGCTGCTCGCGCACGGCAGCCTTTCCGGCCAGTGTCTTGTCGGGAATAGAGTCAAAGGTGAAGTCCTTGGTGATGGTGTTTCTCACCACGAGCATGCGCGGAAGCAGCGAGGTGAAGCGCACCTCGGCCATCATCTGGTCGCCGGTGAGCGCCCAGCCTCCTCCATGCAGCCGCTCAAACTGCTGAAGCACGCGCATGTTGTCGACGAAGTTGACGTCACTCTTCTTGGGAATGTTGAGCTCGCATGACTTCACCTGCAGGTCGCTGTCCTTTGTGATGTACATCTGGCCTTTGAAGCCGAAGTCCTGTTGGTTGGCCGGATAGAAAAGCACGTGATAGCAGCTGTCGCCCTCCACCTTTACCGTGTCCTGTATATAGAAATGGTAGAAAGAGACGGCCGTCTTGCCCAACGGACTGGGAAAAGGATATTGCAGCAGACGCACGTAGTCGTTGTTGATATTGACATCGGAGAACACTTCCTTCATCAGCGTATTCAATATCTCGCCGGTCTGGAATATCTTGTTGACGCCACTGCTCCGCGAGGCCATTATCTCATCGACGGCTTTCTTGGGGTCGCGACGGTAATAATGCCGCGTGAGCTGCTCGTTGACCAGAATGGGCAGTATGAGTTTCGTCGTGTCAAAGGGTGACTTCTCCAATTGTGCAATGAACCAGGGCTTTCGCTTCTTCTTCACGGTATCGACGGCATTCTCCGAGAGTGTGATTTTCTGATAGCGCACATCGGAGAAATAGGGCCGGGTCTCAAGCGCGGTCTCCCTTTTGCGGGCTATCACCTTGCGCATGAGTTCCACCGCGGGGTTATTCTTGCGGCTGTAGCGGCGCCGGCGGGCCTTGATTTTCACTTCGGCGAGATTGTTGCTGGCCACCCTCAGCCTGACGGTGATGCTGTCCTGACCACGGGGAATGGCGACCGTGAGTTTGTCATAGCCCACACTGCTCACCACGATGCTCGCCACATGGCGCCTCCTGATGGTGAAACGGCCGTCGCCGTCGCACATAATGTTCTCATGCGACTCAGGAATGAACACATTGGCATATGGTACACCGTAGCCGTCACCGGCATCAACAACTGTACCCTTTATCTGTGCTGCGGCTGTCAATGGCAACAGTGATATCATTATAAGCTGAAGTAGAATTCTTTTTATCATGGGCGATGCTGACACTCTTGTCAAATTATATAAACTTTCCTCCTTGCTGAAGTTTTGTGCAAAGGTACAACATTATTTTAAAACTATTCCCGTCCCCAATGATGAAAAGGACTTAGTAACGTCATTTAGAACACTATAGGGGCAAAAAAACAATAAATAACTACGGGCGGAACTTAACAATTTAATAATAAATTCGTAACTTTGCACATGGTATGAAAACTTTGACAGTTGCTTCAGTTCAGTCGGCCAAAGTCTTGAAAGACTTTATAGCGTTTCCCAAAAGTCTATACGCTAAGTGTCAGCAATATGTGCCGGACCTTGACGCGGACATGCGCAAAATGTTCAATCCCAAAAGCAACAGCGGGATGGCTTTCTCCGATGTGGAGGGCTTCGTTGCTTACCGTGACGGTGAGCCCGTAGGGCGAGTCATGGCCATCATCAACAGGCATGCCAATGAGAAATGGAACACGAAGTCTGTCAGGTTCAGCTACCTCGACTTCATCGACGATGATGAGGTGTCGGCCACACTGCTTCAGACGGTGGAGCAGTGGGGCCGGAGCCGAGGCATGGACAAGATTGTGGGGCCGCTGGGCATCACCGATTACGACAAGGAGGGAATGCTGATCAGCGATTTCGACATGCTGGGGACCATGGCCACCTATTATAATTATCCCTACTACCCCGTCCACATGGAGCGTCTGGGGTATGAGAAGAGTGCAGACTGGCTTTCCATCCGCATTGCGGTGCCAAAGGAGACACCGGCAAAATACGTCCGCGTTGCCAGGCTGGTGCCGGAGATGTTCGGCGTGCACACCCGCGTGCTGACAAAAAGAGAAATCAGAGAGGGCTATATATATAAGGTGTTCGAGCTGCTCAATGCGTCGTTTGCGCCACTTTACGGCTTCTCATCCTTCACCCGCGAACAGGCCAGGGAGTTTATGCGGCAGTATCTGCCGCTGATAAAAACGGAGATGGTTCCTGTGGTCGAGAACGACAGGGGCGAGCTTGTCAGCATAGCCATTACCATTGGCAGCCTGTCACACGCCCTGCGCAAGGCCAACGGACGGCTGTTTCCCCTTGGATGGTATCACCTGCTGAAGGCCATGAAGTGGAGAAGCGAGGATACCGTCGAGTTGCTGCTCATCGCCGTGCGCCCCGACATGCAGGGGCTTGGCCTTACGGCCCTGCTTTTCGACCGGCTGGTGACGGTGTATAACAAGATGGGATTTAAATGGGCCGAGACCGGGCCGCAACTGGAGGACAACTTCAAGGAGCTGTCGCAATGGAAGCCCCTTCGTCCGCAATTCGTCAAGCGGCGCCGGTGCTATCAGAAAGACATTCAGACCATAAAGAAATCAGATAAGTAATGAGTAGAAGAGTTGTAATCACAGGCATGGGCATCTGGTCATGCCTTGGAACGACCTTGGATGAAGTGCGCGACGCACTCTATCAGGGCAAGAGTGGTGTCATTTTCAGTCAGGAACGCAAGGATGCCGGCTTCCGTTCGGCACTCTGCACCGACGTGAAGAAGCCCGACCTCAAGCCTTTCATCAAGCGCAACCAGCGCCAGTTCATGCCCGAGGAGGCCCAATACGCCTACATGGCCACGCGCCAGGCGCTGGAGAATGCCAGGATGGACCAGGACTTTCTCGACAAAAACACCGTCGGCATCATCTATGGCAATGACTCCGTGGCCGAAGCCACAATGGAAGGACTCGACAAGTTCCGCGAGTACAAGGACACTGCTGCCTGTGGCAGCGGTGCCATTTTCCAGTCAATGAACTCCACCATCACAATGAATCTCGCCACCATATTCAAGCTTCGCGGCATCAACCTGACGGCAAGCGCAGCCTGTGCCTCCAGCTCACAGGCCATCGGACTGGGCGCCCTGCTTATCTCCCAGGGGCTGCAGGACTATGTCATCGCGGGCGGTGCCGAGGAGAATAACATGTATGGCATCGCCTCATTCGACGGCATACAGGCCTTCTCCACCCGTGAGAGCGACCCGACAAAGGCCAGCCGTCCGTTCGACCGTGACCGCGACGGTCTGGTGCCCGGCGGTGGCGCGGCAACGGTCGTCCTGGAGGACTATGAGCACGCAGTCAAGCGCGGTGCCTCCATACTGGCAGAGGTCATCAGTTGGGGATTTTCGGGCAACGGCGACCACATCTCGACACCCAACGTGGACGGCCCGGCCGCAAGCTTAGAGATGTGTCTCCGCAACGGCAACGTCGACCCGCGCCAGATAGGCTATGTCAACGCGCATGCCACCTCAACCCATGCCGGCGACGGCCGTGAGGCACTGGCCATCGCGCGCGTCTTCGGTGACTACCGCGTGCCAGTGACCTCGACAAAGAGCCAGACCGGACACGAGATGTGGATGGCCGGAGCGAGCGAGTGCATCTACTCCATGCTGATGATGAAGAACGGCTTCATCGCCGGCAACATCAACTTTGAGAACCCAGACGACGAGACGGCGCAAATCAACGTCATCCCCGAGACCGTCGAGCAGCATTTTGACATGTTCCTCAGCAACTCATTTGGCTTCGGAGGCACCAACTCAACATTGATCGTCAAGAACTTGTAAACAGAATATAACAGATAATAATCAGTAAAGCAAAAGACTATGACACGCGAAGAAATTGTAAAGCAAGTAAACAAAGTGTTGGCAGAAGAGTTCGAGACCGACGAGAGCAAGTTCACCCCTGAGGCCAACCTTAAGGATGCACTCAGCCTCGACAGCCTCAGCCTCGTTGACCTTGTGGCCGTTATACAGTACACCTATAAGTTGAAAGTTCCTGTAGAAGACCTCCGCAAGATCAACTCCTTCAACGACTTGTACGACTACATCTACAGCCACGTGGCCAAATAAGGTGGTCGTACTACAACATTTTGCAAGGCTGTATCAGAAGTTCTGAAGTCCAATAGTCCAGTAGTCCAGTCATATACTCTTGAGTATCCGATAATCAAGTGTTATTTAGGTAATGACAGGACTTCCGGACTTCTCTACTTTTGATGCTCCCTTATTTTATGATTGTGGATTATGACTGAGATTGTAATCAAGATATACCGTTATTTCCATAATCATC
Source organism: uncultured Prevotella sp. (assembly GCA_902497035.1). Classification (GTDB taxonomy): domain Bacteria; phylum Bacteroidota; class Bacteroidia; order Bacteroidales; family Bacteroidaceae; genus Prevotella. The sequence continues at coordinate 11,495 of CABVDL010000013.1, forward strand.
GGCCGGTGTTCTGGGGCTCGATGATTCTTCTGTTTGTATTCTTTGGCTATTTTGCCTCCCGCATCCAACTGGAAGAGGACCTCAACAAGCTCATGCCGTCGTCTCGCAATGCCGACGGCTCCACAAAGCTGGCATTCGCCGACTTGCGCATCAAGGACAAGGTCTACCTGCTGTTTGAGGGCAAAAACGGACTCTCGCCCGACAGCATCGCACAGGCTGCTGATGACTTTATCGACACGCTGACTGCCACCGACAGCAGTCAGCCCAAGTCACGGCGTGTCATCAGCGACATCTTCTACCAGATGCCCGAGGATGCCATGGGCGACGCCATCAGCTACATGGAGAGCCACTTTCCCGCCTACATCGACACCACGGTGTACGAGCGGACGGACTCGCTGCTGACCCTTGATCATTTCAAGCAACAGATGGTCAAAAACCGCGAAGACATCGACGGCGAGTTCGGCTCGACCTATCCCGAGCTGATACAGATGGACCCCATGGGCATGCGCAGTCTGCTCATGAGTCAGATGAAGCCGCTTCTAACAGGCTCACAGGGCGGCTTAAAGACCATTGACAGTCACTTTTTTGTCCCCGACGGCACCGTCTGCATCGCCTTCATCACACCACGCTTCTCAGCCACCGACACTGGTCAGGGCAACCGCCTCTTTGAGATGCTCAACGCTAAGATTGCGTCGTTTGCCAAGTCCCATCCCGACATCAGCATCTGCTATCACGGCACACCGGCCAGCGGATATTATAATTCCACGACCATCAAGCGCGACCTCACGACAACCCTCTTAGGTGCCTTCGTCATCGTGCTGGCGTTGATCTTCATCTGTTTCCGCAACTGGGACACACTGCCCCTGCTCATTCTGCCGGTAGTTTTCGGCACGCTCTTTGGCCTGGCCATGATGTATTTCATCGAGGGACAGTTCTCACTGCTGGCCCTGGGCATAGGCGCCGTAGTGCTGGGCGTGGCCATGAGCTACGTGCTGCACGTGCTGACCCACTATAAGTATGTCACCGACCCCGAGCAGGTGCTGCGCGACGAGACCAAGCCCGTCTGCCTCGGATGCCTCACAACCATAGGCTCCTTCATGGGAGTCACCTTCGTCAACACCGACCTGCTCAAGGCCTTTGGCCTGTTTGCGACCTTTGCCATACTGGGCACGACGTTCTTCTCGCTCATCTTCCTGCCCCAGCTGCTTGACACCAAGAAGAACCGCATCAACAGGAAAGCCTTTGCCGTCATCGACCGCATCAACAACTATCCCTTCGACCGGAAGAAACCGCTCATTGCCGTCATCTGCGCCGTCACGCTCGTCTGCATCTGCGTATGGGCGGTCAAAGGAACCAATTTTGACACCAATCTCAACGACCTCGGCTACCGCTCGCCAGAGGTAGTGCACTCTGAAAACCTGCTTGCAAGCAAGACCGCCAGCGGCATCGGTTCCAAATATTTTGCCTCAACCGGGCGCACTATGGAAGAGGCACTCAACCATTTCAGCGCTCTCCAGGCCAAGCTCGACAGTCTGAGGCAACTTGGCCTGGTGAAAGGCTATACCCCGACCAGCCTTATCCTGGTGCCTGAATCAACACAGAAAGTCCGTATTGCAGCTTGGAAGCGCTACTGGACACCAGCCCGGGTGGAGAAAATGAGAAATCTGATTGCAACCACAGCATCACCGGCAGGCTTTACCTCAGATGCCTTTGACCCGTTCTTTGAGTCGGTATCAGCCAACTTCGCCCCCGACAAGTTATATCAGGCCGGCATTATTCCTCCCGGTTATCTGTCGACGCTGATGGAGAAGACCTACGACGGCAAGTACCTCTGCTTCACATCGGTGAAATACGACAAGGCCACCGAGCGCGACAAGGGCGGCGCCTACGACCGCATCACAAGGGCCATCGGTGACGAGCCAAACATGATGGTGCTCGACACCTCCTATTATACGCAGGACACGCTGGCCAAGCTCAACAGCGACTTCAACATCCTGCAATGGGTGTCGATGGCATTCGTTTTCCTGGTGTTGCTCGTGAGCTTCCACTGGAACATCAAATACACGCTGCTTGGCTTCATGCCCATCATCCTCAGCTGGCTCATCGTACTCGGGGTCATGGACATATTCGGCATGAAGTTCAACCTGCTCAACATCATCATCTCCACGTTCATCTTCGGCATCGGTGTCGATTACAGCATCTTCGTGATGAACGGCCTGACTGAGGCCAAGGCCGACGGACGGCTGCTCCAGTTGCACAAGAGCGCCATATTCTTCTCCGCTTTCATCCTCGTGGTCACCATCTCGTCCATGCTCATCGCCAGACATCCGGCCATCCGGAGCGTGGGCTTCTCCACCCTGGTTGGTCTGCTTTCAGCCGTTATCCTGTCTTACATCCTCCAGCCTGCCATTTATCGCTTATTAAAGAAGTGACTACCAACAGCAACAAATACGACATCGCCATCATCGGCAGCGGACTTGGCGGCCTGGCCTGCGGACACATCCTGTCATCAGAGGGCTACCGTGTACTTATCCTTGAGCGTGAGGCCCAGCCCGGCGGCTGCCTGCAGAGCTACCGCCGCGACGGACTCGACTTTGACACCGGGTTTCATTACATTGGCGGCCTGGGCAAGGGAGAGGCACTGTACCAGCCTTTCCGCATGCTGGGACTGACAGACTTGCCCTGGGTAAGGCTGGACGATGACTGCTTCGACCGCGTCCACATAGCCGGGCAGCATTTTGACTTCGCGCAAGGCTATCAACGGTTTGCCCAAAAGATGGCGGAGCACTTTCCCGGTGAGCGCGAAGGCCTGCAGGCTCTGGTCGGGCTGTTTCAGCACAACAGCCTCCACCAGCTCGACGCGCTCAATCCGGCACTTTCTACAGCGAGCCTCATTCAGAGTCCGCATTGCGCAATGGATTTGTCCACCCCGGCGTGGCAATGGCTGCATGACCACTTCCACAACGAGCTGCTCATCAATGTGCTCTCCGGCAACACCACCCGCTACGAGCTGCGCAAGGACACGCTGCCCCTCTACACTATGGCACACATCAACAGCAGCTATATCGCCAGCAGCTGGCGCCTGCGCGGCAATGGCAACATGATTGTCAAGGCACTGACCGACGCCATCCGAGCCAAGGGGGGTGAAATCAGATGCAACGCCGAAGTGAGAGATCTCGTAGAGCAGGGCGGCAAAATTGTGAAAGCCGTATGCACCAACGGTAATTGCTATGAGGCCACCACCTTCATCAGCGACATACACCCTGCACTTACCTACCAACTGATTGGCGAGAGCATCCATGTGAAAAAAAGCATGCGTATGCGTGTGTCACTGTTGGAGAACACCTACGGCATGTTGACGGCCTCATTGGTCATCAAACCCCACGCACTGCCATATGTCAATCACAATGAATACGTATATGCCCGTCCCAACCTGTGGGAACACTACGAGCAGGACCACCCGGTATCGGGCGTGATGGCAAGCTACCGAGTGCCAGAGGACGGGTCGCAATATGTCCGGCAAATTGACCTCCTCACCCCCGTTGACTGGCCGGAGTGCAGTCCATGGGCCGGCACGAAGGTCGGCCACCGCGGACAAGACTATGAACAATGGAAGCAACAGAAAGCTGATGAATGCATCAGCCTGGCCGAAACGGCCATTCCCGGTTTGCGGTCGGCCGTAGAACGGCAATACGTCACCTCACCGCTGACCTACCGCGACTATACGCACACGCCCAACGGCTCTGCCTTCGGACTGCGAAAGGACTGTGGCAACCCGCTGCTCACCTTCCTCTCGCCCCGCTGCCGCATACCCAACTTACTGCTTACCGGGCAGAGCCTGATGGTACACGGCATTGAGGGCGTTACGATGACCGCCCTGATGACCTGCGCCGAACTCATCGGGCGCGGGCGCATGTGGGACAAGTTAATGAACGCATAAACTACAGATTAAACGCAAAATACAATGAAGAAGTATTTTATTATCGGATTGCTGTCGATGCTGGCCATGGCCGGCTTCGCACAGGAGTCTTTGTTCACCCAGGCTGTCAGCCGCTACAAGTCGGCCAAGTCGGCCACTGCCACGGCCGTCATGGTGAAGCACAACAAGGCCCTGACGAAAAACAAAACCTACAACGGCGCGCTTTATATAAAGGACCCTGACAAGGTGGCCATCACGGCCAACAACGGCAAGGAGCAGCTGGTGATGAACGGCAACACGTTCACCATGGTCATGGGCGGCCGCAAGCATGTGGCCTCCGCCAAGACTGCCAGCCAGTTTGCCGCCTTCAAGACCGTGCTGTACAGCGTGCTCTCGGGCGGTAAGACCAACATCTCGAATGTGCAGGGCGTGAAAATCTCGCAACAGAGTGGCAGTGTCGTAGTCACCATGACACCCGCCCAGGCCAAGCGTCTGATGTTCACTTCGTTCGTGCTGGAAATCAACAAAGGCACAGGCGCTCTCGAAAGCCTCACGCTCAACAGCAACCACGGCTTCACGCAGTACAAGTTCTCCAACTTCAAGTTCGGCGCTGCGGTCAGTGACAAAGTATTCCATCCATAAACAACACCATTCTATTCAGACCGTCCTGGTCGAACATAAAAATCCCGAGGCCATTCCCGGGATTTTTTTGGTATAGGCATGGCGATTGCCGAATATTTCGGTATTCGTCAATGCCGCCGTTAATGTTGTCTGCGTAAAACTTCCTGTCAGACTTCAGATCTTCAGTTTACTGCTGCCTTTGGCCTTGAGGCTCATGTCAAGTGCCCTGACGCTGTGGGTGAGCGCGCCGAACGAGATGAAATCAACCCCGGCCTTGGCATAAGGAATCATCGTGTCGAAGGTGATTCCCCCGGACGACTCCGTCTCAATATGGCGTGGAGCCTGATGAACAAGCTCAACGGCAAGGCGTGTGTCGGCAGGCGTGAAATTGTCAAACATGATGCGGTCGGGCAGCTCGGCGACGGCCTCTTTGAGTTCCTTGAAGTCGCGTACCTCACACTCAATTTTTAAGTCAAGACCTTTGTCGGCACAATACTGGCGTGCCCGAGTGATGGCATTGTGTATGCCGCCGCAGAAGTCGATGTGGTTGTCCTTGAGGAGAATCATGTCAAATAGACCAATGCGGTGGTTCATGCCACCTCCGATGCGCACGGCCTCTTTCTCAAGCATGCGCATGCCAGGCGTAGTCTTTCGGGTGTCGAGCACACGCGTGCGGGTGCCAGCATCGATGAGGGCCTGCTGATATTTATGCGTCATGGTGGCGATGCCGCTCATGCGCTGGCAGATGTTGAGCATGAGGCGCTCGGTGGTGAGCAGGCTCTGCTCTTTTCCGCAGACAGAGAGTACGATATCGCCCGGGACAACGTGGTCACCGTCGTGCTTGTACATGGTGACCTTGAGGTCAGGGTCGAAACGGTGGAACACCTCTCTGGCGGCACGCTCACCGGCAAATATGCCTTCCTCCTTAATCATAAGCTCGCTCTCGCCTGTGGCATCAGCGGGGATGCAGCAGAGGGTGGTGTGGTCGCCATCGCCAATGTCCTCGGCGAAGGCAAGGTCGATGAGACGGTCGGTTAATGCTTTCTCTTTTTCTTTGTAGTTCATTGTGGTGGTATTAATGTGAGCCGCTGCTGAGCAGCGGCGTACTGAACGGAGGATGCCCTGTCCAAAAGGACGAGCACCCGGTGACCTAACTCAGTGAGAGCATGCGCTCAATGGGCTTGACGGCTTCACGTGCAATGTCGGCCGGGATAACGACCTCGGGCTGCATGTGCTCAAGGGCCGCAATGATTTTCTCAAGCGTGTTGAGCTTCATGAACTGGCATTCGTTGCAGGTGCAGCTCGACGGGACACCGTTGCCGGACTCCAGGCTCTCCCCCTCGGTCACCTCAGGCGGGACGGGGATGAACTGTCGGTCAGGACAGCGGCGCTGGAGCTCAAACAGGATGCCGGCCTCGGTAGCTACGATAAACTGCTTGTACTCAGGGTGGCTCTGTGCGTAGGAGAGCATCGCAGCGGTGGACCCCCTCACATCAGCGATGGACAGTACGGGAGCCTTGCACTCCAAATGGGCCATGACAATGGCCTCGGGGTAGCGGTGCTTCAGGGCGACGATGGCATTGACGCTGAACTTCTCGTGGACGTGGCATCCGCCGTTCCACAACAGCATCTTGCGTCCGGTGACAGCGTTGATGTAATTGCCGAGGTTGTAGTCGGGACCGAAGATGATGCGCTCATCCTTTGGCATGGCGCTGATGACCTTTACCGCGTTGCCTGAGGTGACGCAACAGTCGGAGATGGCCTTGACCGCAGCCGTCGTATTGACGTAGCTGATGACCTTGTAGCCGGGGTGCTCGTGCTTGTAGCGTGCCAGGTCGGTTGCCGGACAGCTGTCGGCCAGTGAGCATCCCGCCTCAGGGTCACACTCCAGCACGGTCTTGTCGGGCGAAAGCAGCTTGCAGGTCTCAGCCATGAAGTGAACGCCGCACATCACCAGCACGGGCGCGTCAGTGTCTGCAGCCTTTCGGGCCAGAGCAAGGGAGTCACCTACGAAGTCGGCAATTTCCTGTATCTCAGGCCGCGTATAGTAGTGGGCAAGGATGAGGGCGTGGCGCTGTTTGGAAAGTTGCCGCACTCTTTCCTGGAGTTTTTGTTTGTTGTCAGTCATCATATTTTAGGCTCAATCTTTTTTCTTGGATAGTCGATGTTGTAGTGCAGTCCCCGGCTCTCGTGGCGCTCAATGGCCTGACGGGTGATGAGATAACCCACGTTGATCATGTTGCGCAGCTCGCAGATGTCACGCGACGGCTTGACGCGCCGGAAAAGATCCTCGGTCTCCTCATAGAGCAGGTCGAGCCGTTTCCACGCGCGCTTCAGGCGGAGGTTGGAGCGCACGATGCCGACGTAGGTTGACATCGTTTGTCCCACTTCTTTCTTGTCCTGCGTAATGAGTACCTTTTCCTCGTTGGTGAGCGTGCCGAAGTCATTCCACTCGGGTACTCGGTCATTGAACGCATAGCCATCGATATGTGCAATGGCGTGCTCGGCCGCACTCTTGGCATAAACTACGGCCTCGACAAGACTGTTGCTGGCCAGACGGTTGCCACCATGAAGTCCTGTGCAGGAACACTCGCCGACGGCATAGAGACGGTGGATGCTGCTCTCGCCGTTGAGGTCGACCTTAATGCCGCCGCACATATAGTGGGCAGAGGGGCAGACGGGTATCATCTGCCTGGTGATGTCAATGCCAATAGAGAGGCATTTCTCATAGATATGGGGAAAGTGATGTTTGGTTTCCTCAGCATTTTTCATCGTCACATCAAGACAGACGTGGTCGAGGCCGTGGATTTTCATCTCGTGGTCGATGGCACGTGCCACAATGTCTCGGGGCGCGAGGGACAGGCGCGGGTCGTATTTCTGCATGAACTCGGTTCCGTCGGGCAGCTTGAGTACGGCACCGTAGCCGCGCATGGCCTCGGTGATGAGGAAAGCGGGATGGGTCTCGGCCGGATTGAAGAGCACGGTGGGATGAAACTGTACGAACTCCATGTCCTTGACAGTAGCTTTGGCGCGGTAGGCCATGGCAATGCCGTCACCCGTGGCAATCTCGGGATTGGACGTGGTGGCATAGACGGCTCCCGTACCGCCGGTGGCCATGAGGGTGATGCGTGAAAGGTAGGTGTCAACCTTGCCAGTCCCGGGATTGAGGACATAGGCACCATAGCACTCGATGTCGGGCGTGCGGCGGGTCACCTCCATGCCGAGATGGTGCTGGGTGATAATCTCGACGGCAAAATGGTTTTCCAGGACTTCAATCTTCGGATTGTGGCGCACAGCCTCCATTAGTCCGCGCTGAATCTCAAAGCCGGTGTCGTCCTGATGGTGGAGAATACGGAACTCAGAGTGGCCGCCCTCACGGTGGAGGTCGAAGGTACCGTCGGTCTTCTTGTCGAAGTTGACACCCCAGTTGACGAGGTCGCGGATGGCGTCAGGCGCGTTTTTCACGACATGGCTGACGGCCTCAGGATCAGAGAGCCAGTCGCCGGCAACCATGGTGTCGTGGATGTGTTTCTCGAAGTTGTCCACCTTGAGGTCGGTGACCGAGGCGATGCCGCCCTGCGCCTTCGCGGTGTTTGCCTCGTCGAGTGAGGTCTTGCAGATAATGGCGACTGTTCCCTTGCCCGAGTTGGCCACTTTCAATGCGAAGCTCATACCGGCGACGCCACCGCCGATGATGAGGAAGTCGTAATGATGAATCATGTGTGTAAGAGTGTTACCTTAAACATTTCGTCGGCAAAGGTACGAAATTCCACTATATATTAATGTGTGGTATGAAAATTATTTTATACCTTTGTGGATGTATGCCGCTCCCAAGTGACAGACAAAGTCTATCCATATCGCAACCCCAAGTTTCCATATTATGAACAAAATTCTTCTGTTGCTTCTCTCTCTCCTGCTTTCCTTGCAGGTGATGCCCCAGAGTGTTGTGCGCCATCTTGACATAACCGTGACACTGCGGTTTAATGGCGATGCCCACATCCGTGAAGTCTGGAACATTGACATCGGCGAAGATGTCAAGACGGAATGGTATGTCGCCCACTACAACATGGGCGACCGGGAAATCGTTAACCTCAAGGTTTCCGACAACGGCTCACGGCTGATGACTATGGCCGATGAGTGGGACGTGGATGCGGACAAGGAAGAAAAGGCCGGGAAATGTGGCCTTGTCGCCAAGGAGGGCGGTTACGAGATATGCTGGGGCGTACCGGCAGGGGGAAAACACGTCTATACCGTAGATTACGACATTAAGGGACTGGTGCTGTCCTACTCTGATAAAGACGGCTTCGGCTACTGGTTTGCCGACCTCAACGACAATGATCCCATCAACTCGTTTACGCTTAGCGTGAACGCCCCGGCCCGCCTGACATCTGACAATTGCCAGTTCTGGGGATTTGGATACAGCGGAAAAACTAAGCTGGCCAACGGCATAATCACTGCCAACTCGTCCGGAGAAATTGACAAGATAGGACTTTTGGTGTCGTTCAACAAAGGGGTGCTTTACCCCGACCTCAAGGGTGAGGACTCTTTTGCCAAACTGAAAGAGAAGGCCCTCAAAGGCAGCGACTTTGGAGGCGGCTCAGAGGGTGAGCCCATGCCGCTATCCATGTGGATTATTCTGATTGGCATATTCGGAGGATTAATAGTTGTGGTGGCAACCGAATTGATAATTACCTTCCGAAAAAGACGCGAGGCCAAGCAACTGCCCTACTATAAGACGGTCGATGCGTCGTGGAGCCTGATGAAAGCCGCCAAGGTGCTGAACGAGTACGCCTGGTTCAGCGGCGAGAACCTCATCGGTGCCATAATCCTCAGGCTAATCAGTCAAAAGAAGATTGCCATTGAAAATATTCCCAGTATTGACAGGAAGGGAAGAAAGAAGAGGGCAATCAAGGTGTTGGAAAAGAATGTCGCCCTGCCTGAGGGAAAGAAAGGCTCAGACGACTATATCTGTGGCTACATGCTTTACATCATGTCCTGCGCAGCCGACAAAGACGGGCTGCTTACACCGTCGGAATTTAAAGTTTGGGCCGAGAAGCATAATCAGGCGTTGACCAAGTTTGCAAAGACACTGGATCTTGAGAAGTTCTACGAGACGCTGAGCGATGAGGATGAGCGCCATCTGTTGGGACTTCGCAATTATCTCAACGATATCGGCAAGACCGGCGACAAAGAACTGGCCAATGTCAACGTTTGGGACGATTTGCTGGTCTATTCTTATCTCTTTGGATTCACGAAAAGGCTGAGCAAGGACCTGAAGACCATCAGTCCGTCGTCTGAGTTGGCCATGGTCATTGGAGACCTGTATGACAGCAGCCCCTATTTCATGTACTACATGACAACAAACGTCAGCAACTGCTCCAGCTCCAGTCTAAGCTCCGGCGGTGGCGGCGGTTTCAGTGGCGGCGGTGGCGGTGGCGGACGATAGTCGTCCATTGGGGCGCGAGGCATCCGATGGCATTGACGAAACGATGACAGGGCAGATGGAGAGATGATGGTACGACTGACAGCTGATGACCGACTTGCCGCGAGAGGGTAGGGTACCCGGCCGCCATTAATGGCCATTTACGGCATAGTCAGAGTTTTTCAATGTCCCGGGCTGTCAGGCCTGTGGCCTTGGCTATGTCTGCCGTAGGAATGTGAAGGAGTTTCAGGTTTCGAGCTATTTCAAGGGCTTTAGCCTCCCGTCCTTGCTCAATGCCCTTTTCTACACCTTGGTTCATTCCCTGCTGCAATCCCTGTTGCAACCCCTGCTTTATTCCCTGCTGCAAGCCCTGCTGCAAACCCTGTTGGAAGCCCTGTTCCCGTCCCTCCTTGAGCGAGTCGTACTTGATGGCATACTCCACACGGACGGAGTCCCAGAACTTCTCGTAACCCAACAGCTGGGCCTCGGAGTAGGATGACTCCCTCAGCAGTCTGACAGCCTTGCTGATGTCAGGGTCTGTCGTGAATTCCTCAGGCACCTCACTGGTGCAGTTGCCCATCTCGGTCAGGAAACGGAGCCACAGCACCATCATCTTTTTGTCGAGTACATTCTGTGGCTTGAACTTGGGCAACTCAACGAATACGAAGTGCAGACCCTCTATCACCTTGTCGGTATGCTCGATGTTGACAATGTTGTAAAGGTGATAGAATTCTTTCAGGTCAGGCTCAAAAATCTCGTTGACAAGATTGAGCGAATAGACTGGCTGAAGATAGTTGAAGTGCACGGCCTTGTCCAGCTGCCGCACATAGGCCTTGGAGGCGTTGAACAGCACGCGCTGCATGAAAGTCTCCGTCCAAAACATCTGCATCTCCACGATGAACTGCCGCCCGCGGTTGTCCTTGCAGCGCACGTCGACGATGGTGTCCTTCTTGAGCGGCGTCTCGGGGACAAGCTCGGCGGGCAGAAACTCGATGCTCTCTATCTCATCGCCGTCGTTGAAAGGCAGCATGGCGTTGAGAAAGCTCATGGCCAAGTCAGCGTGCTCGCCAAAGATGCGCTTGAACGTCAGGTCGGCGCGAGGGTCCAGATATTTAATTCTTTCCATAGTTGTGGTATGAATGAGTTCTTGCGGTTACATTTGCAAAACTAAGGGAAAAAGTTGAGACAGCCAAGATATTCCCCTCTAATAATTATGAAATACGCAATGTTCCAGCCTAAAAAAACGATAAAGGCCTTTTGTATTCTTGCACATGCTCGTCGTCTATTGTCTGAAGGACGTGGACTTCACCGGCGGTCATCACGGCCTGCCTGAGTTCATCGGCATTGCCGTGACCTGAATTCTTCACATGTGGAAGCGCCAGATGCTCATCTCCATCCTTGGCGGAACTGTGGCCTATATGCTGCTGGTGCAATTCGTGTGGATGTAGCCCAAAGACCGGGGTGGGGCAATGTTCCCCATAAAAATAGTGCCAAAAGTATACTGTGTACACAAAAATGTGGCCGTTTCCTTTGCTGTCCCATTTATTTTGCCGATATTTGCAAGTATCATTCATCAACCTAAATGCTATGCCGGCTTTTAAGACACTTAAGGAACTGATCAGAGGGCTGCAGACAGGCGACAGGTTGCTTGTGGACATGTTCAACAAGCGCAAGACCGTATCCATTCGCTATGATGATGCCGTCGATACCCTCGACGGCGATGAGAACAAGTTGCGTTTCCTCATCAGCCATGGTGTCATCGAGCAGACTGGCAACACAATGGAGCTGGACGACAACTACCTCCACTTCTTCGAAAACGTGCTTGAGGTGAACGAGGACATCAATGTGGAGTCGGTGAGGCAGTACATCGGACGGCTGCGGCTGGCCATCGACTCCTATCTTGCCGCCGAATCAGACCTGCGCCGCCGACAGTTTCTTAATGACACACGCCATACGCTGCGGAGCATTAACCAGACTACACGACGCAACATCATCGACCTGAAGCGCAATGTGGAGAACACCTATAAGCAGGAACCCAACTTTAAGCTGAAGAAGCTGCGCCTCACCGACTTCGACCGCAAGAGCCGCGACATCGTTGAGCTCATCAGGCAGACTGAGCAGCTGCTCGACCGGCAGACGGTGTTTTTCCGCACCGCCATGGACGCGGCACTGCAGCACACTGTCAACGAGGTAAGACTGGGCCTTGGCGAGTCAGCCCACGCCCTCATAGACATCCAGAAACAAATCATCGACTATCTCAACCGCATCGAGTACCAGAGCCGCATCGTGAGGAAGGTGCGGGCCTTGAAATATCTCAAGGACCAGTTCATGATTGAGGAGAACACCAATGTCAGGGCCGTGCTCAACGCAAACAATCCTGTCTGGATGGAACCTGCCGCACGCTATTCCACAAAGGTGTCGGTCAGCTATCTGCAGAACAGTGACGAGGCCCTGGTCATACTTGGCAACATCAGGCGGCAACTGACGCGAAAAACTGTCGTTAGGCAGCGGCTCAGCGGGCAGATAGACAGCGAGTATCTCACACCGCAACAGGAGACGATGCGCGTCTTCAACCATCAGGAACTCTTCAACGCATTCAAGGCGCAGGGCAGCGACCTCTTCACCTTTGTGATGCACTACGATTTCCATGCCGTAACCAGCCTGGAGGAGCGTCTCGTGCTATATCTGCAGCTGGCCTCACAGTATACCGAAGAGCTGCGCTTCACCGGCGGGATGCGCACCTGCCGACAGTTTGAATATCCCATCATTCTACCTTTATGAAATATACCAGCGACGTGTTCCAGCGGCTCTCACGCGGACAGTTCATCTCGGCCAACAGCATACAGCCGGAGGTGAGAGCCATCTACAACGACATCGAGGACAACGAGAAAGAATATACCGACTACTTCTCTCAGATAGACTTCCAGCTTGAGGGTGGAGACGGCTACTATTACTTTGCACGCAACGAGCAAAAGGTCATCACCGAGAACAAGCTCCGCTCGTTGCTCGTGTGGATAGACTACCTTGATTTCCTTACCAGCTATGACTCCACCTTCGGTGCCGGAACACAGTTTACACTTGCCCGGATGGAAGTGCGGGTGGGCAGCGATGTTGAGCTGAAGGAGAAGTTGTCGAATATCTTCGACGACAAGCCCTCGACCCATGACAAGCTTCTCGCTCTCGCTAATGCGTTGGAGAGCCAGGGCTTTGCCGAGCTTGTCAGCCAGGAGGAGAGCATGTATCAGGTGACCAACGCTTACCGCTACATCACACATATCATTGACTGCATCAACATTGACGAGGAGGTGAAAGATGAGATACCTGAATAAGATAGTGCTGATCAACAGCGCGCGTATCCGTTATGCCGAGGTGATGCTCGACGGCAACGTCCATTTCATCGGCACACAGGGCGTGGGCAAGAGCACGCTGCTCCGCGCCATCCTTTTCTTCTACAATGCCGACAAAATGAGGCTTGGCATACAAAAGGAACAGAAAGGTTTCGACGACTTCTACTTGCCTTCGGCCGACAGCTATATCATCTACGAGGTAGTCAGGGAGAACGGCAAGTTCTGCGTCGTGGTGTTCCGCAATCAGGGCCGTGCCGTGTTCCGCTTCATCGACTGCGCCTACGACCGCCGGTTCTTCATGGACGACTTGGGACGCGCCTATTACGATTGGAGCAAGATAAGGCAGCAGGTGGGCAAGCACTACATCAGCAACATCGTCCGCTACTACGATGCCTACCGCGACATCATCTACGGCAACCGGCAGGAGACCGACGGCGAGATGCGACGCTTCTCCATCATGGAGAGCGGCAAGTACCAGAACGTGCCGCGCACCATTCAGAACATCTTCCTTAACCAGAGTCTCGAGAGCCGCGTCATCAAGGACATCATCATCAACTCACTCGACTTCAGCGACGGCGGCATCGACCTCGACTTCTACCGCGACAAGGTGAAGGACTTCCAGCAGCAGTATGAGGACATCTGGAAATGGTACCGCAAGGAGAAGAACGGACGTGTGAAGGTGAGAGACGATGCCGAACGCGTCAATCAGTCGTTCCAAAACTACCGCGGCGCTTGTAGCATGGTAGAGGAGCTGTCGGGTGCCCTGCACTATGCTCTCGGCCGTGACCAGCAGCTGTTGCCTGTCAAAAATGACGAGCTGACCACCGTGAGGACCAATCTCGACCGTCAGCTGAGACTCAAGGGCGAGGAAGAGAGAAAGTTCAATGCCGAGCGTGACCGTCTGAGGGAAACGATGGCCGTCGTCAAGAGCAAGCTCGACGACATCAAGGACAAGCGAAAGCGCTATGCCGATATCCACATAGAGCGCATCATCAGCAGTATGGCCGACGAGCCTCACGTGGCGTCGCAGCGGCAGAGCCTGGAGAGTCAAATCGGTGTCATCACTGACAAGAACCGCTCGGTCAAGGAGAAGTACGACGAGCTGCGCCGGCAGGAGGACCAGCGGCTTGCCAGCGACAACAACCAGATTGAGGCGGAGAAGAACCGCATTAAGGAGGAGGAGAACCGCCGGATAGCTGGCGCGCAGGAGCTCTACCACCACTCACGTGACGAGCATGCGGCACTTTACAGTGGCCGCCGACGGCAGGTGCAGGAGAAACTGGATGCCGCCAAGAGCGACAGGCAGGAGGCGAGGTTGCAGGAACTGAAGGTGCGGCAGATGAACCCCTACCAAAAGGAGCGTGACGAGCAGGGGCAGAGGCTCGCTGAGCTCGACCGGCTCGAGGCGGGCCTCAAGCTCGACGCGCAGCAGCTTGCGGCGCAGATAAGTCAGCTTCAGGCTAAGATACGGCAGGAGAGGGGTGAAAGGGAGAATAGCTATCAATTGCGCCGCGCGGAGCAGCAGCATGGCATGCAGGAGCTGGAGGATGCCGCCGCAGAGCTGCAGCTGCTCCTCGACCGCCAGAAAGGCTCCTTCATGGAGTGGCTGTCGGACAACGTGAGCGGATGGGAGGACACCTTCGGCCGGGTGCTTGACGAGAAAGACGTGCTCTACAACACCGGCCTCTCGCCCCGCCTTGGCCAAGCTGGCTCGTCGGTGTTCGGTGTCGATATAAGCCTTGACAGCATCGAGCATGAGGTGCGCAAGCCTGAGGACATAAAAAAAGAAAAGGAGAGTATCGACGCGCAGGCTGCGGCCGTCAGAAAGGAAATGGAAAAGGAACGGCTGCAGCTCGAGGCCGACGTAAGGCAGCTCGAGGCCCGAGCCGGCAAGCAGCTGCAGCAGCTCCGGCAGGAAAAGGTGGAGCGCGAGACGCAGCTGCTCGTCATACCCAAAAAACGAGAGAAAGCCAAGGCGCTCATCGCAACACTCGACGCGCAATGCGCCGAATGGAGAACGGGCGAGATGAAGGCCGTCGGCGCCAGGCTGGACAAGGCACAGGCCGAAATCGGCAGGCAAGAGCGAGAGTTGCAGCACATCGACGAGGAGGAGCGAAAAGACCTGGATAAGTTGTCGGACCAGTTGAAATCCGGCAACAGGAAAATCCACTTGGAGGCTCAACGGCAGACCGAGGAGCTGGAGCAGCGGAAGAAAGTGCTGCACGACGACCACGACCGCCGGTTGAGAAGCCTCGACGCGCAGATGGATGCCGAGCTGAAAGGCGCAGGCGTTGACACCACTCAGCTGGAGCGCCTCAGGCAGCAGTTGGACGAAGTCCGCCGGCAATGGCAGTTCATCGAGGCACACCGGGCCGACTACTACGCTTATCAGAAAGACAAGGAGGAGCTGTTCGACCATGAGGCGGAGTTCCTTGAGCAGCGGCAGCTCGCGGTAAGGCGCATTGACGAATTGGAAGATAAATATCAGACGAGGGCCTCGCGGCTCAACAACGCCATTCAGGAACTGACAAGACAGGCTGGGCAGCTGGGCAGCCTCATCGCCGATATGCAGAAGGCCATTGCCGAGGTGAAGAGCTTTCTTGAGAGCGACAGTTGTCCGCCGCAGTTGCATCAGGCAGCAGCCGTGGAGACAGCCAAGCCTCTTGCCACCATCCTCAACGAGCTGCGTGACCAGATAGGCAGCGAAATGCGCCATCTGCAAGACTTCAAGGAGGCGGTGGCCAACTTCAGGAAGAATTTCTCCCCACAGAACACGTTCCATTTCCGCACAGAGTTCAACAGTGAGGACGACTACACCGACTTTGCCGTCAACCTCTATGAGTTCACCAGCTCGGAAAAGATTGAGGAATACCGCCTGCGCACCAGCCGCATTTATGTGGAAATTCTTCAGCGCATCTCACGTGAAGTCAACGACATGATGTCCCACCAGGGAACCATTGAGGGTACTATCCACGACATCAACCGAGACTTTGTCAACAACAACTTCGTGGGTGTCGTGAAGCGCATCGAGCTGCGCAGCGTGGCCAGCAACGACCCGCTCATGCAGTTGTTGCGCTCTATCGCCCGTTTCGTCGACGAGGCCGACTTCAATCTTGGCGAGCTCAATCTCTTCAGTGACACCAGTGCCGTAGAGGCTTCCAACTGCAAGGCCATCGACTTGCTGATAAGCCTGATGGACCATCTCGGCCTTGAGGGCAAAAGGAGCCGGCTCACGCTGGCCGACAGTTTCAAGCTGGAGTTCCGCGTCGTGGAGAACGACAACGACACGGGCTTCGTCGAGAAACTGTCAAATGTGGGTTCCGACGGCACCGACATCCTCGTCAAGGCAATGGTCAACATCATGCTGCTCAATGTCTTCAAGCAGAAAGTCAGCCGTCGCTTCGGCGAGTTCCGCCTCCACTGCCTGATGGATGAGATTGGCAAGCTCCACCCCAACAACGTGAGGGGCATACTCGACTTTGCCAACAAACGCAACATCAATCTCATCAACTCCTCGCCGACAACCTATTCGGCTGAGGCCTACCGCTACACTTACGCGCTGAGCAAGGACAGCAAGGGCAATACGGTGGTGAAGACGCTTCTAGCCATTCACGACGTACAGACAACGGATAACGGATGAAATAAAATGAAGAAGACAGCCTCATTCTTTCAGAAGCTCATCCGTCTGGCCGATGGTGAGACGCTGCCCTCCAGCCAGCTGCGCGGTGACTGGGTGGAGGATATGCTCGCCGACGGCGTACTGCAGAAGCAGGCTCACGGCCGCCATCTTTCTTATTATGCCCCCGATGCCGCCGCGCTCACGGCCTATCTGCGCAACCGTTGGGACATCAGCGACCTCCACGGGGCGCTCCGGTTGCTGCGAGACGGGAATGAGACCTCGCGCGCTGAGCTGACGCAGGCCACTGGCGACAGCAAGTTCACGCATCTGCGCACAATGACGGGCTTCCTCGTCAACAGCTATACCGACATTCCAGCCACCCTCAACGGCCAGTCCATAGTCATCCATCCCACGGAGGGCTCATTCACCTATATATATGATTACACGGCATTCTCCATAGCTGAGGATGTCATCATCATCGGTGTGGAGAATGCCGAGAACTTCAGGCAGATAGCCTGCCAGCGTTATCTCTTCCGCGGCTTCAGCCGTCCGCTCTTCGTCAGCCGCTATCCGCAGAACGGCGACCTGCTGCGATGGCTGTTGTCCGTTCCCAACCATTACGTTCATTTCGGCGACTTCGACCTTGCGGGCATCCACATCTTCCTCAGTGAGTTCTACAGGCACCTTGGCCCCGTCAGGTCAGAGTTTCTCATTCCCGGCGACATATACCGGCGCCTGCCTTCTGGCAGCCGCGAGCGCTATGAGGCGCAATACGGCAAGTTTGGATCAATGACCGTTGCTGACCCACGCCTCCAGCCCCTGGTCGAGGCCATCCACCGAGAGCATAAGGGCTATGACCAGGAAGGATACATCAGCACAGATGCCTACGTCTCCCCCGAACCATAGCCCGGATGGACATCGTCAGATATTTTCAATCTCCTCTGTTGCCAGACCTGTAGCCTTGGCAATGTCTGACACTGGAATATGAAGAGACTTCAAGTTGCGGACTATCTCAACCGTTTGGGCTTTCCTGCCTTTTTCGATACCCTTTTCGATACCCTGCTGCAAACCCTGCTGCAAACCCTGCCGGAAGCCCTGTTCCCGTCCCTCCTTGAGCGAGTCGTACTTGATGGCATACTCCACACGGACGGAGTCCCAGAACTTCTCGTAACCCAACAGCTGGGCCTCGGAGTAGGATGACTCCCTCAGCAGTCTGACAGCCTTGCTGATGTCAGGGTCTGTCGTGAATTCCTCAGGCACCTCACTGGTGCAGTTGCCCATCTCGGTCAGGAAACGGAGCCACAGCACCATCATCTTTTTGTCGAGTACATTCTGTGGCTTGAACTTGGGCAACTCAACGAATACGAAGTGCAGACCCTCTATCACCTTGTCGGTATGCTCGATGTTGACAATGTTGTAAAGGTGATAGAATTCTTTCAGGTCAGGCTCAAAAATCTCGTTGACAAGATTGAGCGAATAGACTGGCTGAAGATAGTTGAAGTGCACGGCCTTGTCCAGCTGCCGCACATAGGCCTTGGAGGCGTTGAACAGCACGCGCTGCATGAAAGTCTCCGTCCAAAACATCTGCATCTCCACGATGAACTGCCGCCCGCGGTTGTCCTTGCAGCGCACGTCGACGATGGTGTCCTTCTTGAGCGGCGTCTCGGGGACAAGCTCGGCGGGCAGAAACTCGATGCTCTCTATCTCATCGCCGTCGTTGAAAGGCAGCATGGCGTTGAGAAAGCTCATGGCCAAGTCAGCGTGCTCGCCAAAGATGCGCTTGAACGTCAGGTCGGCGCGAGGGTCCAGATATTTAATTCTTTCCATAGCTGTTGGGTGATTAAGTCTATTTGCAAATTTAGGAGAAATAGTTGAGACTGACAAGAGTTTCACCCCCTAATCATGATGCAGACAGTAAAAGAAATGGCCTACCGCCACAGCCCTCCAATGATTATCTGTTGCCTTGCGAGAGCTTGAACAGCGTGCCCATAGGACAGACGAAGCGGCAGTAGGGGCGCATGACGACCGTAGAGAGGAGCAGGAAAGCCACGCCGATGACGATAGCCACCCACGAGGCAGACTTGACGACAAAGGCGGAGAAAGGCTCATAGTCAATCCAGTCGAACCACACGCCGCTCCACAGACAGAGCATGAGCACGGCCCAAAGCACCTGCCGCGCAATATCGAGACGGTGCACCGTCCTGGCCTTCATCTTAACCTTGAAGCCGACGCAACGCCCGACCAACTCCTGCAGGCTGCCGTAGGGGCAGACGTGGGTGCAATAATACGACTTCTTGCCAAACAGGGGATAGACAAAGGCGACAATCAGCAGCACCGCGGCCAGCGGATAGGCCACGACATTGATACCATTCGACATGAAGCCAATCATCGAGGCATACGACATCATACTGCCGCACCAAATGCCAAGCACGCCCACATTGAGCAGCTGCTGCACCATGCGGTAGCGGCGGTTCCTGTAAAACAACGGTACGATGGCCGCCAGCAGCGCCACGGCAAGACCTGCCAGTGCCTTGGCGCTTACATCGAACTTGCTGTACCAGGGCTTCGCTACTGTGGTCCGTGCGGCGTAGGCCAGTCCGCGCTGCATGTTGCCGATGATGGCCTTGGACGAGAATGTCGCCCCAGACACGGCATCCACCTTCATGGCCGCGGCATCCTCAATGCGCTTGCCCTTATATTTGGCAAACAACGCCTTGGCATTGTTGAAAAAATCAGGAGTCTCAGCGTTGGGCAGTGCCTTGATGTCGGCCACCTTGCCGTCCTTTATCACAATCTCCAGCGGCACGGCTCCGCCGTAGCCCGTAATGTCTTTTCCCAAAGCGGTAGTGTTGATGACAATGCTTCCGTCGGCTTCCACGCGCATCGTGTCGTTGGCGGCAGCTTGGGCAGCCTTCTGCGGCTCGTTGAAATTGTGTCCCAACAGTTTGGCGTCGCGGCGCACTGAGACGGCTGCCATCATCAGAAAGCAGACGAGGAGGCTCAGTATTTGCTTGATTTTCTTGCTTTTCATAAAAAATAGAATATCAGAATTCATTATCCGTCACAGTCCCTTCAACTGTATTACATTGTGCAAAATTAGAGATAATTCCTATATTAGACTTTATTATAAGGGTAATTATACTTTTCTTAACAGCCTTTTTGACAATGCGGGCTACCGGTGCGCTTTCATCATATCACTGAGTGGTGGAGACTGCCCCGGAAGAGGGTGTGTAAAAATTAAAGAAGTCCGAAAGTGCCGGAGTGCTGTCATTGCTTTAATAAGACCTGAATATCAGATACTTCAGCATATGACAGGACTTCCGTACTTTCGGACTACCGTACTTCTGAACTCAAGACTTGTAAGACTGCTTAGTCACCCACATAGTCGAGTGAGGCATGGCTCAGTGCCTCGGTGCTGCTGTTGGGGCCGACCATGATGTCGAACTTACCAGGGTCAAGGATGTCGTTGCCCTCAGCATCCTTATAGGCGAGCAGGGCAGGTGTCAGCGTGAAGTCAACCAGCCGGCTCTCACCCGCCTTCAGGTGAATGCGGCGGAAGCCTTTCAGCTCCTTCACCGGGCGAGCTATGCGCGAGGCGGGATTGTGGATATAGAGTTGTACGATTTCATCGGCGTCACGTCTGCCTGTATTTGTCACAGTTACCGAGGCCGTCACCTGGCCGCCGCGCGTCAGCCGGCTGCTGTCAAGCCTGAAGCCGCTATAACTAAAAGAGGTGTAGCTCAGACCGAAGCCGAAGGGGTAGAGGGCATCGTTGCGCACGTCGACGTAACTGCTCTTGTATTTGTGGAACCTCGTGGCCCGCTCAGCCTCAGGGCGACCCGTGTTCAGATGGTTGTAGTAAATGGGTATCTGGCCCATGCACTGCGGCATGGAGGTAGTGAGCTTTCCGGATGGCACCTTGTCACCGAACAGCACGTCGCAGATGGCATCGCCGGCCTCTGAGCCTCCGAACCACACGTTGAGGATAGCCTGACAGTGCCCGCTCTCCCATTTCAGGATAGTGGGGCGCCCGGAAAAATTGAGAAGCACCACAGGTTTGCCCGTAGCGCAGAGTTTCTCCAGCAGACGCTTCTGGGCCCCTGGCAAATTGAGGTCGGCGCGCGACGAGCTCTCGCCGCTCATCTCCGTCAGTTCACCCATGGCGCAGACGATGACATCCGCCCCTGCCGCAGCCTGCAGGGCCTCCCGCTCCGACTTTTCTGCATCCACCCGAGGCACCATGCGCGGGGAGGAGCAATTGACCTGTGTGGCCGAGTCGTCATAGACGTTGCAGCCCTGAGCATAGACTATCTTTGCCGCGGAGCCCACAGCGCGTATCATGGCTTCTTTCAGCGTGCTGTACAGTTCCGGCTTGTCGGCCGTGCTCCAGCAGCCCACCAGATTGGACCGATTGTCGCCAAGCGGGCCTATGAGGGCGATGGTTCCTTCCTTCTTCAGCGGCAGCAGGTTGCCCTCGTTCTTCAGCAGTACGAAAGTCTCCGCCGCAAAGTCGCGGGCCTGGGCCCTGGCCTCTGGGGTGTAGAGGGCCGACTTGGCATGTTTGATGTCGACGAACCGGTAGGGGTCAGCAAACAGGCCGAGCTTGTATTTGGCCTCAAGCACGCGGCGGCAGGCCTGGTCAATGTCCTGCTGGCTCACGCGCCCCTCCGCTACGAGCTTCTTCAGATTGGTCACAAAGGCTTCCGAGCACATGTCCATGTCGGTGCCGGCCTTGAGTGCGAGTGCTGAGCAGTGGGCAATGTCACCCATGCCGTGTGTGACCATCTCACTTATCGAACCATAGTCGGTCACCAGGAAACCGTCAAAGCCCCACTGACGGCGCAGCACGCCGTTGATGAGCCAGCTGTTGGACGTGGCGGGTACGCCGTCGACCAGATTGAACGACGACATCACCGATCCCACGCCTGCCTTGACTGCGGCCTCGTAAGGCGGGAAATACTGGTTGAACATGCGGACGCGGCTCATGTCCACAGTGTTATAGTCACGTCCTGCCTCAGATGCCCCGTAAAGGGCATAATGCTTCAGACAGGCCATGGCATTGTGGCGACCATAGTTGCCCTGAATACCCTCTACCATGACCTTAGCGATGCAGCTGCCGAGGAACGGATCCTCTCCTGCACCCTCGGCGATACGACCCCACCTGGGGTCTATGGCGATGTCCACCATGGGACTGTAAAACCAGTTGATGCCCTGCGATGTGGCCTCACGGGCAGCGAGCGCCGCGCCACTGCAGATTGCCGTGGTATCCCAGCTGCACGATTGCGCGAGCGGAATGGGCAGCACGGTCTGGAAACCGTGAATGACATCGAAGCCAAAGAGCAGAGGAATGCCCAGACGGCTTTTCTTGACGGCTATCTGCTGCAGCTGCTTAATCTTTTCGGGGTCTCGCAGACTGAGCACCGCACCGAGATTGCCCTCGGCGGCCAGACGGGCCAGCGGACTGTCCATCACCTGCCCGGTGACGATGTCGCCGCCCGGCAGCAGGTTGAGCTGCCCGATTTTCTCTTCGAGCGTCATACGCCCCATCAGGTTCTGAATGAAAGTGTTCATGCCGGTGGCCGCAAAACTTAAGGCCGATGTCATCACGAAAGACAACAGAATTAGTATTCTCTTCATGTTCATTTGGGTTTAATTATTGCTTCATTCCTTAGACAAACGTTTCCGCCCGCGTTATATTGCCTGCAAACAAAGCGTATTGGGCACAGCGGATAGTGTCTGTGAAGACATACTGCTTTGGCATTGGTGCCCTCAGCAGTCTGACTACCCCCGCGGCGTGCCTTTATTGGCCAGAAAGACACCGACGAGAATGAAAAGGCTGCCGAGCGAGGCCATCCACGTCATGTGCTCATGCAGCACGATGCCGCTGGCCACCATGGTACTGATAGGGTTGAGGTAGATGTAGTTGCTCGCCATCAGCGCGCCGAGCCGCTTGCTCACAAAGCTCCACAGCACGAAGCAGGTGAAGCTGGCAATGAGGCCGAGAAAAAGCAGGTTGCCCGCCACGACAGGGTGGGCGAAACCATGCAGGGGAAACGACCACGGCTTCACCAGAAAGACGGGTAGCACGGTGATGAGACCATAGAAAAACACCTTGCGCGTGAGAAACACTACATTGTAGTGGCTCATGCGCCGCAGGAGCAGGCTGTAGGTGGCCCAGCACAATGCCGCAGAAAAGGCAAGAATATCGCCCAGCGGATTGATTTTCAGGTAGATGTGACCATTAAACACCACTAACGACACACCCACCGTAGCTGCCATCGAGCCGACAATGAGCTGACGGCTCGCCTTGACATCCTTGAAGATGAGCAGTGCCAGCAGGGTGGTGAGCAGGGGCGCCGTGCAGACGATAATCGACACGTTGTTGACATAACCCACCTTGACGGCAACATTCTCTGTGATGAAATAGAGCGAGCCGCCCGTGATTCCCAGCACCACGAGCCGCAGCTCGTCGGCGACACTGTCGGCCCACAGCCTGCGGGGCGAGATGAGCCAGATGGAGGCATACGCCAAAAGAAAGCGCACGAAGAAGATTTCGTGCGCTTGCATGCCGTGATTGAGAAGTACCTTGGAGTTGACAAACGTCACACCCCATGTCAGTACCACTGCCACGGCGAGCAGATGGAATGGCCATCGACCTGGCATGTGCTACAGCTTGATGACGAGATATTTGCTGACGCTCCAGAAAATGGAAGCATCCTTGATGTGCAGGGTTGAGGTGCCATTGCTGTTCTTCACAATCTCATAAGAGTCTGACGGCATTTGCGTCATAATCTTCGGGTCGGATGAATTGAGACGGATGTCGTTGTAGTTGCGAATATCAACACGCGAGAAGTTGGAGGTATTGAGGTTGGAAACGTTGACCTTCTTCTTGGCCAGGAAGCCACCCTTGATGATGCCCTTGGCCTTCAGATCCTTGGATGTGCCAATCGCCACAAAACCCGTGTGAAGCGAGGCATCCTGCTCGGCGATGGTCGACTGCTGGGTCTCAACGGTCTTGCGCTGGGTCTCTACAGTCTGGTTGAGCTGTGTGTTGGTTGTCGTGAGACTGTTGACGCTCTTGGTGAGCTCTGCGATGTTGGCGTTCTTATCGTCAAGCTGCTTCTGCAGCTGGGCAATCTGTGCGTCCTTCTCATTGAGCTGGGCCTTGTAGTTGGCTATGAGCTTGGCTATGCGCTGGCCATAGGCCGACTTGTTGCCCGCCACCTCCTTCTCAAGCGCTGCGATGCGGTCGCGCTGGCGCTGCAGCAGCTGCCCAAGGTTCTGCAGCTGGGCCTTCAGCTCAGCCTTGTTGAAATGGCCGTGTTCAGGTGAGTCCATCTCCTTGATGATGCCCTCCTGCGCCGAAATGCTGTCGAGGCCCGCCGACATCACATTGACAAAGTCGGTCATCTGACGGATGTCGTCCTGATGCAGACTGTCGGCACGCGAGAGAGAGTCAAGCTGCGACTGGAGCTCAGATTTGCCCGCACCTTTATTGCAGCCCGTAAACGTCGCACCCATGAGGAAACCG
Organism: uncultured Prevotella sp.; assembly: GCA_902497035.1. Lineage (GTDB taxonomy): Bacteria > Bacteroidota > Bacteroidia > Bacteroidales > Bacteroidaceae > Prevotella. The sequence goes on from CABVDL010000013.1 coordinate 35,954, forward strand.
AACAGGCTGAGGATGATGATTTTTCTTGTTTTCATACCTTTAGTCGATTATAGTTTATATGTTGCAAATTTATGGAATTAAGACTGACAATGTACCATTTGCCCGGCGTTTTTACTATTTTTTATGATTTCAATCACCTTTTATCCCCTTTTTGCTATAACTTTGCAGTCAGAAAGGATTATCTCTTATCGTTTTTATGGACACGGCACGTAAAATTAATAAGGTGGAGCTGCGCAATCTTCGCATGGAGGACTACGACCAGCTGGCAAAGTCGTTCAGGCGCATCTATGCCAACCACGACGTTTTTTGGACACACCAGCAAATCAAGAAGCTCATCACGATATTCCCTGAGGGACAGGTGGTCATCATCGCCGACGACAAGATTGTGGGCTGCGCGCTGAGCATCATCGTGGACTACAGCCTGGTGCAGGGCGACCACACCTATGCGCAGGTGACGGGCAACGAGACCTTTGACACGCACAACCCCAACGGTAACATTCTCTATGGCATCGAGGTATTTATCCATCCTGATTACCGCGGACTCAGGCTGGGACGACGCATGTATGAGTACCGCAAGGAACTCTGCGAGAAGCTCAACCTGAAGGCTATCATGTTCGGCGGCCGCATACCCAACTACCACAAGTATGCCGACAAGATGCGGCCGAAGGAATATATTGAGAAGGTGCGCTCGCGCGAGATTTACGACCCGGTGCTCAACTTCCAGTTGTCCAACGATTTCCACGTGCGCCGCGTCATACGCAACTATCTGCCCAACGATGAGGAGTCGTGCCACTGCGCCTGTCTGCTGCAGTGGGACAACATCTACTATCAGCCGCCAACCGAGCAGCGGAAAGTGGAGCGCAAGCCATCTGTGAGGCTTGGCATGGTGCAATGGCAGATGCGGGCATACAAGGACGTGGACGACCTGATGGAACAGGTGGAGTTTTTCGTCGACTCGGTGTCAAGCTATAAGGCCGACTTTGTGCTCTTCCCCGAGTATTTCAACGCACCGCTCATGGCTGCGTTCAACAAGATGGGAGAAGCACAGAGCATACGCGCACTGGCACAATACACGGAGAAGATCCGCGACCGGTTCCGTGAGTTCGCCATCAGCTACAACATCAACATCATCACGGGGTCCATGCCGCTGATTAAGGACGACGGAGCACTCTACAATGTCGGGTTCCTCTGCCGCAGGGACGGCTCAATAGACATGTACGAGAAAATACACGTCACGCCGGATGAGAAGAAATACTGGGGCTTGAGCGCCGGCAACTCGGTGCAGACCTTTGACACCGACTGCGGCCGCATCGGAATCCTGATTTGCTACGACGTGGAATTCCCCGAGCTGTCGCGTCTCATGGCCAACAAGGGTATGCAGATACTCTTCGTGCCGTTTATGACCGACACGCAGAATGCCTACACGCGCGTCAGAGTCTGCGCGCAGGCCCGTGCCATCGAGAACGAGTGCTATGTGGCCATTGCCGGCAGCGTGGGCAATCTGCCAAAAGTGCAGAACATGGACATCCAGTATGCGCAGTCGGCCGTGTTTACGCCATGTGACTTCGCGTTCCCATATGACGGCCGTCGCGCCGAGGCAACACCCAATACTGAGATGATACTCGTGGCCGACGTCGACCTCAACCAGCTCAATGAGCTTCACACCTACGGCAGCGTGCGCAACCTGCGCGACCGCCGCAACGATCTTTACGAGTTGCGGTTCAAGGGAGCAGCGAGACAGACAGAGGGGTAGGGCGTTCAGCCTCTCTTGCCCAATTCCCAAAATGCTACGGCAGAGGCGGCGGCCACGTTGAGCGAGTCGACGCCGTGGGCCATGGGTATACGCACCACGAAGTCGGTGCTGTCAATGGTCTCCAGCGGCAGTCCGTCACCCTCAGTGCCCATGACAATGGCAAGCCGTTCGGTGGCCTTCAGCCTCGGGTCGTCAAGCGAGATGCTGTCGTGACGGAGGGCCATGGCGACAGTCTTAAAACCGTAGTCGTGCAGCCGGCTCAGCGGCGGGTCAATCCAGGTCCAAGGAAGCAGGAATACGCTGCCCATCGACACTCGTATCGCCCTGCGGTTGAACGGGTCGCACGAGGTCGGCGTGAGCAGTGCCCCGTCGATGCCCAGCGCCGCTGCCGAGCGGAAGATGGCACCGATATTGGTTGTGTCGACCACACCGTCAATCACTACCAGCCGTCTCGCATTGTTGCAGATGTCGTCGAGGCGCATCGGCTGCGGCCGCCTCATGGCACACAGCACACCGCGCGTGAGCGTGTAGCCAGTGAGCTCCGCCAACAGCTCTCTCGGTCCGGTATAGACGGGAATGTCGCCTGCGGCAGCGATGATGCCGGCAGCGTCGCCTGTAATATGTCTGGCCTCGCAGAGCAGCGACAGCGGCCGGTAGCCTGCCTGCAGCGCCACACGGATGACCTTGGGACTTTCCACCACGATGACGCCGCACTCCGGATGGAGCCGGTTGCGCAACTGGCGGTCGGTGAGCTGATGGTAGACGGCTGTTCCTGGGTCGTCAAGCCCTGAAATCTTAATGACTGGCATGATGTGGATGTGAAATTGGCTTGAAACAAAAAAAAAGGAAACAACTTCATAAGTCATTCCCTTCTCCACTATTATATAATTTCCTATTGTTGAAGTAGTCGGTAAGGGAATCGAACCCTTATGCCAAGATTGAGAATCTTGTATCCTAACCGTTAGATGAACCGACCGTTAGTTGCGTATCTCAGAACAGCATCCCTGCAAGTCTTCTAAAAGACTGTTGGACGAATCCCTGGCGGAAGGAGGGGGATTCGAACCCCCGGTACGCGTAATTGCGCACGGCAGTTTAGCAAACTGCTGGTTTCAGCCACTCACCCAAACTTCCTTTACCAGTTTGTTCTGTTAACTTACAGCATTGTTTCGAATGCGGGTGCAAAGGTACGCAAAAGTTTTTACCCGCCAAAACTTTTTGCTCTTTTTTTAAATTATTTTTTCCGTATCCGCTGCCTGACGCAACTGAATTTGTGCCGTATCACGTTGTAAACAAGAAAATTACGCCGCTTATTCCTATATAGGCATAAACCACGTAACGGAACAGGCGCGAGGGAAGATGGCGGAAGACGTACCCGCCAATCAGCATTCCGAGGACGACACCGCCGATACCATAAAGGAAGGCGTGGCCAACAGCCAGCGTCAAAAAGCCGTTGCAGGCCCTGAAGAGCAGCATGCTGAGGTTGCCGAGGAAAAAGTAGGTCTGTGCCAGTGCCATGTAATGCTCTTTGTCGTGTTCGGCTTGGATGAAATAGACCACCGCCGGGGGTCCCTGCATGCCAAAGAAACCGCCCATTAGGCCGCTGAGCACGCCGGCGCCGACCTGTGTCCTGATGTTCGGCTTCAGCCTGATGCGTGAACTGAAGAACGAAAAATAGAGGCTCGTCAGAACAAGCACAACGCCCAGCACTCGGCGCAACACGACATCATCTATGGATTTTAGACAGAAGACAGCGAATGTTGAGAGCAGAATGAACACCAGCAGGATAACACGCAAGTGGCGCCAGACGATATAGCGGCGCATGCGGAAACTGACCACGGCCGACGTGGTCATCGCCAAAAGGCCGGACAAAGTTGTGGCTTCCCCATAAGAGGGCAATAACAAAGGTAGCGCCGTCATGATAAAGATGCCGAAGCCAAATCCCGTCGTCCGCTGTATGAAGCTGGCGAGGATGCTGAGCAGAAAGATGTCGATGGGAGTGTTCATTATTATTGTTTGTGAAGGTATGGAAGTAACGGGAACATACTCTATTTATCATAAGAGCCATTATGTGCAAATGCGGGATGGCGGGGCGATGCAGCCCGGGGCAAAGTCCCCGGCCGGCCATGCGGTGCCACAGTTCCTGCCGTGTCGCTCCGCCTTGCGCAGGTGACGGACGCGCCGTCCTTGCGACACCGTAGCGGTACTCCGCCGAAGTACTCCAGTCCTCACGGCCGGATTACTCGAGTACTTCACATGAAGTACTGCAGTAATCAAGGCCGAATTACTCG
>CABVDL010000014.1 GCA_902497035.1 uncultured Prevotella sp.
TATAATATATAATAATATAATATATTTTTACTCTATAGTCTCATTTTCGCCGTTTTTCCGTCCGCATGTCGGCATCGGCCTTATGTTGCGTTGTTGCGTTGTTGCGTTGTTGCGTATGGGAGGAGCAGTGGGCAATGAGCAACGGGCATCCCCGTCTTGCCAAACTGTATATATACCCTGAACTAATAATAATTACGCGCCCCGCAGACCATAAATTCAGAAATATGAGATTTACGGCTTGTCGTTAACAGATTTTAACTGCAATAGGGGCCGCGGATTTGGAAACGTGGCAATTGCGCAGTATCTTTGCAGCGTAAACAAAACAATATATTAACCCTTTAGAAAAATCCCTGCCAGCCCGCTGCCGGGTTTGCGCGCTCCCCTCGGGGGACTGGGAGGGTCTCCGATCCGCTTATGCTACACTACAAAGTTTATCAGAACAAGTCCAAGGGCAACCGGGCCTACGGCAAGTGGTTCGCCTGCGCCATCGTCAACATGATTGTCTCCATCCTCACCGCCATCGCCACCACGCTCGGGCTGGCCAGCTGCATGTGAGCGCGGGCTGAATGGCAGGGAGAATGGGTGTAAAGAGCTAATCCTCATCCGGGTGCCGCCTCACCTCAAACATGAGCTCGTCGGCATCCGGATTTTTGCTTATCTGTATGGTGTCGCCCGCCCTCAGCTCGTCTGACAGGATTTTCTCGCTCAGTCCGTCTTCGATATAGGTCTGGATGGCGCGTTTCAGCGGGCGGGCGCCAAACTGTACGTCGTAGCCCTTTGTCGCGACGAACTCCTTGGCCTCGTCGGTGAGCTCAATGCGGAAGCCCATGTCGGCAACGCGCCTGTAAAGTCCCTCGAGCTCGATGCCGATGATTTTCTTGACGGACTCAAGGTCGAGCTGGTCGAACATGATTATCTCATCAAGCCGGTTGAGAAACTCGGGCGAGAACTGCCGCGAGAGGCTCTTCTGAATGATGGCGCGCGCATATTGCTTATCGCGGTTGTCCATTTCGGCTATATTCGAGATGCCGCTTGCCGTGAAGCCTACTCCATGTCCAAACTCCTTAAGTTGCCGAGTGCCAGCATTTGAGGTCATGATGATTACCGTATTACGGAAATCAACCAAACGCCCATTGCCATCGGTCAGCCGCCCCTCGTCAAGAACCTGCAGCAGGAGGTTGAACACATTGCCGTGTGCCTTCTCGATTTCGTCAAGCAGCACGATGGAGTAGGGGTGGCGCCTTACGCGCTCGGTGAGCTGTCCGCCCTCCTCGTAGCCGACGTATCCTGGAGGCGCGCCGATGAGGCGGGAGACGTTGAAGCTTTCGGTGTACTCGCTCATGTCAATGCGGATGAGCGCCTCGGGCGAGCCAAACAGCGTCTCGGCCAGTTTCTTGGCCAGATAGGTCTTTCCCACGCCGGTGGGGCCGAGGAACATGAACGCGCCGATGGGGCGGTTGGGGTCTTTCAGCCCGACACGGTTGCGCTGTATGGCCTTCACTATCTTCTCAATGGCGGGGTCTTGCCCGATGACGGCCTCTTTCAGCCTGCCGGCCATGTTTCTCAAGCGCGCGCCCTCGGCCTCGGCCATGCGCTGTACGGGGATGCCGGTCATCATCGAGACGACATCAGCCACTTCGGCATCGGTTACCGTCTGCCGTGTCCCGGCATCGTTCTTCTGCCATTCCTGCTGCAGCTGCCTCAGCTTCTGCTCGGTCTCGAGCTGCCGGTCACGGCAGTTGGCCGCAAGCTCATAGTTCTGGGCGCTGACAGCCTCCTGCTTCTTCCGCCTGATGTCCTCAATGTCTTTTTCCGTGCGGGTTATCTCAGGTGGCACCTTGGCATTTTGCAGGCGGACGCGCGATCCCACCTCGTCCATGGCGTCAATGGCCTTGTCGGGGAAGAACCGGTCGGTGACGTACCGGTCTGTCAGTTTGACACATGCCCTTAGTGCCTCGTCGGTATAGCAGACGTGGTGGTGCTCCTCGTAGCGGGACTTGATGTTTTCCAGGATCTGCAGGGTCTCTTCCTTTGTCGCGGGCTCTACCTGCACCTTCTGGAAGCGCCGCTCCAGCGCGCCGTCTTTCTCGATTGAGTTGCGGTACTCGTCAACGGTGGTGGCTCCGATGCACTGTATGGTTCCGCGGGCAAGGGCGGGCTTCATGATGTTGGCCGCGTCCATGCTGCCCGGCGTCGAGCCTGCGCCGATGAGCGTGTGTATCTCGTCGATGAAGACGATGATATTGGGGTTTTGCTCCAGCTCCTTGAGCAGGGCGCGGATGCGCTCCTCGAACTGTCCGCGATATTTCGTGCCGGCCACAATGGCGGTCATGTCAAGGCTCACCAGGCGGCGGTTGAAGAGCATCGGCGATGTCTTGTGCCCGGCTATGAGCTGGGCCAGTCCCTCGACGATGGCGCTCTTGCCCACGCCCGGCTCGCCTATTAATATGGGATTGTTCTTCTTCCGCCGTCCCAGGATTTCCACCACGCGCTGAATTTCCTTTTCCCTTCCCACCACGGGGTCGAGCTTGCCGGCTGCCGCGGCCTTTGTCAGGTCGGTTGAGAAATTGTCAAGCACGGGTGTCTTTCCGTCGCCTTGCGATTGGGCGGCAGTCGCTGGGCCGTGCTGTCGGCCGTTCTGCCCGCCGCTGTTTCCGGGCGCGTCAAATTCTTCCTCTTCCTCGTCGGGCAGTCCCAGTCCGTCGGTCATGGGCTTTTTCTCGAGCAGCCGCAGGGCGGTCTCGTAGTCGAGGCTGTTGCTCTCAAGCACCGTTTTTGCGCCGTTGTCCGCCTGGTCGTGAAGAATGGCCAGGAGCAGGTGCTGTGTGTCTACGGTCTGTGTGTGCTGTATGCGGGCCTCGAGCACGGCAAGCCTGAGGATGTTGCTGGCCTGCTGGTTGAGCATGGGCTCGCCGGCCTGAGTGTCTTGCCGCATGCTTTCGTGGCGCGCGCTCTCTTCCAGCTCCTGCTTTACGGTCTGCCGGTCGATGTTAAGCCGTTGGAGAATATCGGTTATGGGGCTGTCCTTCTCTCTCAGCATGCCGAGCAGGAGATGCTCCGGCCCGACTGCGCTGCTGGCCAGGCGGGTCGCCTCTTCCCTGCTGAAGGCAAGGACCTCCGAAACTTTTGGTGAAAACTGACTGGTCATCTATTATCCTTTCTTTTTAGTTTGTGTGCACTCATTGGGCACAAGCCCAATGTCTGTTGCAAATATACATATTTTTGCCGCATACTGCAAGCATTATGCCAAATAAACAGTCTTTTCTCCAAAAATGCGGATTTGGCCAGGCCTGAGGCCGTTTTCCTGTCAATATGTCATCCGTGTGGCGCGGGCGCGGCTCAGAGGCCGCAGATGTCGCGGTAGGGGCAACGGGCGCACCGTGTCTCGTCGGCCGTGGGCAGGAATGGTTTCGAGACGTCGAAGATTTCCTGCAGCAGTCTCCTCAGTCCGCTCTCAAAATCGTCAGCGACGGCCCCGATGTCGGTCACGCGCTCCTTTTTCCTGTCTTCCCGAAGCAGCCGTAGCACGGGGTCGTAATCGGACTTGCCCGCCTCGCGGATAAACATCAGGGCGGGGGCCACTGGCAGCGACTGCCTGTTGACCCGTTTTCCGGCCTCTTTGCCGAAGCGGATGATGTGGGAATAAAGAAAGGCCTGGAGGTAGTACGCCGTGTGCTTGCTGTCGACAAAGGCGGGGTCGAAAATCTCGTCAGCCGTCGGGGGAGCCGAGGTCAGCGGGATGCCGGTCTTGTAGTCGATGACGCGTATGGTGGGACTTCCGTTCTCCACGATCTCGTCGAGCCGGTCAATCTGTCCGCCGAGCATGAGGTGACGGTCCTTTCCGTTTACGCTGAAGTGGAATGGCTCGTAGAATTTTTCTTCCAGGGCCAGTATCCTGACGGGTGTGTGGCTGAGGTCGTGGCGGAGGAGCCTGCCGATGTACAGCCGGATGACGTTGCGGTTGAGCAGTTGCAGTCCGTTGTATTGCGGACGGAAGGTGTCACTGCCGGTCTTGAACAATATTTCCCTGAATGCCCGGTCGATGCACAGGTCCGTGCGTCTGCGGTCGCCGACCATCCTCTCAAGGTCGGACTTTGTAATCTCGTGGGCGTGGCTGTCGCCGGAGAGGAATTCGAAAATCAGCTGGGCCGTTCGGTGGAAGATGTCACCGAACAGGGCTGCGTCGATAGTGCCGTCATCGTTGTCGTCGGGTTCCCTGAGTCCGCAGACGGTATTGTAGTAGAACTGCAGGTTGCACCTGAGGTAGCGGCCCAGGGCAGAGGGAGAGAGGGCGCCAATGCTGTCGAGCTTGCTTGCGACGACGCCACACTTGCTCACGTCGTGTCTGTTGACGGGGGGCACTTCCTGTCCCGACGTAAGTGCCCTGCGCCTGACAGTCTGGTGCGGATTGTCAACCATAAACTGAAGCATGAAGCGGCTCATCTCCCCCTGACGGCCGGCGTCGGCGGCATTGTTGTAGGCCAGGGTGACGTCGCCGGCGCGCTGCAGCAGCGAATAGAAGTAGTAGGCATAGACGGCGACCTTGTTTTCGACGGTTGTCATTTCGAAGCCGCGTCTGAGCGAATGAGGTATGAATGAGGCGTCGTTCACCCCTTTGGGGAGGTTGCCCTCATTGCATGACAGGACGAGAACGTGGTCGAAATCCAGGTTGCGCGTTTCCAGCACGCCCATAATCTGTACGCCCATGGCGGGCTCTCCGTGGAAGGGGATTGTGGTTGTGGCGGCCAGCTGGTCGATGAGCTTCTTTAATATGGCCGTGCCCACGATTTGCTTGCCGCCGGCCATACCCGTCGCAGCGTCGGGTGCGACGGTCATGAGGTCATTGAGACGGTTGATGAGGGTGTACATGCGGAAAATTGACTCATGGGTCAGGTCGTCGGCCGTGTGGCGCGATCCAATTCCGATTTGGCGTAAAATCTCAGCCATCCAGGGCAGCAGCTCGAGACAGCCGTCGGTGGTCCGGACGGTCCGAAAGAGCAGTGCGAGAGCACTGTCGAAGCCCTCGGTGAGCATGCCGCGGGAGGGGTAGCCGGTCTTGTGGCTGTCGAGAAATGCTGAAAGCGTGGCGCAGTCATCCGACAGATATTTGGCATAGGGATGGCGCAGTATGCGGTTGACATACTTCAGGCGGTAGTGCAGCCCGTCGCGGGTAAGTCCTCTCAACTGCAGGTCGATAAGCATGCTGACCAGTGTGTAAGCCGGGGAGGCGGCGAGCGGATAGCCGGTTGTGATATTGACGCGGTCAGCTTCTTCTGGCAGACAGTGAACGACGTTTTGCAGCAGGTGCTCATCACCCAGTACCACAGCGATGCGCTGCAGGGGGTTGGCCACAGGGTCTTGCCGTGCTGCGGCCAGCCGCTCCTTGAGCCAGCCGGTCACGTATCTTGCCTGAATGTCCTCAGTGGGGGCCGACAGGAAAGTGATGTCCTTGGGTGCGGACAATTGACTGTATATTCCGTCGGCGTCGATGCCGTCGCTTGCCCTGCCCCCGTCCAGCTCATTGGGGAATTTCCGAAGATACTGGCTGATATAGCGGCCTGCCTCCTGCTGCGGCTGCATGAAGGCTTTGTCGTAATCCCAGTAGAACTTGGCCTTTCCCAAGTCTTTCAATTGTCTGAACAGACGCTGCTCGACTTTCTGCAAAAGATTGAACCCAACGAATATATAATGCTGAAAGTTGAAGTCGTCCGGGCTTTTGCCGACGACGTCCCTGTAGAGCATTCCCTCATAGGCCAGTCCGTCTTTGAAAAGGGCCTTGCGGAAAGCATGATAGATTTCGCCCATATGTCTCCAAATGGAGTTGTAGCCTGACTGCAGGCTGGTCTGTCCGCTGACTTTGCCGAAGAATTGCTCGAGGCTCTCCCGCTGTACGGCAGTGAGGAAAGAGAAGTCTTTCATGCTCTGCCAGGCCTCCAGGCTGATGAAAAGCTTGTCGGCATCCACAAGGTTTTTGTCAAGGTCGTCGAAGTCGCTGAGCATCAGCTGCCCCCACGAGTAGAAATGGTCGAGCGTCTCGTTGCTTCCGGTGATGGAGGTGTATATGTTGTAAAGCTTGAAAATGAGCGTAATCTGGTCGGGAACCATTAGCGCGGAATGATTGCGGAACAGGTCGCTGATGGTGAAGTAGGACGGACTCCACAGCGGCTTGCCGGCCTGGCTGAACAGTGCCTGGTCAAGAAAGAGCGAGGCGCGCTTGTTGGGGAAGACAACGGCAATGCGTGTAAGACTGTCTGTACCGTACTTGGCCAGAATGTCCCTGGCTACTGTCTGAAGAAATGTCATGCGGAATCAATATTATGGTTCAACCTACTTTCACTATATGGTCATGGTGAATATACCACAAGTAGCCGCTGACATTGGAGTAGCCCATGGAGCGGAGCAGCTGCATATAGCCTTGAACTTGGGCAAGGTGCCGTGGCAGTTCCTTGCCGGTCTTGAAGTCAATCACGATCATTTGCCGGTCATCGTAGACAACGCGGTCGGGGCGTGCGTTGCGGACGTAGCCTTTATCGTGGTCGAAATAGAGGATGCTGCACTCATTGAATACTTTCCAGCGTGGTGAGAACCAATCCCTTATTTGTCTGTTCTCAAGCTTTTCCTTAATGATAGTCCTCAGTTGCCCGCGGGTCATGGGCTGCTCATAGAGCACGCCGTCGAATTCGAGCCGGGCCAGTGCCTGGTCCAGCCCGTTATAGTCGCGGATGGAGGCGAAGAGCGCGTGCAGGATGTTTCCGGTCTCGATATAGGCCTTGCGCCTCTGAAGTGCCTCGAGCTCATCGTCGGGGGTCATGAAGTCCTTGCTCGCATGGCTTTGCAGGAAGTCGTTGTGCTCCCGCGTGGCGAATGTCTTGATTTTTACGCTTTGTTCTTTTTGCTCAAAGATATTGGCCTGTACGTGGTCCTTTTCCTTTTCCGACGGACACAGCTTGCCGAAAGCGAAATGAAACGTCCTGGCAACCTCATTGTCGTCAATGTCGGCGTTGAGGCCGTCCCGCAAGCCGGGAAGCAGCGACCTCAGCAGGCGGGAGGGAGCCTGCGGCGACTCGTTTTTGCCGATGATGAAGAGATTGCGCGAGGCGCGGGTGAAAGCCACATAAAGCAAGTTGAGGTTGTCAATGATGTTCTTCGTGTGCTCGCTGAGATAATCATTCTTATAGATGGAGCCCTGCAGCCGTTTGGCGTAGAGGTTGAGGGGCACGAGAGGCAGCTCGTTGAACACTTTCTCTTTGGGCTCAGCCCAGAGTATGTCGCGCATGTCCTCTATCTTCCAGTCGCAGAACGGAATAATCACATTGTCAAACTCAAGGCCCTTGCTCTTGTGAATGGTCAGCAGACGTATGCCGTTGATTTCGTCACTGTGGATGGAGCTTGCGCAAAGCCGGCTGTTCCATTCCGCAATGAATTCCCCGATACCTGCCACATGGCGGCTGGCGAAATCAGCCATTTGGTCGAAGAAAGCGCAGACGTACGCGCTTTGCTGTTCGAGCTTATTCAGCTGGAAGATATTGTAGAGCTGTTCAGCGAGGTCAATCAGCGGCAGCGCGAGCAGTTTGTCGCGGCCGGCTGTCATCTCGTGCGGAAGCTGGCCGGTCAATGAGTCTTTTCCGACGAACAGCTCAGCGTCGCTGTCTGTCGGACTAACAATCTGCCGCCAGGCTTTGACGAGGAAAGCTTCTGTGAGCCTGTCGTCAGGGGCGGTGAGCAGCTGCATGGCCTTGACCAGAATGTTGACGGCCAGTGAAGCATCGAGACGGAAAGCCTCGTCCGAGACCATATTCAGCATCACCGGCTGTCCGTTGACGGTCACCGCATGGTGGAGAAAATAGTTGGCCAGCAGCTTGATCTGTTTCTTGTGCCTCACGATGACGGCAATCTTGTCCTGTGGGATTTTCGCCTCAAGCAAGCTCACTACGGTCTGCTCTACGTGTGCGATTGTCTGACGGTCGTATTCCTCGTCAGCCAGCAGCGTCACTTCCACGAGTCCGGTGTCTGGCCTCGCGTCGGGTACCTGTTGCACCACGTCGGCGTAGGCGGTCCTGATTTCCCCGGCCTCGGCTACGAGCCGCCCGGGCGCGTGCTGATCCTGCAGATTTCTTACGGTATCGCCGGTAATCTGGCTGACGGCCGCAGTGAAGAAAGCATTGTTGAACCTGACGATGTTTCTCTCTGAGCGGTAGTTGACAGACAGCGGCTGAACCCGCACCTGCGCGCATGTCTCCTCGCGCAGATTTTGCAGCTGGTGCCAGTCGCCGTCACGCCACCGATAGATGCTTTGCTTCACGTCGCCGACAATCATGCTGCCTTTGTCGTGGGCGATACAGTCGTTGAGCAGCACCTCGAAGTTTTGCCATTGCACGATGCTGGTGTCCTGGAATTCGTCAATCATGATGAAGCGGAGCTGGCCTCCGATTTTCTCATAGATGAACGGAGAGTCTTGCTTGTCGATAAGTGAGTGAAGCAGCGACTGTGTGTTGCTGAGCAGATATTCGTTGTTTTCGCTGTTGATGCGGTTCACCTCCTCTTCGATACGTCCCAGCAGCCGCAGCTCGTTGATGTGCTGCAGGGTGATGTCAACCGACACAACGGTGACGGCCGCCTCTTTTCTTGCTTCCTCGGCCTCCTTGAGCAGCGGCGCCACCTCGCCGACAATCGCGTTGCCCTCGGCTGAGCCTATGTCGCCCTTTTTCAGCAGCCCCTCTGGGTGGTCGCCAAGTCCTTTCGTCACATAGGAGTTGGGCATCTTTGACTTGTCGCCAAGATAATTGCCGCTGGCCAGATTTTCAAAGTATCCCGGCACATTGCTGTGGCCATGTGAGTAGTTGCTGTCTTGCAGTCCGTGCCGGGCGGCAATGACCTCATACCGCCGTGCGAAGTTCCTCATCCGGCTGTTGGCGTTTGCCTTGAGCTTCAGGAGCTTCGCTTTATACGATTTAAAGAATTCGCCGTCATTGATGATGCCTCTTAGCTGTGCCTGGTGTGACTTGTAAAAATCAGAGAAGATGTTCTCGCCGAATGACTTTATTGTGCCGATGACATTCCAGTTTTTATCATCATCCATACGCTCTTGTACGAAATCCATAATCCACTGGAGCAGCGGGTCGTCGTCTTTCTCAATTTGCTCGATGATATTGTCAACAGCTTGATTTTCTACTTCTTTGTCGTTGAGCATCACCTGTAGGTTGGCGGTGAGGTCAAGTTCGCGTGCAAGGTTGCGGAGTATGCGCTGGAAGAAGCTGTCGATGGTTTCCACGCGGAAGTAGCTGTAGTTGTGCACCAGCTGTGTGAGGGCGGTGTCGGCGCGTGACCGTATGACGCGTTCCTCCAATCGGGGGAAAGCTTTGCTTACCTCTTTGAAATAGTCGCCGGCGTCGGGCAGGGCGTGTGCTATGCCGTAGAGCTTCGACAGAATGCGCTGTTTCATCTCCTGCGTGGCTTTGTTGGTGAAAGTCACGGCGAGGATATAACGGTAGTTTTGCGGATCTCTGATGAGCAGTTTGATGTATTCCACGGCAAGGGTGAAAGTCTTTCCGCTGCCCGCGCTGGCCTTGTAGACAGTAAGCGGACGGTTGTCCCTTGAGGTTGCCTCCCGCCCGGAGGTGAGTGCAGAATTCTTCTCATCCATCATAAAGTCATTTGGTTCAGGTGTTGATGTTTCGCGCTGTCTGTCTGTTTTGCTCACACAGAGGCACGGCGGCCACAGGGTCCGAAAGCCGCCGGCACAGTCTGAGGCCTCTGGCAGAGGAACCTTGGATGAGCCTGGCACTCTGCGTGCCGTGACTCTGTGCGAGTATTATAATAAGGTGCAGGGTCAGTAAGCCCTTGCAATGATGACTTTATACACCGCGGGCTTACCGCTCACCATGTCGGTCAGTCCTTCCACATTCTGGTCGTAGCCCATAGGGATGCAGCGTATGGTGGCCTGCGTTTCTTCCTTAATCTTAGCCTCGGTCTCGGCAGTGCCGTCCCACGGACAGAGGAAGAAGCCGCCGCCCTGAATGCGCTCCTTGAACTCGTCATAGTTGCTGCATTCATAGATGTGGTCGTCGCGGTATTTGCGCGCTTTCTCGAAGATGGTCTTCTGCATGTCTTCCAGGGTGCTTGCCACGCGCCCGACGATGCCGTCAAAACTGACGCTCTCTTTCTCGAGCGTGTCCCTGCGCATTATCTCGATGGTATTGCTTTCCAGGTCGCGTCCGCCCATGACCAGTCTGACGGGCACGCCCTTTAGCTCATAGTCAGCGAATTTGAAGCCAGGGCGTTTGTTGTCGGCGTCATCATATTTTACGCTGATTCCTTTGCTGCGCAACTCATTGATAACGGGCTGTAGTTTTTCGGAAATGGCAGCAAGTTGCTCGGCATTCTTGTTGATGGGTACGATGACCACTTGGATAGGTGCCAGACGCGGAGGTAGCACAAGTCCGTTGTCATCAGAATGTACCATGATGAGTGCGCCCATGAGTCGGGTGGAGACACCCCATGAAGTGGCCCAAACATACTCAGGCTTGTTGTCCTTGTTGAGGAACGTCACGTCAAAGCTCTTTGCGAAATTTTGACCGAGGAAGTGGCTTGTGCCACTTTGAAGTGCTTTGCCGTCTTGCATCATGGCCTCAATGGTATAAGTGTTGAGTGCACCTGCAAAACGCTCTGTCGGACTCTTCGTACCTTGAATAACGGGCACATCCATCCAATTCTCTACGAAGTCGGCATAGACGTGCAGCATCTGCTGAGCCTTTGCCTCAGCCTCCTCTTTAGTAGCGTGGGCGGTATGCCCTTCCTGCCAAAGAAACTCTGAAGTACGCAAGAAAGGACGCGTGCGCATCTCCCATCGCATCACGTTGCACCATTGGTTGCAGACGATGGGCAGGTCGCGCCAAGAGTGAATCCAGTTTTTGTATGTGTGCCAAATCATCGTCTCAGAAGTAGGACGAATGACAAGCGGCTCATCGAGCTTGGCATCTGAATCAACACTGATGCTGCCCTTCTCGTCTGCCTTTAGGCGGTAGTGAGTCACCACGGCACTCTCTTTAGCAAAGCCTTTCACATGTTCTGCCTCACGGGCGAAAAAACTCACAGGGATAAGCAGAGGAAAGTAGGCGTTTTGCGCACCAGTCTCCTTAAACATCTTATCCAACTGGGCCTGCATTTTTTCCCAGATTGCATAACCATAAGGTTTGATAATCATACAGCCGCGCACCGGAGCAAGCTCTGCGAGGTCAGCTTTCATCACCAAGTCGTTATACCACTGACTATAGTTATCAGCGCGTTTGGTGAGTTGTTTCAGTTCTTTTGCCATTGCTTAAAATGAATGTATGAATCGGTTTTATAGGGATTTCCCTACGTTGAAATAGGATTTCTCCCGTCTTTGAAAAGTTACTTATACTTAACTTTGCTGCAAAGTTAATAAAAAAATGTAGGATACCATTCTCACATATCGAAAAAAGGTGTATCTTTGCATATAAAATCAGGTAAATATAAACTTTGTGTATTATGGAAAAAGTCAAGACACTTACACTGAGCATGTGTTTCTTAACCGTCTTCAGTGGCTTTACGTTTACGAGTTGCTCTACCAAGCAAGGCACTGGCACACTGATTGGTGCAGGTGGTGGCGCTGCTTTAGGTTCCATCATTGGAGCTATAGCCGGCCATGGCAAGGGTGCCGCCATCGGTGCGGCCATCGGCGGTGCCGTGGGCGCAGGTGCCGGTACGCTCATTGGCAAGCATATGGACAAAGTGGCCCAGCAGGCTGCGCAGGTCGAGAATGCACAGGTTGAGGAAGTTACAGACAATAATGGCCTTAAGGCTGTGAAGGTGACCTTTGACAGTGGCATTCTCTTCCCCACAAACGGCTATACGCTCAACTCTACGAGCAAGACTTCTTTGGCTAAATTCTCGCAGGTGCTGAAGAGTAATGCCGACTGCCATGTTGACATCTATGGCTACACTGATCGCTCTGGCGGCGATGCCATCAACGTTCCTTTGAGTCAGAAGCGTGCGCAGAGCGTGGCCGACTATCTCACTTCGTGTGGGGTCACCTCGTCACAGCTGCAGAATATTGTAGGCAAGGGCAGCCAGGATGAGATAGAGAACAAAACGGTCTCACAGGCCAATCGTCGTGTGGAGGTCTATCTTTATGCCTCGCAGGACATGATCAACAAGGCCAATGCCGGCACGCTGCAGTAATAATGATTAAAACCATGTTGTAGGAGCTAAGAGGACTGCGTCTTCTTAACTCCTTTTTATGTTTATGAGAAAGTTCAAGCGCATTGTTCGTTGGATAGTTAGTCTATTCTTTGCGTCATCTATTCTGGCGGTTATCGCATATCGGTTTATCCCGGTCTATATCACGCCATTGATGCTCATACGATGCGTGGAGAATGGCAATTTCACAATCCACCATCATTGGATCTCGCTTGAAGAGATGTCTCCCCACATGCCTGTAGCCGTTATGGCGAGCGAGGACTCCCGCTTTTTGTTGCATCACGGCATTGACTTCAATGCCATCGACAAGGCTGCCAAACACAATATGAGGGGCGGACGTATGCACGGCGCAAGCACGATTTCTCAACAGACGGCCAAGAATGTTTTTCTATGGCCGGGCCGGTCATGGATACGCAAAGGCTTTGAGCTGTACTTTACTACGCTCATAGAAGTGTTCTGGGGCAAGCACCGCATTATGGAGGTTTACCTCAACTCTATCGAGATGGGTGATGGCATCTATGGCGTTGATGCGTGCGCGGAATACAATTTTGGCAAGTCGGCCAGAGACCTCTCGCGCAGTGACTGCGCACTAATTGCCGCAACGCTTCCTAATCCGAGGAAGTTTTCTTCGAAATATCCGAGTGGCTATATGAGAAAGCGCGAGCGTCAGATCAAGGCCAACATGCGCTTCATTCCATCTTTCCCCAAAGAGGGGGAGGACTACGACCCTCGCACAGCAGTGGGATCAACATACAGATAGGTCACAGACTAGCCGTTAAACAATTGTGTCAATAAATAAAGAACATCTTTCGCTTTTACACCAATATATATAATAGTCACAGGATTATGCAGACAGAAGAAGAAATACTCAAACAGCTCAACGATAAACAAAGGGAAAGTGTAGTCTATTGCGACGGCCCCCAGCTCGTCATTGCTGGGGCTGGCTCGGGCAAAACACGAGTGCTGACCTATAAAATTGCCTGGCTGCTTCAGCATTATGGCATGAACCCGTGGAATATATTGGCGCTTACCTTCACCAACAAAGCTGCCAGAGAGATGAAAGAGCGTGTGGCTGGCATCGTTGATGAGGAACGGGCCAAATACCTTCAGATGGGTACATTCCATTCCATCTTCGCCCGCATTTTGCGCTATGAGGCCTCAAGTATTGGCTATGCGTCTTCCTTTACCATCTATGATGAGAGTGATTCTCGCTCGGTATTGAAAAGCATCATCAAGCAAATGGGACTCGACGACAAGACGTATAAGCCCTCAGTGGTGCATGCCGTTATCTCAAGGGCCAAAAACGGATTGACTGACGCTGGGGACTACGCTGCCGACGCCCATGCTCTCGCCAATGACGAACGCCGGCGCATGTCTGAGCTTCATTCAATTTTCGCTGCCTACCAGCAAAGGCTAAAGGCTGCCAATGCCATGGACTTTGACGATCTGCTGCTGAATACTTTCCTATTGCTGAAACAGCATCCTGATATCAGACAGAAATATGCCGAACGTTTCAGATATATCCTTGTAGATGAATATCAGGACACCAACTATGCCCAACAGCAAATCATCCAGTTGCTCACAGAGCATAGCCCGCATGTCTGCATGGTGGGTGATGACTATCAGAGCATTTATGCTTTCCGTGGAGCTAACATAAGCAACATGTTGCATTTCAGTGCCGTATATCCCAACGTGAGACTGTTTAAGCTGGAACAAAACTATCGGTCAACGCAAAACATCGTCGGCGCAGCCAACTCGCTGATGAAGCATAATCAGAAACAGATTGAGAAAGATGTTTTCAGCCGCAACGACAAGGGCGGTAAGGTGGTGGTATGGGAGACCTTATCAGACAAGCGTGAGGCTGCTGTCGTCTGTAGGGAAATCAAGCGTCTGCGCAAGATGGAAAACCTTAACTTCAGCGACTTTGCAATTCTTTATCGCACCAATGCCCAAAGCCGCGTATTTGAGGAGGAGATGACCAAACCGGAGATAGGGCTTGCGCAACATTATCAGATTTATGGCGGCGTAAGTTTCTATCAGCGCAAGGAAATCAAGGACATTATTGCATACTTTCGTCTTGTGGTAAATCCAGATGACGAGGAGGCGTTTCTGCGTATCATCAATTATCCTGCGCGCGGCATTGGTGACAAGACCGTGCAGAAGATAGCCGATGCTGCCCAGACATATCATGTAAGTCTGTGGGAGGTAATCTGCCATTCTGCTGACTATTCAATTGATGTCAACAGTGGCACTAAAACAAAGTTGGAGAAATTCAGACAACTGATTGAATCTTTCATTCAACAGTTGCCATCGCTCGATGCCTTGACACTGGGCAAGCTCATTATCAACAACAGTGGTATTGAGCAAGACCTCAAGAAAGACAATTCGGCCGAGGGTCTTATGAGGCGTGAGAATGTTGACGGATTAATCTCAGGTATCGCTGACTTTGTGAATGGCCAGCAGGAGACAGGCAATGCCGGTCATGCCTTGTTGAATGATTATCTGCCTACGGTAGCATTGATGACGGATCAGGATAATGCAGGCGACACAGATGACAAAATCAAGCTGATGACCATCCATTCGTCAAAAGGATTGGAATTCAATACGGTGTTTGTTGTCGGTATGGAGGAAAATATCTTCCCAAGCCTACAGTCTCTTGACAATCCAGGCAATTTAGAGGAGGAGCGTCGTCTGCTGTATGTTGCCATCACTCGTGCCGAAAAGCATTGTTACCTCACATGGGCTCATTCGCGATGGCGTTTCGGAAAGGCGGATAACTACGTTATCCGAAGTCGTTTCCTTGACGACATCGATCCGCAGTTTATTGCAGAAAAGTCAGAAGAAGGCGCTTCTGGCGGTGATTATATGCCATGGAAGTCGTCAGGCATTAAAAGACCTTGGAGCGATAACTTTGAAATTGACAGACCCTATACGGGATTTCATGATTGGGGCGAGGGTTACCACCGCAGTAGTGACCGTATGCAAAATTCCCGGCCGGTGGCAGGACAGTTCATGGCTGACAGAAAACCAAAAATAACATCGCCTCATCATCCGGAGCGTGCCGTCAATCCATTTTCGGAGAGCTTTGAGCAACGGTTGAAGAAAGAGGGACGCTGGACCAAGGTGTCACGGTCGATGACCAATGGTGGTCGTGCATTATCTGAGAATGCCACCGTACAGTCCATGGTTACCGCAGATGGCCAGCAGTTGACTGTTGGCGCAGTGATTGAGCATTCGCGCTTCGGACGGGGAAGAATAATCACGCTCGAGGGTACGGGCGACAACCGAAAAGCCACTGTGCAGTTTGATGAGACCGGAGTGAAGCAACTGCTACTCAAGTTTTCACGCTTCAAGGTCATAGGTAAATGACTTGACGTACACACGGCTCAAATCAGCCTACCCCTCAAGATCAGAAAAATATGGTTTATGGCTTTTCGTAACGGGAATACATTTCATACGGAGACACGAAGGCTACATTGACTTGGATTTATCCAAGTCATGTGGCTTCGTGTCTTCATTGTGAGTCATGCATCCAATCATTTTGTGTAGAGGAAACGCTTGATAGAGCGTTTGGGTGTCTTCTCAAATTCTTCCTCGTGAATGCGGATTTCAGAAAGATGACAGTAGTTGGGCTGCTCGGCATTGAGGGTCTTGCGGTTGTGCTCCATGATCTCCTTGATGTCAGCATCGCCTAATCCCATCGACTTTGCGGCGTCGTAGTCGGGATGAACCAAGCCTATAAGCTTGTCGCCTTCCTGAATGACAACACTCTCACTGACGAGTGTCAACGAGTTGAGCTTGTCCTCTATTTCCTCGGGATAAATATTCTGGCCGTTTGAGCCAAGAAGCATGTTCTTGGAGCGCCCTTTAATGAAGATGTTGCCGTCTTTGTCCATCAGGCCGAGATCGCCCGTGTGAAACCATCCGTCAGCATCAATGGCAGCCTTGGTGGCATCCTCATTCTTGTAATAGCCAAGCATCACGTTGGGACCTTTGCAAAGTATCTCTCCTGCGATGTGGGTCGGGTCGCGGCTTACAATCTTCACCTGCATGTGATAAGCGGCCTTGCCGCAGGATCCGGGGACGAAGCGGCTCCAGTCCTCATAGCCAATGATGGGACCACATTCGGTTGCTCCATAGCCTACGGTGTAGCGAAAGCCAATGCGGCGCAGGAACTGCTCCACTTCCTGACTAAAAGCAGCACCGCCGACAATCACTTCAATGAAACGTCCGCCGAAAGCTTGAGTAACCTGCTCATTGATGCGCTCAAACACTTTCTTGTTGATGCCCGGCATTCTTGTGAGCAGCCGCATGCGCGGATCTTGAAGCTTGGGAAAGACTTTCTTCTTGATGATTTTCTCTATTATCAGGGGCACCGAGATAATGATGACGGGCCTTATTTCGCTGAATGCGGCAGCGATGATGGCGGGAGAGGGTATGCGGGTGAGATAGTAGACATGGCAACCCATTAGGAACTCAAACAGAAATTCGAAAGCCATGCCATACATATGGGCCATTGGTAAAATGCTGATGACGCTGTCGCCAGCCTTTATCTTACTGCCAAGCACGTGCTTTGCAAAGTCTGCGTTGCTCCACAGGGAACGATAGGGCAGCATTACACCCTTTGAGAAGCCGGTCGTACCGCTGGTATAGTTGATCAGTGCCAGTTCGTCAGGATTCTGTTCTATATAATAATGTACGTGTTCCTTGCGGAAATATTTGGGGAACTTATGCCCGAACATCTCATTCAGGTGTTCCCGGGCATAGGTCAGCTTCTCGGTACGTGAGATGACCAAGGAATAATCGGGAATATAGATGATGCCTTCCAATTTGGGCATCTTTGTCGGGTCTATCTGTGTGGCTACCACATCTCCTGCAAACAGCAATTTCGCGTCGGAGTGATTGACAATATTGTGTATTTGGTCCGGAATGAACTCATGCAGAATAGGGACGGCTATGGCACCATAGGTGATAACTGCAAGGAATGCAGACGCCCAAGCCGCGCTATTTCTACCGCAAATAGCAATCTTGTCACCTTTCTGCACGCCGGAGCTCTCAAACATGATATGCAATTTCTCTATCTTTCGAGCTACATCGTGATATTGCAGGGTCGCTCCTTTATAGTCAGTCAACGCATCGCGGTCCCAGTTACGTGTTATACTATCCTGGATAAGCTGGTTGAAGCTTGGTATTTGTTCCATATTGGTATTGTTTTCTTAAATGAAATGAAATATAGAATTGAGCGCAGTGACTCTTACACTGCGTTCTGATATAAGTATCTTTTGATGGATTTTTTCGGAGTTTTCTCGAACTCTGTATTATGAAGCTTGATTTCACTGATTTGGCAGAACGAGGGCAGCTGGTCGTTGAGCTGTTTCAGGTTTTCATTCATAATGCTTTGAAGGTCTTCCATGGTAAACCCAAGATGTGAGGCTTCCTCCAAGTCGGGATGTACGAGGCCTACAAGCTTATCACCTTTTTGAATGATTAAGCTTTCGGAGACCATGGTCATAGCATTAAGCTTATACTCTATCTCCTCTGGATATACGTTTTGACCGTTTGAACCCAAAAGCATGTTTTTGATGCGGCCAAGAATGAACAGATGGCCGTCGGCGCTCATTCTGGCCAAGTCTCCCGTATGGAACCAACCTTGCTCATCAATGACAGCCTTAGTGGCCTCCTCATTCTTATAATAGCCCAACATTACATTGAGTCCCCGCGTGACCACCTCTCCTGGGATATTTTCCGGGTCGCTGCTCAGCACTTTCAGTTCCATGTTATCGGCTACCGTACCGCAACTCCCCGGCACAAAGTCATGCCAGTCGCTGTAGGTAATCATAGGGCCGGTCTCAGTGGTGCCATAGCCTACGGTAATGGGAAATCCTATGCTGACCAGGAAATCTTCGATCTCTCTGCTCAGGCCGGCTCCACCGACCATCACCTCATAGGCTTTTCCCCCCATGATGTCCATCACCTCACGACAAAGGTGAGCCTTCACTTTCTTGCCAATTCCAGGCATCCTCATCAAAACCTTTACGCGGTTGGTCAGAGAAGGAAAGACTTTCTTGCGGATAATCTTCTCGATGACCAAGGGCACGGAGACAATGATGGAGGGATGTATGTCTGTAAAGGCACCCTGAATGATAGTCGGACTCGGCAGACGCGTCAGGAAATAGATGTGATTGCCCATGCAGAACTGCAGGAGGAACTCACAGCTTAGTCCGTACATATGGGCCATGGGCAAGATAGCCAGGACGTTCTTATTGTCTTTGCTGAGCTTGCTGCCAATGGCTTTCTTCAAGTAGGTGATGTTGCTCCACATGCAGCGATATGAGAGCATTACGCCCTTTGAGAAGCCTGTTGTGCCACTGGTGTAATTAATCAGCGCAAGCTCGTCAGGATTGTCAACGTGGTAGTGCAGATGCTCCTTGCGAAAGTATTTGGGATACTTTATGCCGTAAATCTCATTAAGGTGCTCACGGGCATAGGTAAGCTGCTCTGAGCGGCTTACAACAACAGAGTAGTCGGGAATATAGACGACGCCCTCCAGATGGGGCATCCTGTCATAGTCGAGCGTCGTGGACACTACGTCGCCCACGAACAACAACTTGGCTTGAGAATGATTGACTATCTCATAGACCTGGTCCGGCTTGAACTCATGCTGCACCGGTACTGCCACAGCACCATAGGTGAGGGTGGCAAGGAAAGCGCATGCCCAAGCTGAGCTGTTGCGGCCGCATAAAGCAACTTTGTCACCCTGCCTGAGACCTGAGTGCTCAAACAGTATATGCAGCTTTTCAATCTTTCTTGCAACGTCGTGGAACTGAAGCGTCGCACCCTTATAGTCGGTAAGTGCGTCCTTCTCCCAGTTGGTGCGTATGGTCTCCTCGACCATTGTATTGAAACTTGCCTTTGCTACCATTGCACAATTATCAAATTTTTGTGCAAAGTTAATACCTAAACTGCACATTGGCAAGAAAAATGTGCATTATTTTGAATAATCAGCACACTTTTCTATTGAACGGCTTGTATAGAACGGACAATTTACTCATTTCACATGCCCGTTGTCACTCATATCGCATGCTTCTCGCAGGATGGATGTGAGCGATGAGATAACTTGGCGCTATCAGAACGAGGACGCTGATGACCAGCGTGGCAACGTTCAGCAACAGCAGGGCAGGTATGTTGATTTCAATGGGAACGGTGCTTACATAATATGTTGCCGGGTCGAGTTTGACGATACCAAGATATTTCTGTAGCAAGCTCAGTCCTACACCTAATATATTGCCGTAAAGCAATCCTCTCCCTATAATAAAGGTGGCGAAGCACATGAACGTGTGACGGATGGTGGCGTTGCGGGCGCCAAGAGCTTTCAGCACTCCAATCATCGTCGTACGCTCAAGAATAATGATTAGCAAGCCGGAAATCATCGTCACTCCAGCAACTGCAGTCATCAGCGCAAGGATAATCCACACATTCATGTCGAGAAGGTCAAGCCACTGAAAGATTTGCGGGTTGATATCCTGAATAGTCTGCGAGGAGTAGGTCTCGCCGTAGTGGTCGGTTGTCTTGTTGACTTTCTCAATGAACTGCTGCTCAACTTCATTGACCCTGTTGAAGTCGTTTACGGTAATCTCGGCGCCTGAGGCCTGGTCCTGCTTCCATCCGTTAAGCCTGACGGCAGTGTAAAGGTCGGTAAAGCAGATGTAGGTGTCGTATTGGCTGAGGTTGGTCTGGTAGATACCGGCAATGGTGAACCTGCGGATGCGCACGCCATTGCTGTCGATAAAATAGGCGAAGATGCGTTGCCCCTGCCTCACTTTCAGCTTGTCGGCGATACTTTGGGAGATAACAATGTTGTTGGAGGCTTCCTTGTCGGAAAATTTAGGAAAGCAGCCCGACACCATATTGGAATGTATGAAAGTGGAGTCGTATTCTGGTCCGACACCTTTCAGTATGACCCCTAAGAAGTCGTTGTCGGTCTTCAGGATGCCTTGCTTATAGGCAAAACGCTCTGCGTGCCTCACCCCGTTGATGTTGCGGATGACCTGCATCATGCTGTCGTCCATCTGAATGGGGTATTGCTCAGAAGCCGTCTGGCCGATAAAATTGGTAACTTGGATATGGCTGCCGAAGCCGATGACCTTGTTTCGGATGGAGTGCTTGAACCCAAGCACCACAAACACAGACACAATCATTACGGCCAACCCTATAGTGACGCCTGCGGTCGCAATCTTGATGGCTGGCCGTGAAACCTTACGTTTGTCTCCTTGTGAACGGTAGAGCCGGGTAGCAATGAAGAGGGGAAAATTCATTCGGCAGTCCTCCCCGGATAAGCTTCAAGTGCTTTGCTCAGCACTATTAAGGCTTTCTTTAAGTCTTCCTGTTTCAGCACATAGGCTATTCTCACTTGGTTGCGTCCGGCGTTGGGAGTGGTGTAGAAGCCGGCTGCGGGAGCCATCATCACGGTGCAGCCCTCATAGCTGAACTCCTCAAGACACCAGCGGCAGAATTTCTCAGAATCGTCAACTGGCAGTTGCGCTACCGTATAGAATGCACCCATGGGAATAGGAGAATAGACGCCGGGAATGCGGTTGAGACCGTCGATAAGGCATTTGCGGCGCTCCACGTACTCGTCATAGACGGTGCGGTAGTAATCCTCAGGCGCATCAAGTGATGCCTCGGCGACAAGCTGCCCTATGAGAGGTGGGGAGAGACGGGCCTGACAAAACTTCATCACGGCCTGCCTTACGGCCTTGTTGTGGGTGATGAGGGCTCCTACACGTATGCCGCATTCAGAATATCGCTTCGATACTGAATCAATCAGGATGACGTTGTCCTCGATACCTTTCAGGTGCATGGCACTGATGTAGGGACTGCCCGTGTAGATGTATTCCCGATACACCTCATCGGAAAACAGGTAGAGGTCGTATTTCTTTACGAGGTCGCGTATCTGGTTCATCTCGCGCCGTGTATAGAGATAGCCCGTCGGATTGTTGGGGTTGCAAATCATGATGGCGCGCGTCTTGTCATTAATCAGCTCCTCAAACTTCTCCACTTTCGGCAGTGAGAAGCCTTCCTCGATGGTTGTCGCAATGGTGCGTATTTTGGCTCCGGCGGAGATGGCAAAGGCCATGTAGTTGGCATAAGCCGGCTCGGGGACGATAATCTCATCGCCGGGATTGAGGCAGCTCATAAAGGAGAAAAGCACGGCCTCAGAGCCGCCTGAGGTGATGATGATCTCGTCTGGCGTCACATTGATATTATACTTGGCATAGTAGCTCACGAGTTTCTCGCGATACGACAGAAAGCCTTGTGACGGAGAATACTCCAGAATTTTCCTGTCGATATGCTTAAGTGCGTCGAGGCCTACTTGCGGTGTGGGCAGGTCGGGCTGACCAATGTTGAGATGATAAACCTTAATTCCTCTTGCCTTGGCGGCAGCTGCAAGTGGTGCAAGCTTGCGGATAGGCGAAAACGGCATTTCCAATCCACGAACTGATATCTCTGGCATAATGCTATTCTATATTAATCAATGCTTAGATAGCGCAAAGTTAGCTTATTTTTTTTAGATAAGTCCCTTTCTATTCTATTTTTCTCTTATTCTTTAGAGGTCGTCAAGCATGATGGGCACCTCGACGGCCTTGATTTTGACATTTTTGCGTTCCCACCTCCTGACTTTGGCCTCCGACGCCTCCGACAGTCTTCCCAAGATGTATTGCTCCATAATCAGTCCGCCCAGGGGGCAGGCAAGGTCGGCTCCCCATCCTCCGTTCTCCACATAGACGCTGACGGCTATACGTGGGTTGTTTTCAGGGGCAAAGCCCAAGAAGATGCTGTGGTCGTGGCCTTCGTTCTGGGCCGTACCCGTTTTCCCGCAAACTTTGTAATGAGGATTGCGTATGGCAGTGCAGGTACCGCTGATGACGGCTGCCCGCATGCCCTCGACAACGATGTCGAACGCCTCTTTCGCAGGCCTGGCCTGATGGGGCGTCAAAAAGATACTGTCAAGCGGATGGCTGGCTGTTGGCTTGTGGATGTGGGGTGTGAACCAGCGTCCGCGGTTGGCTGTGATGGCAGCGAGATTGCAGAGCTGGAGTGGGGTGGTGGTCACCTCGCCCTGCCCCATACCCAGCCACATGATGGTTGTTCCGTTCCATGTGCCGTGACTCTTGTCTAAATAGGCAGCGTCGGGAATGAGACCACTGGCCTCGTTGGGCAGGTCGATGCCAAGCGGATGTCCTAGTCCCATGCTCCACATGAACGAATGCCAATCGTTGAGGGCTGTTGCCTTTACCGGATAAAGCGAGCGGTTATCGACAAAGTCGCGGAATGCCTGGCACCACCAAGAGTTGCACGACTGGCCAAGGGCCTGCACCAGGGTGAGGGGCGACGAATGCTCGTGGCAGCCGATATGGATGCCGTCGGCCCAGAAGCCTTTGCGGCACGGATAGGCCGTATGGGTGTTGATTGCGCCGAAAGTGAGCAGCGTGGCGGCTTGGGCCACTTTGAATGTTGAGCCCGGTGAATAGGATATTGAGACGGCCCGGTTCAGGTGGTCATCGACCTTATTGTGGCTCACCATGCAAAGCACCTCACCGTTGGCTGGATTGATGGCGACGATGCTGCCTTGTTTGCCACGCAGCAATCGCTCAGCCAAATTCTGCAAGGCTGGGTTTACCGTCAGAGGACCGTCATCCGGCAGTTGATAGACGCCTTGCGCCGCCGCGCCAAAAGGAATGAGAAAAGAAATAAATATGGAGGATAAAAACTGTCTGACCATATACAATCAATGATTTTTCAGCATTTTCTTGAGAAACTGTGGCGTGTAGCCCAACTTGCTTTGTGCCACTTCCTCGGGAGTGCCTGTCGAAAGCACACGCCCACCGTTGCGGCCTCCCTCTGGCCCCATGTCGATGATATAGTCGGCCAACTTAATGACGTCGAGGTTGTGTTCAATCACAATGACGGTGTTGCCCCTGTCCACAAGTTGTTGCAGTACCATCATCAGATTGCGTATATCCTCAAAGTGCAGTCCCGTCGTTGGCTCGTCCAATATATATAAGGTGCGGCCAGTGTCTCGTTTAGAGAGCTCTGTGGCGAGCTTCACGCGCTGACTTTCTCCTCCCGAGAGGGTCGTGGAGCTTTGCCCGAGCTTGATATATCCCAGCCCCACATCTTGCAGGGTCTTTATTTTCTGAAGGATATTCGGCACATTCTCAAAGAATTCCACAGATTGGTTAATGGTCATGTCGAGTACGTCGGCAATGGATTTGCCCTTGTATCGCACCTCAAGGGTCTCGCGGTTGTAGCGTTTTCCGTGGCATACCTCACAGGGTACCATGACGTTGGGCAGGAAGTTCATTTCAATGACCTTGTACCCGTTGCCGCCGCAGGCCTCGCAGCGTCCGCCTTTTACGTTGAAAGAGAAGCGTCCCGGCTTGTAGCCGCGTATCTTCGCCTCAGGAAGGTTTACAAACAGAGAGCGGATGTCGCTGAACACTCCCGTATAGGTTGCAGGATTGCTGCGCGGCGTGCGGCCGATAGGACTTTGATCTACATCGACCACCTTGTCGATAAGTGTTATTCCGTCGAAACTGTCATAGGGCATCGGCTTTTTCAGCGAGCGGTAGAAATGCTGCGAGAGAATGGGTTGGAGCGTCTCGTTGATGAGCGTTGATTTGCCAGAGCCAGAGACACCCGTTACGACGATGAGCTCATGCAGTGGGAAGCTGACGTCAATGTGCTTGAGATTGTTGCCCGAGGCGCCGTGAATGGTGAGGCAGGTGCCATCGCCCTTCCGTCTTGTCACGGGTATTGCTATTTTCTTTTCTCCGTTGAGGTATTGTGCAGTGATAGTGTGGGTTTTGAGCATTTCTTCAGGCGTTCCTTGAAAGACCACCTCGCCTCCCTTGCGTCCGGCTTTCGGCCCTATATCGACAATCCAGTCGGCTGCTCGCATCATGTCCTCGTCGTGCTCGACCACGATTACCGTGTTGCCCAGGTCTCTCAGCTCCTTTAGCGAGTTGATCAAGCGTTCATTGTCGCGCTGATGAAGTCCGATGCTCGGCTCGTCGAGGATATAGAGCACGTTGACCAATTGAGACCCAATCTGCGTTGCGAGCCTGATGCGCTGGCTCTCACCGCCTGAGAGTGAGGCCGACTGGCGATTGAGCGAGAGGTAGTCGAGGCCCACCTCAAGCAAAAATTGTACCCGGCTTTTCAGCTCCTTGATAATTTCATGGGCAATGGGAATGCGCTGCTTTTCAAGATGCTCTTCCACGTGCGAGAGCCAGTCGTTGAGCTCAGAGATATCCATATTGGCCACCTCAGCTATGTTCTTGTCCCATATCCGATAGGAGAGCGCCTCGCGCTTCAGACGCTGACCGTGGCATTCGGGACATTCTTTTTCGGCAAGGAACTGCGCGGCCCATTTCTGGCTGGCGGCGGAGTCGTCGTTCTCCATCACAGCCTGCAAGTATTTGATGACGCCGTCAAATGAGACAAAGTAATCGCTTGACGTATGCACAATTTCCTTGTCTATTCTTACATTTTCCAGTGATCCGTTAAGTATCTCGTCGATAGCATCTTGCGGGATGTCCTTATAGGCAGTCTTTAAGGTGCATCCATATTTCTGAAGGATGGCCTGTATCTGCCAGAAAATCATTTGGTTCTTGTATTTGCCCAATGGGACGATGGCTCCGTCGTGTATGCTCAGCGTGTCGTCGGGAACTACTTTGCTGAGGTCGATCTCATTGACCACCCCCAGCCCCTTACAGCGGGGGCAGGCTCCTTCGGGCGAATTGAAAGAGAAAATGTTGGGAGCTGGATCGCCGTATGAGAGTCCTGTCTTGGGATCCATTAGTTTCTTGGAGAAGTTGCGCACCGTGCCGTCGTCTTTGTCCATCACCATGATGGCTCCGTCGCCCTGTCTCATTGCCGTGGCCACAGTGCGGCGCAGTCGTTCCTCGTCCTTGGCCTCAACCTTCAGTTTGTCGATGACTACCTCGATGTTGTGGTTTTTGTAGCGGTCAACTTTCATGCCGCGCGTAATCTCTTTTACCTCGCCGTCAACCCTGATGTTGAGGTAGCCCTTGCGCCGCATGCTGTCGAAGAGCTCGCGGTAGTGTCCCTTTCGCTGCCTTACCAGCGGGGAAAGAACGAGTACGCGGTGTCCGTCGTAGTCGTGGAGTATCATGCTCACGACCTTCTCCTCGGTGTATTTTATCATTTTCTCGCCGCTGAGATAGCTGTAGGGTGTTCCAGCGCGCGCATAGAGCAGGCGCAGGTAGTCGTAGATCTCGGTAGTGGTGCCGACAGTGGAGCGGGGATTTTTGTTGGTAGTCTTCTGCTCTATGCTGATTACGGGGCTCAGGCCTGATATGCGGTCAATGTCGGGCCGCTCTATATTTCCAAGGAAATTGCGGGCATAAGCCGAGAAGGTCTCTATGTAGCGGCGCTGTCCTTCAGCATAGATGGTGTCGAAAGCCAACGACGACTTGCCCGACCCCGACAGACCGGTGATGACGGTCAGCGAGTTGCGTGGGATGCGCACGTCAATGTCTTTCAGGTTGTGGACGCGCGCGCCATAGACGTTAATCCATTCTGTATTTTTGTCAATCATGATTATCCTCTTCTGTTATCCTAAAAACAGTCTATTCGTTGCCCGTTGTCTCAGTATAGCCTCTGAGCAGGTTGACATCCAGGCGGATGTTGAACTTCCGCCCGTCTGCCCCCTTGGCTTTCACCTGCACGTAATAGACACCTTGCTTCACGTCCTTGCCGTGAAAAGTTCCGTCCCAGCCGCCGGCGGGGTCGCTCCAACTGTAAATCTTCTGTCCCCAGCGGTTGAAAATGGTGGCCTGAAACTCCACGATGCTCTTGTAGCCCTCCTTGGCCTTATAGATGTCGTTGATGCCGTCTCCGTTGGGAGAGAAAGCATTGGGAAACTCAAGCTTGCTTTCCGATATGGCTACGATGATAGGCGTGCCGCCCGTGGCCCAATAGTCATTGGTATAGGCCACGGTGTCGTTGCCGTTTACAAAGGTGGCCCATAGCTCCACGTGGTGGTTGCCCGCGTCGTTGAACGTGACGTTGGTAGTCTCCTCATAGCGGACCAGGTAGGGATTGTCGCGCTCGTTGTCGCGATAAAAATGCCATTCGTAGTGGCTTGTCCATCCGTCGGTGCTCTCGGCCCCGCTGGCAAAGGTTACCGTGAGGGGGGCCGACTCAGTGATGGACGTGGAGGTCTGCTCGTCGCCATTGCTGTCGGTGTAGGTTGCCGATGGCGAAATGGTGGGGATGGTCGTCTGTGCCTTTGTCGTCAGAACAATGGCCGACAGCGTGCATGCGATGACAATGCTCAACTTCATTCGAAATATCATCCTTTTGTGAATTTGCAAAGTTAATGATTTTATATAAGAATTAGGACTATTGCGACTTATTTTTTTCTTCTTCTGCAGTGCGGCAATGCCATGTGGAGGCTGCCGGCAGCATTTATAGCATGAAGCCAGCCCATCACCAATACGAGGACAATATTCAGAAAAATGCTGACATAATGGTGCTGCTGGTTTAACACATTCCACGGCCAGAAAAATAGGAAAAAATGGATGGATGAAGCAGAATTTACTGCTTCCCGACACCACTCAATCGGATCTGTCTTGTGATTTAGGCCGAATAGCGATTAGATATGAGCCACTTTCCACCATCGTTTAAGCCTTTTCGCATTACGATATGAGCCACTTTCCGCCATCGTTTAAGCCATTTCTCACCGACGTTTAAGCCATATCTCACCGACAAAAAATGAAGTCTTGTTCAAGATATAGCGCAACTTGTTGATAGACAATAGTTTGTGAAAGATTGACGAGAATGGCTCTCTTTGCAGACAATATGCGTTTGCTTTCAAGAATTCAATTCTCAGAGGCTTAAAATGACCAATTTATTTTACACTTAATAGTCTTCCGAAAGATTTGTTCCGACTGTCTGATAGCTTGGGGGAAGTTGCCTGACCTACAAAAAAATGGAGCGTTTCTTGGCGGTGTCAAAGAAAATCAGTAATATTGCACGCTGTTAGTTGATAGTAATACAGAAAATTGCAATGAGGAAATTAAGAATACTTTTCATACTTCTGCTCAGCGGCTGCCTGCTCAGCGGCTCCGCCAAGACCATGAGGGAGCTGTGGGTGAGTATGCCCGATAGCCTTATTTCCTATCTCAACGCTGACCAGCGCCAGGCAATGCTCAACTTTATGGGCATGGGACTGAAGGGTGACGCTTCCAACAGTTTTGGAGGACAGTGTGTGGTGGATAGCCTTACTGATGACTATCTGCATGTTGTGCTCAGCGAGCGGTCTGAGCTCGCCGTAAAGCGCCTTCCTGCCTTACAGGGCGATTCTGTTGTATGTCTGATTCGTACGTGGTCGGCACCCGAAAAGGAAAGCAGTGCCTTTATCTACACTCAGGACTGGCAGTTGGCAGGCCCGGCCGTGGACGCCTCGGCTGACCTCCGTCGCCGACTTTTCGTCTGTCCTGACACTATGCCAAAACCTGACTTCGAGCGGCTCTTGTCCCAAATAGACTTCTCTATGGTCAGCCTCAGGATGGATGCCGGCACGTCAAACCTCTTGGCGGCTCTTTCTGTTCCTTCAGTTGAGAAATCAATAAAAGAGGATTTGCGGCCAATGACAAGGTTAATAACACTTAAATGGAATGGTATTACCTTTAAATAAAGTAAAAAACAATGCATTTTTATGCCAATTATTCCCAAGATGAGGAATAATTAATTAACTTTGCACTGTGTTTTTCATGGTATTAGATTATTAAGGTTAAGTAAGAAGATTGGCTGTCGTGATGATAGCCAATTTTTTGTTTTAAGAAAGTGCATGTATGAGATATACTTCTTTCATAATGTTTATGTGTCTCTTCCTTGCGTCCTGCCAGAAGGTGGCGATAGAGGAAGGCAAGGAACCCGCGGCCGACGGACAGGCCGTGGTCACTTTCAACATAGACAAGCTTGAGAGCTTTGAGGCTGCGCATTCCGCCGATATTGCGTCTTTCTGTAACCGCATCAACGTCGTCGCCTACAAGAATGGATCACGTGTCAAGCAAATTAATCAGTCAGCCGGTGATGATGACTTTGGCAATATCACGATGGCTCTCGATACGGGCAACTACAGTATGGTGATTCTTGCCCACAGCTTTCATTCCAACCCTGCATTGACCAATCCCCAGAAGATTACTTTTGGACACGACCTTGGCGACACGTTCCTCTGGACAGGTGAGTGCCGCTTTACCAGTGACAAGGTGGTGCCTGTCAGCATGCAGCGGGTCGTTGGCCTGTTTCGGCTGGTCACCACTGACAGTATCCCATCCAATGTGGCATCGGTGAGATTCTATTATACAGGCGGCAGTTCGTCGCTTGATGCGACGACACGGTTGGGGTGCGTTGCCTCCAGGCAGACTTCCACTTTCACGGTAACAGAGGACATGAAGTCGCGGACAGCAACATTCGACGCTTACAGTTTCCCTAAAAGTGAGGATGGCAGTCTGCTGAATATCAGTGTAACGGCGCATGATAAGAACAACGATGTCATAGCCACTAAGCAGTTTACCAATATTCCTGTCAGGCGCAATCAAATCAGCTTGTACCGCGGCAAGCTGTTTTCGGGAGGCGACGTAGTGGGGGAGGGCAATGTCAATATTCACCTCACAACCGACGACGAATGGACGACTGTGGAATATGATTTCTAATTGTTTTTGATAGATTTGCTTGGCGTTTGCCGGAAATAATGTTATCTTTGCACCAGACTTAATTAAATTTTATGGGATTTTTCGGACTGTTTGGCAAAAAGAATAAAGAGACTTACGACCACGGCTTGGAGAAAACAAAGCAAAGTGTCTTCGCAAAACTCACAAGAGCTGTAGCGGGTAAGTCAAAGGTTGACGACGATGTGCTGGATAACCTTGAGGAGGTACTCATCACGTCGGATGTGGGTGTCGATACCACGCTAAAGATTATCCACCGCATTGAGGACCGTGTGGCGCGCGACAAATATGTCTCAACAGCAGAGCTCAATGCCATCCTTAAGGAAGAGATTGCGGCGCTGTTAACAGAGAACAACACCGACGACACATCCAACTGGGATCTTCCGGCCGACCACAAGCCCTATGTTATACTTGTAGTTGGTGTCAATGGCGTCGGCAAGACTACGACTATCGGCAAGTTGGCCTATCAGTTCAAGCAAGCCGGCAAGAAAGTTTATTTAGGTGCTGCCGATACTTTCCGGGCTGCCGCCGTTGAGCAAATTCAAATATGGGGCGACCGCGTGGGCGTTCCGGTCATTAAGCAGCAGATGGGCGCCGACCCTGCAAGTGTGGCTTTCGACACCTTGCAAAGTGCTGTTGCCAACAAGGCTGACGTGGTGCTGATAGATACTGCGGGACGGCTTCACAACAAGGTCGGGCTGATGAACGAGCTGAAAAAAATCAAGGACGTGATGAAGAAAGTAGTTCCGACGGCTCCTGATGAGGTGCTGTTGGTACTCGACGGCAGTACCGGGCAGAATGCCTTTGAGCAGGCCAAGCAGTTCTCGGCAGTGACGAACATCACGTCGCTGGCTATCACAAAGCTCGATGGTACGGCTAAAGGTGGAGTGGTAATCGGTATTTCCGACCAGCTGAAAGTACCCGTGAAATACATTGGCCTCGGCGAGAAAATGGAAGACCTCCAACTGTTTAACAAAAAAGAGTTCGTAGACTCGCTATTCTAATCACCATTGAAAGTATTTAATGAATAAGAATCAAATAGACTTCATCACTATGGGCTGCTCAAAGAACCTTGTTGACTCTGAGCGGCTCATGCGGAAGTTTGCCGACAAGGGCTATCATTGCGTACACGATGCCAAGCGCATCGAGGGCGAGATAGTGGTGGTGAATACCTGCGGCTTCATTGAAAGCGCCAAGGAAGAGAGCATCAACACCATTCTCGAACTCGCCGATGCCAAGAATAAAGGTAAAATTCAAAGACTCTTTGTAATGGGCTGTCTGTCACAGCGCTACCAGCATGAGCTTGAGGAGAGCATTCCTGAGGTGGACAAGTATTACGGCAAGTTCAACTACGGGCAGCTACTTGACGACTTGGGGCCTGCCCGTAAGCTGGAAGAGAGTGCGAGGAAGTTTACTGCCCGTCGCACTGAAGCCAACAGCCGTCGGTTGCTTACTACGCCGTCACACTATGCTTTCGTGAAGATTGCTGAGGGATGTGACCGCCATTGCGCCTACTGTGCCATACCGCTCATTACTGGAAAGCACGTGAGCCGGCCCATGGAGGATATTCTGAAAGAAGTGGAAGAGCTCGTTGCCGAGGGAGTGAAAGAAATTCAGGTCATTGAGCAGGAACTCACCTACTACGGCATCGACTTGTACGGTAAGCCAAAGATTGCGGAGCTCATTGACCGAATGGCCGACATAAAGGGCGTGAGATGGATAAGGCTTCACTATGCTTATCCCAATCAGTTTCCCCTGGAGCTGCTCGATGTCATTCGTGAAAGGGACAATGTGTGCAAATACCTGGACATTGCCTTGCAGCATATTTCCGACCACATGCTGACGCGCATGCACCGACATGTAACCAAAGAAGAGACGCTGAGTCTTCTCAAAACCATCCGCGAGCGCGTTCCAGGCATCACGTTGCGTACAACGCTGATGGTTGGTTTCCCCGGCGAGACGGAGGACGACTTCAATGAGCTGCTCGATTTTGTAAAGGAGCAACAATTTGAGCGGATGGGGGCTTTTGCCTATTCAGAGGAAGAGGGAACTTACTCGGCAACGCATTATGAAGACGATGTTCCCGCGGAGGTAAAGCAGCGGCGGCTCGACAAGCTCATGGCGGTGCAGGAGAGCATCAGTAACGACATAGAGGCTGCAAAGGTCGGCAAGACACTGAAGGTAATCATCGACAGAAAAGAAGGCGAATACTATGTAGGCCGCACAGAATATTGCTCACCCGACGTCGATCCGGAGGTGCTTATTCCTGCCAGGGACAAGCGGCTGCGCAATGGGCAATTCTATAACGTGCTGATAACAGATAATGATGAGTTTGACCTTTACGGGAAAGTAGTATGAACAATAAGGAATATATTGCTGAACTTGCGGAGGCTGCGGGTTATACCCAGACCGACACTCAGCAAATGGTCCGTACCATCGTCGATGCGATGACAGGCAGCTTTGAGGAGGGCGATGTCGTTCAGGTGGCAGGATTTGGCTCTTTCGAGATTAAGAAAAGACTCGAGCGTATCGTCGTCAATCCTGGAACCAGGCAGCGGATGCTTGTTCCTCCTAAACTTGTTCTCTCGTTCAAACCTGTCAGTGCTATCAAGGAAGACTTGAAGAACGGATAGCTTTTTCGGGAGGTGAATAACATACAATCACAGAAACAGCATGAGCAAGATAACGAACAGCGATTTGGCTAAAGTGCTGATGGAAAAGCACGGCTTGACCAAAGCCGATGCTGAACGCTTCGTTGTACAGATGTTTGACATACTCAACAGCGGACTGCGTCAGGACAAATTGGTCAAGATAAAGGGGCTGGGTACATTCAAGGTCATCAGTGTGTCGTCGCGCAAGAGCGTGGACGTCAATACAGGCAAGCCCATCATCATCGAGGGGAGGGATAAGATTACCTTTACCCCCGACAACACCTTGCGCGATAAGGTCAATGCTCCGTTTTCACAATTTGAAACCGTCGTCATCAACGATGGGGTGGACTTTTCTGACATTGACCGACGTTTCCAGGATGGAGAAGATATGGCTGAGACGGTGACCGACAAGCGGGAAACTTCAAAAAACGTGCCTCAGGAGATGAATGCTGACAAACAGCTGTCTGCTGAAGAAGAACAGCTGCGGAGTGAGGTGGAGCAACAGTCTGCAGCGAAAGAACAACATCAAGAAGAGCAACATCAAGAAGAGCAAGAGCATCAATCTGCGGATGAACCGGTGCTGCAATTATCCGAAGATGAGCCTGCACCACTATCAACCGAAGAAGAGTCTGCACCGCTATCAACCGAAGAAGAGTCTGCACCGCAATCAGATGAAAAGAAACAAGTGGCTCTGTCAGCCCAAACAGAGTTGAAATCGACAGAGAAAATGGCGGAAGATGAACACGATGTTTCTGGCGTTGAACTGGAACCGAGTGCAGATGCCGTGCAAAAGCCTGCTTCTGTTGTCAATGTTGAGACTAAGCCTCAAACAAACTCACTTGATGAAACAGATGAGCTACAGCACCCCTCTCGCAGTCGTTATTATCTCTTGACTGTAGTTGTCGCGGCTGTGTTGATTTTGCTGTTGGGCGGTTCTGTCTTCTATTTCGTCAATGAATTGCAAATTCGTGACAACCGTATTTCACGGCTTGAGAAGATGGTGAGCAATGTACGTTCTGTCCCTGATGTAGGCAGAACATCAGTCGAGCTGAAAAATGTGGCAGCCAATGAGGTAAAGTCCCCGGATAAGATTGCTGATACCAAACTACAGTCCCGCGCGACAGGCGCTAAGCAAGCTAAGGCGATGGTTTCGTCCTACGACAAGCCGGTTTCAACTAAACAACGTACGGCTGCGCCGCCCAGAGACGATGATAATAATCATCAACGGCCTGCCAAGGATAAGCCAACTGTCGAGGATAATGCTGCAAAAGCATCCACAAGTAGCAGTCTGCCCGTGGGTGACGATTATAATAAGGATATAAGAATCAGAACGGGCGCTTACGACATCGTGGGAATCGACAAGACGGTTACCGTCAGGCGTGGACAAAGCCTCTCGAGTATCAGCCGCACTTATTTGGGACCTGGTATGGAATGTTATGTGGAGGCTGTCAACAGTGGAAAGAAAACTTTTAATGCCGGAGAAAAGATTAATATCCCTAAAGTGCAGTTGAAGAAAAGAAGAAAATAGCGTTGCTTTTCTTCTTATGTATTTTTTCTAAGCCAGTAATATATAGCTCATTATCTTTCCGTTCGTTGCTCAAAATCTGAGCAACGGACGGAGAAAAGAAATTCCTTTTGTCCTGTCCAATGGGACTTTAGCTGTTTATGCTTGAGCTGATATTACACGGCGTTTACGGTTGAATCAAAATTCAACCCTTATTCTGCCATTAATCATTCTTCCCGTCAGATAGTTGGGTACGGCATACATTTGGTTTGTCACGTCGGTCACCCAGTAATAGGAATTGACATTGCTGATGCCGAAAAGGTTAAGGCAGTCAACACCGAGCCAGACGTTTTTGAAGATACTTTTTGAGTGTCGGTCGCTGTTATTGAACAAGCGATAGCTCATGCCGATATCGGCACGTTTATAGGCTGGGGCGCGAAAAGAGTTGAGCTCCAGCTCACGGTGAGGCGCCGAGAAAGGCAGTCCGTCGGCGAAAGCCAGCTTCAAGTTCATCAGCCAACGGTCGGTTCCCGGGAAGTAGTCTGTAAAGAAGAAGTTGATGGCATAGCGCTGGTCAGTGGGCATTGGTATGCTGCGGCCATTGAGTTTCATCTTCGTATCCATCAGGGAGAGGGTAATCCAAGAGTCTGTGCCCGGCACGAACTCACCATAAAGCTTCATGTCGAGACCTGCGGAATGACCGTTGGCAAGGTTGTCACCGTAGTAGGTCACCTTTACGTTGTTCACGCTGTAAGGTATCAAATTGCCCAGCTGTTTGTAATAGACTTCAGTGGTGAACTTAAACGGCCGGTTCTGTACTTTGAAGCGGTAGTCCATGCCGACGATGAACTGCAATGAGCGCTGGCTTTTAATGTGCTCGTTGAGCGTGGCATAGGTCATGCCATTCCTCGTTATTGTATCACGCAGCTCCTTAAAGAATGGAGCCTGATAATACAGCCCGGTCGCGAACCTGAAACTCAAGTTCTGGTTGAAAGCCGGAATAATACTCAGTGATACGCGGGGAGATAGGATAGACTCTTTGTTGAAGTTCCAGTGGGAAAAGCGGATGCCGTAGTTCAGTGTATAGAGGGTCAGCCTTTCCGCATCCTCATCGCTTGAGCGGAAGCGCCACGTGTCCTGCAGGTAAAATTCCGTGCGTTTGACGTTGAGCGCATTGTTGGACCGAAGCGAATAAATCATGTTCAGGTCGCGCCCGGTATGCGGTACGTTATAACCGGCCGAGTCGCGCATCTCGTACTCGGCCGACTGCTCCTCAACATGCTCTATTTTATAGGTGAGTCCGGCCTCAACATAGTGCTGCCTGGTCTTGCGCCTGAACATGAGCTTGATGCTTTCAACATGCGCTTTCAAGTAGTTGCGCGCGTGCTGGAAATAGGTACCCACACCGAGGTTCTCTGATGTCTCTGTCTGCGTCAGCCAGTACTGTCCCTGGATGTCATATTTTTCCTGTTCGTTGGTGTTGAAGGCGGAGCCCAGCAGTGAGACAGACGTGGAGTCGCCCCAATGCCGGGTGATACCCAACGTGCCAGTGAACGTTCGGAAGAGGTCACGCTCCTGACCGTCGAAATAAACACGGAACGACTTGACATTTTCCAGCGTGCCAAAGCGTGTCTCGCGGTCCTTGGGCTTGAAACGGTAATGATTGTCGGATATGTCTCCTAGGAAATCAATGCTCCAGCGTTTGTTTGGCGTAAACGTCAGATATGTTTGATAATCAAGAAATTTAGGTATGTACTCACCATTTGTCTCCAGTGAACCCAATAGATACTGGTTGGTCTTGTAACGCAATCCGTTAGACCAGGCAAACTTCTTATTGGAAAAGCCTATAAATGCACTGCCGCCGAGCAATGAGGCCTCGGCATTGGCTTCAAATCGCTTTGGACGGCGATAGGTGATGTCAAGGGCTGACGACATCTTGTCTCCGTACTTTGCCTCGAAGCCACCCGAGGAGAACTGAATGCGTTCAACCATGTCGGGATTGATGATGGACAGTCCTTCCTGCTGCCCGCTCCTGACGAGGAACGGACGGTAAATCTCCACATTATTTATATATACGGAGTTTTCGTCGAAACTGCCGCCTCGCACATTGTACTGTGATGACAATTCAGAATGAGTGGAGACGCCGGCTTGGGCCTGGATAAGACTCTCCACGGCGTTGCCCGTGGCCGATGGCATGCCTTTGAGCTGCTTTGTCGATAAATCCTGCATCTGCCCCGACTGTATCTTTTGTCCGGTAACCTGAACCTCGTTAAGGCTCTTCGACGTGCCTGTTAGAACCACCTGCAGTATCTGCGGACCTTTTGGGCTACGAAGCACTCGTGTCTTTGTACGATACCCCAGCATGGAAAAGCGGATGACAACTGAGTCGGCCGAGTGGAGCGTGAGATGGTACTCTCCCTTGAGGGTGGTGACAGTGGCTTTGCCCTGCGACAGACAACTCACGCTGGCAAACTCAATCGGATTGTTCTCCTCGTCTATGACACGGCCCTTGAGCGTGAAGGTTTGTGCGGAGGACTGTATGGTGATGGCAATGAGCATTGCCAACAAAAGAATTCTGCTTTTCATATAAGAAACAACGTTTTGGTGCCGTTATTATTGTAAATAGCAGACCAAATGAAAAATATTATTGTCGCGCTCGACAGCTTTAAGCAGTGCCTGACTTCTCAGGAAGCCAATGAGGCTGTGGCCTCGGGCTTGGCGGGGCTTGTCGCCCCTGACCAAATCAAGACGATTACGGTAAGTGACGGTGGAGAGGGCTTTCTTCAGGCCATGAGACCTGAGAAGACAGTTCACTGTCATGTTCACGACGCGCTGATGCGTTGGACGGATGCCCGCTTCGGCATTAATGGCGAAGAGGCCATCATTGAAGTGGCCGAGGCTATAGGCTTGTCAAAAGTTCAACCACAGAGCAGAAACCCTTTACATGCAACGAGTTATGGCGTTGGAGAACTCATGGTTCATGCTATGGACAGGGGATGCCGTTCGTTTGTCGTTGGCCTTGGAGGCAGTGCGACCAGCGACTGTGGACTTGGTATGCTGAAATGTCTGCGGAAAGCTATTCAGACCAGACACAACAAGATGTGGTATGATGCGTTCGACACGTCCTGTTTGAGGAACCTGCGGGTGACCCTGGCAACAGATGTCGATAATCCCTTGTATGGACCGTTGGGGGCGGCTCATGTCTTTGCACAGCAGAAAGGGGCTTCTGAGGCTGACGTGGAGATGCTTGACCGCAGAGCAAGAACATTCGCCCGAATGGCCGCCAGACATCAAGGCTATGACATGAGCAATCAGCCCGGTGCCGGGGCAGCCGGAGGCTTGGGATATGCCTTTATGGAGTTCATGGATACACAGGTAAGGAGCGGTGCGTCGTTGGTGTTGGACGGCGCAGGATTTTCTGATGCTTTGCGACAGGCTTCGCTGGTGATTACCGGCGAGGGCTCAGCTGACCGGCAGACCCTGATGGGAAAAATACCCTGTGTCATCATGCAACGGGCCAGGGAAATGGGAATTCCAACTGTATTGATGGCCGGGAAAACAAGCGATGTTGACCAGTTGCTTAACAGTGGCTTTTCCAAGATAGTTAACATTAATGATGGATTTTCCCTTGATGATGCCCTTAGCAAGGAGGTGGCCAAGGCTAGGTTGGGTGACTGTGTCCGCCGGCTGGTTTGACAAGCCTTAGGTAATCGTTGAGCCTATTCCCTGTAAATGAATGACAGTAAACGGTTTAACCAATTTATGGTGAATTTGAACCAGCGGTATTTTGCCACAGGCTTTCCTCCAAAGCTCAATATGAACTCACGGAATGGATTTCTTGAGAAAGGCAGGCCAACGTCAAGGAAACAGATATGACGGTAGCCGTGCCGCCACGACCATTCGATGGCATACCACACAGTCATCAGGTTGGGGTGCAAACCTGCGTATATCTTGCGCTTCGATGCCAGATACCATAGAAACGCGTTTCCGCTGCTGAACACACAGACACTTCCGCCAATTACACGCCGTTTGTAAAGCGTTATGAAAATGCGGCCATTCTTGCTGTTGAAGAACTGCCTCAGCTGATGCTCCGGCGGAATGATGCGGCGCATCTTGAAACGGTAGAAGCCGTTGAGCAGTCTGTAGAAGGCATGCACCTCTTCCTCTGTCTCTGCCTCTCGCGTTTCAACGCCCAGTTTGTAGATGCGGTCGATGCGCCCTTTCATCTTGTTTGACAGCCGTTCTCTTGGATTCATGGAGTGGAGAGAGTTGTGTACTTCCTGCCAGTTCACGGGAAAATAGCCTTCCTTGCGAAAGTATCGGTAACCGAACATCTTACGTGATAAATCGCTGAATACCACGTAAAAGCATAGCTTTCGTTGAAATTTTCGCGTAAGGCAGTGCAGCAGCAGACCGAACACTTCTTCCTTGTCGTTCTCGTTGGCGTATACTCCCTCGCCATAGATGCGGCCTTGCGTATAGAAGTAGGGTGGGAGCAAAGACCCGCGTCTTCGGATAAAGGCCAGCATTTGTCCAGCGACACGCCCTTCTCCGTCGGTCGCCACAGCCATATAAGGCCTCTCTCCGGGTGATGCCTCAATGATATGAAACAACTCGGAGCTATGGAAGAAATTGCCCTCATCAATCGCAGGCAGCTGGTCTCCCTTTGAATAGATGCTCACATGATAGGTCTTCACAATAGCAAAATTAATAAAAAATTGCGTGTCCTGTACCTTTAACCCTTAATATTTTTGTACCTTTGTCACAACTAAGCGTATTGTAACAACTATGATAGATTATGACTTAAGCAGAATAAAGGCTGTGATCTTTGATGTTGACGGTGTGTTGTCAGCCGAAACCGTAGGCATGGACAGTGACGGAATGCCCTTGCGTACGCTGAATATCAAGGACGGTTATGCCATCCAGCTGGCGATAAAGTTGGGAATTCATTGCGCCATCATGACAGGCGGGTCGTCAGAGGCTATCCGCAAACGGTATGCCTATCTGGGCATGACAGACATTTTCATGAAATGTGCCGTAAAGCTTCAGACTTATGAAAGGTTCCTTGTCCAATATAATCTTACTGATGCGGACATTATTTACATGGGTGACGACATTCCTGACCTTGAGATTATGCAGCGCGTTGGCTGTCCTTGCTGTCCGTCAGACGCTTGCCGGGAAATCAAGGACGTGTCAGTCTATGCCTCACCATATCGTGGCGGAAAAGGCTGTGTCCGGGATGTGCTGGAGCAGGTGCTAAGGGCCAAGGGTATGTGGTTGAGTAATGACAAGGCCTTTGGGTGGTAATGAAAAATTAATAGAACAATGAAGAAAATCATATTAGCCAGCAATTCCCCCCGCAGGCTGGAATTGCTCAAAGGTCTCGATTTGGACTTCAAGGTTGAGGTCCATAAGGGCATACGTGAAAGTTATCCCAGTAATCTGTCGGCCGATGAGGTTCCGCTTTTTATCGCCCGTGAAAAAGCCGCTGACTATCAAGTGCCAGAGGACACCGTGCTGATTACCGCAGACACTGTTGTCATCATAGACGGCGAGGTGCTGGGCAAGCCAAAAGACGAGGCGGAGGCTTGTGCCATGTTGACGCGTCTCAGTGGCCGGACGCATCATGTGGTTACCGGTGTGTGTCTGACTACAAACAATCAGCAAGTCGCATTCTCGTCCAAGACCAATGTGACTTTCCGCGAATTGACGCAGGACGAAATCCAATACTATGTCAATAAGTATAAGCCGCTTGACAAGGCCGGTGCCTATGGTGTCCAGGAATGGATTGGCTATATAGGTGTAAAGGCCATCGACGGAAGTTTCTATAATGTGATGGGACTTCCCGTGGCCCGGGTTTATGAGGAACTGCTGAAACTCGGTTAAAAGTAAACGTCTTATTTATGAACTGGCAGTGCCATCAGCTATGGGATGAGAAGCTCGGGAAGACCATAGAGGTGAAGCAGCCTGATACTGCTCCCGTCCAAATGTTTGTTGATACTATTTATCATAACGGCCATTATGTGCAAATACGGGATGGCGGGGCGATGCCGCCCGGGGCAAAGTCCCCGGCCGGCCATGCGGTGCCACAGTTCCTGCCGTGTCGC
>CABVDL010000015.1 GCA_902497035.1 uncultured Prevotella sp.
AACACAAAAAGGCTGGATTCCAAGCGAGGAATTCAGCCTTAATTTTGGTCACACTTTTCAGGTTTTAGCGGACACCAATAATACACTTTATACAATTAGTAGTAGTCCCGTTTCGCCGTTGAGGCGAGGCGGGATTTTTCTTGCACTCATTAACATTATTTGTACGAAAATTATCCTAAATATTGCCAAGTCTCAAATATTCTGCCTACCTTTGCGCCGTAAAAGAGTCGAACATCAGACAAGAAGATTTTTAATCTCAGGATAAGACAGCTTATTTTTTTAAATTAGGCAGGTATTAGTCAGCATACAATTAATATATTCACATAATATTATGAAAAAGTTATTTTCTTTGATCGCCGCTGCTGTGATTGC
Organism: uncultured Prevotella sp.; assembly: GCA_902497035.1. Taxonomy (GTDB): domain Bacteria; phylum Bacteroidota; class Bacteroidia; order Bacteroidales; family Bacteroidaceae; genus Prevotella. The sequence continues at coordinate 373 of CABVDL010000015.1, forward strand.
AGCTGGCGCATCTGCACAGACTGTTCAGGAAAGCAAAACGTTTGACAACATCTATGTAGGCGTAAACGGTGGCGTTGCCACCAAGACCACAGGCCACGCCTGGATGAAGGGTCTCGACCCGAACTTTGGCATCCGTGTCGGCCGCTGGTTCACCCCGGTCTTCGGTCTTGCTGTCGAGAGCAACGCCTATTTCTCCAACAAGCCTTTCAAATCCACCGGTACCGCCGTGCGCTATCTCAACACCAGCCTCATCGGTACGGTGAACCTCAGCAACTGGTTCGGCGGCTACAAAGGTGAACCGCGCCTCTTCGAGGTCATTCCTGTCGTAGGTCTTGGCTGGGGCCACCTCTTTGGCCACAACAACTACCGTACTGACGGAAGCAACAAGATTGAATATCCCAACGACTTTACTTCAAAGTTGGGCATCGACTTCGCCTTCAACTTCGGCAGCAAGAAACAGTGGCAGGCCTATGTTGAGCCCGCCATCCTCTACGGACTGAACGACAGAAGCGACCTTGACAACTTCGACATCTCCAACGGTGGCGTGCAGTACAACATCAACCATAGCTTTGTCGAGCTCAATGCAGGCATCGTCTATAAGTTCCCCACATCCAACGGCACTCACAACTTCAAGGTCATTGAGACCCGCGACCAGAGCGAGATTGACAACCTCAACAGCCAGATTAACGACCTGCGCAGCGAGCTTGCCAAGGAGCCCAAGGTGGTGGTGAAGGAAGTGGAGAAGGAAACTCCCAACGACGGCTCCATGGCCGGTGACCAGGTGCTTGTCACTTTCGCGCAGGGCAAATCCAACCTCAGCAATGATGCCAAGAAGGCCCTTGATGCCATCCAGAACGGCACGCACGTGAGAATTATCGGTACGGCCTCACCTGAGGGCGGCAAGAGAATCAATCAGAAGATTTCGAAGGCCCGTGCAAACAGTGTAGCCAAATACCTGAAGAGCAAGGGCGTGGTGGTTGACGAGGCTAAGGGTGTCGGCGTGCAGGGTGCCGCCTCCAACCGCCTCGCAGTGGTCTATGTGAAGTAATCATTATATTCCACACATTCTATATATTACAGTTTTAATATATTTAGTCTAAATCCCGTTTCACCGTTGAGGTGGGGCGGGATTTACGGTTTTAATCTTAGAGTCGTACTTCACTGATGGCAATAGCGGCCAGCTTGGTCCGACCATCAGCCCATGGCATCCCCATTCATGAGCTGGATTCGAGTGAGTACTTCACGTGAAGTACTCGAGTAATCGGGCGTTGATTACTGTAGTACTTCACGTGAAGTACTCGAGTAATTCGGCCGAAGTACTGCTATGGTAACGCGTTTGCTGGCATACCAGAAAATTGCAAGGGACTTTCGAATTCTAATGATTTCGGCCATGATACCTTATTATTTATTTGTATTTTGTTTTATTTCCTGCTGATTTTGTCGTTATTTATCCAAAAAGTAATTACCTTTGCACAAAATTACAAATTGGTAGGTTATGAAGCATCAGTTAAGAAGTGCGGTCTGTACCGAGGGCCGCAGAATGGCTGGCGCCCGCGCCCTGTGGGTGGCAGCAGGCATGAAGCATGAACAGTTCGGCAAGCCTATTATTGCTATAGTAAATAGTTTTACGCAGTTTGTCCCTGGTCATACTCATCTACACGAGATAGGGCAGATAGTCAAGAATGAGATAGAGTCGATGGGATGTTATGCCGCGGAATTCAATACCATTGCCGTGGATGACGGCATAGCCATGGGGCACGACGGCATGCTTTATTCTTTACCCTCGCGTGACATCATAGCCGATTCTGTAGAGTATATGGTCAACGCTCACAAGGCCGATGCCATGATTTGCATTTCCAATTGCGACAAGGTGACGCCTGGTATGCTGATGGCTGCCATGCGCCTTAACATTCCTACAATATTCTGTTCTGGCGGTCCCATGGAGGCCGGGCGTTGGAAAGGTGAGAATGCTGACCTGATTACGGCCATGATTGCCGGTGCTGACAAGACGGTGAGCGACAGCGACCTGACAAAGATTGAGCATACGGCCTGTCCCGGTTGCGGATGCTGCTCGGGAATGTTTACGGCCAATTCCATGAACTCACTTACTGAAGCCATCGGCCTTGCCCTGCCTGGCAACGGAACTATACTGGCAACCCATAAGAACCGTATAGAGCTCTTCGAGCAGGCAGCCCGACAGATTGTGAAGAATGCCTTGGCTTATTATGAGAATGGTGATGAGACGGTTTTGCCCCGCAACATCGCTACGCGTCAGGCTTTCCTCAATGCCATGACGCTCGACATCGCTATGGGCGGCAGCACCAACACGGTGCTGCACCTGTTGGCCGTGGCGCAGGAGGGCGGTGTTGACTTCAAGATGAGCGACATCGACATGCTCAGCCGCAAGGTGCCTTGCATTTGCAAGCTGGCGCCCAACACGCAGACATACAGTGTGCAGGAGTGCAATCGTGCCGGTGGCATCCTCGGCATTCTCAATGAGTTGAACAAGGGCGGTCTCATTGACGGCAGTGTCCGACGCGTTGACGGCACCACGCTTGACGAGGCCATGAGGAAATACGACATCACGGGCGACAGCATTGATGTCGAGGCCTCGCGCATCTACCACAGTGCTCCCGGCCGCCGGTTCTCCACGGTCATGGGCTCGCAGGACGAGCAGTGGGAGTCGCTTGACACCGACCGCGCCACAGGGTGCATCCGCGACCTGCAGCATGCCTATACCAAGGACGGCGGTCTGGCCGTGCTGTTCGGCAACATTGCGCAGAACGGCTGTGTGGTCAAGACGGCCGGCGTGGCGCCTGAGCTGTGGCATTTCGAGGGTCCGGCCGTGGTGTTCGACTCCCAGGAGGATGCCTGCGAGGGTATCCTCGGAGGCAAGGTCAACAGTGGCGACTGCGTGGTGATTACCCATGAGGGTCCCAAGGGTGGTCCGGGCATGCAGGAGATGCTTTATCCCACCTCATATATCAAGAGCCGTCACCTTGGCAAGGAGTGCGCGCTCATCACCGACGGCCGTTTTTCAGGCGGCACGAGCGGCCTGAGCATCGGCCACATCTCGCCCGAGGCAGCCGCAGGCGGCAATATCGGCAAGATAAAGGACGGCGACATCATCGTCATCGATATTCCGAGCCGCAGCATCAGCGTCAAGCTCAGCGATGAGGAGCTGGCTGCCCGCGACCAGCAGCCGCTGAGGCGCAAACGTGTCGTGAGCAAGGCTTTGAGGGCCTACGCGCAGAGTGTAAGCTCTGCTGACAAGGGCGGTGTGAGGCTGATTTGACCTCTCATCCAATGTTTAATTGTAAGAAATGTTAGAAATGGAAAAAAATAGCAGCGAGACCATACAGCCGGCAGCCCCTCGTACCGCCGTCGAGCCGGAGGCTCCATGGGCAGGCGTGAGGATAGGTGAGGAGTGCTCCGGTGCCGAAATTCTCATGCGTGCGCTTTATCAGGAGAATGTGCACACCATCTTCGGCTATCCCGGTGGTGCAATCATGCCGGTCTACGACTCCCTTTACACATATACGCATAAGCGTTCTCCCTGGTTCAAGCATGTTCTGGTTCGCCACGAGCAGGGTGCCGCACACGCCGCCGAGGGCTTCGCGCGGGTCAGCGGCGAGGTAGGCGTGTGCATCGTCACCTCCGGTCCGGGTGCCACCAACACGCTGACTGGCGTGGCCGATGCCATGATGGACTCGGTGCCGATGGTCGTCATAGCGGGCCAGGTGGGCATAGGGGCGTTGGGCACCGATGCCTTTCAAGAGGTTGACCTGGTCGACATAGCGCAGCCCATCACCAAATGGAGCTATCAGATCCGCCGTCCAGAGGACGTGGCATGGGCCGTGAACCGTGCGTTCTATATTGCCCGCAGCGGCCGTCCCGGCCCCGTGGTGCTTGACTTCCCACGCAATGCGCAGATAGGCAAGGCCATATGGATGCCGGGAAAGACCGACAAGGTGCGCTCGTACAACCCCTACCCGAAAATCAGTGAGACCGCTGTAAAAAAAGCCGCCGAGCTGATCAATAATGCCAAGAAGCCCTTTGCGCTGGTTGGACATGGCGTGGAGCTGGGCAATGCGCAGGAGGAACTGCGCACGTTCCTGGAACAGGGCGACATCCCTGCCGGCCGCACGCTGCTGGGACTGTCGGCACTGCCGTCAGACCATCCCCTGAACATGGGCATGCTGGGCATGCACGGCAACTATGCGCCGAATATCAAGGAACAGGAGTGCGACGTGCTGATCGCCATCGGCATGCGCTTTTCCGACCGTGACACTGGACGCCTCGACACCTACGCCAAGCAGGCTAAGGTTATCCATCTGGATATCGATCCCTCCGAGATAGACAAGAACGTGAAGACAGACGTGGCGGTGGTGGGTGACTGCAAGGAGAGTCTTGCCGCCATCACCAAACTGCTCAAAAAGGCCGACCACAGCAAGTGGATCAGCAGCTTCAAGCCGCTGCAGGACGAGGAGAAGCGTGAGGTCATCGACCCCTCCATCCATCCTACTGAGGGGCCGCTGCTCATGGGTGAGGTCATCAACGCCGTGGCTGAGGCCTCCAGGGACGACGCGGTGATGGTCAACGATGTCGGCCTCAATCAGATGTTCTCAGCCCGCTATTTCAAGTTCCGCCACATCCGCAGCATTGTCAGCAGCGGCGGTTTCGGCACGATGGGCTTCGGCCTGCCCGCCGCCATCGGTGCTGTCTTTGGCGCGCCGTCGCGCCAGGTGGTGCTGTTCACCGGCGATGGCGGCTTCCAGATGTGCATCGAGGAGCTTGGCACCATCATGGAGCAGCAGGCTCCGCTGAAGATGGTGCTGCTCAACAACAACTATCTCGGCAACGTGCGCCAGTGGCAGGACCTGATGTTCAACCACCGCCGCTCGTTCACCCGCATGCTTAACCCTTACTACCAGAGAATAGCAGAGGGCTACGGTATCGCCTACGACGTGGTGACCGACCGCGCCGACCTCAAGGCAAAGGTGGAGCGGATGCTGGCCTCTGACGGTCCTTACATCCTGGAATGTGCCGTGAAAGAGGAGGAGAACGTCACCCCGATGATTACTCCCGGCAGCTCCATTGACGAGATGAAGTTGCACTTGGATATTTAGGTGGTTTAATCACCACCGAAACAAATAGATACAATCATGGAAGATAAGTTTTACACCTTATTAGTATATAGCGAGAACGTTGCCGGAATCCTGAACGAGGTGACCAACGTGTTTACGCGCATACAGGTCAACATCGAGAGCCTCAACGTCTCGGCATCGAGCATCGACGGTGTCCACAAATACACCATCACGTGCTGGAGCAATCCCGAGCAGATAGTGAAGATTAAGAAGCAGTTGGAGAAGAAGCTCAACGTCATCAAGGCCAACTTCTACACTGATGACCAGCTCTTCATTCATGAGGTGGCCCTGTACAAAATTTCCACTCCGGTGCTGCTTGATAACCCCGAGGTGTCTCACACCATCCGCAAGCACGACGCGCGGATGATGGAGGTAAACCCCACTTACTCAACCGTGCTGCTTACAGGTCTTACCGATGACATCACCGACCTGTACTCGCGTCTCAACAGTTTCGGCTGCCTTCTGCAATACACGCGGTCGGGGCGCATCGCCGTGACAAGAAGCACCGAGGAGCCTGTCAGCGACTATCTTGAGCAGCAGGACGAGTGAGTCGTCTGCTGTATTGTCTAATGATTGCCGTCTTTCCTTACTATGTCAGACTTGAAATATTCCAAGGTTGGTGCCTACCGGTTTCTGGTAGAGCCATTCCACTGTGACTTCAGTGACCACATTTTCTGGGGCCATCTGGGCAACGCCATGCTCAACGCGGCCGACTATCACAGTAGTGAGCGTGGCTATGGCGTGAGCGAGCTCAACACGATGCACAAGACTTGGGTGTTGTCGCGCTTCGCCATTGAAATGTTGGAGGTACCGGTGTCCTACGACCATCTGATTATTGAGACGTGGGTCGAGTCGGCCATGAAGTTCTTCACCAACCGTAATTTCGCGGTGAGGAATGCTGACTCCGGCCGGGTCTACGGATATGGACGGAGCATCTGGGCCATGATTGACACCGACACGCGGCAGCCCACCGACCTGTTGTCGGTACACGACGGTCTTATCCTGAAGTATGTGGAGCCCACGAAACCTTGTCCTATCGCAAGACCGGGCAGGGTTGTAGTTCCGGCCGAGGCCCCGTTGGCCGACTCGTTTGTGGCACGCTACAGCGACGTGGACATCAACGGCCATGTAAATTCGGTGAAGTATATAGAGCATGTGCTCGACCTCTTCGACGTGGACTTCTACAGCTCTCACCGCTTGCAAAGGCTGGAGATAGCCTATGTGGCGGAGTCGCACGAGGGTGACCGTCTGGGACTATACCGGCATCAGGACGGCGACGGCTCGTATGCCGTGAAACTTGTCCGGCAGGGTGAGGAGAATGAGACAGTTGTAAGATGTAGTGTTAAATTTGTAAAAGAATAGAAGTTTTCTTTGTCGTTTCCTTATAAATCATTACCTTTGCACCGTCAAAGGAAAGAAAGAAATAGATTATCATATAGTTCTAATTAAATCATTTAGTTATGGCAAAAATGAATTTTGGTGGCGTTGAAGAGAACATCGTCACAAAAGATGAGTTTACATTAGAGAAAGCACGTGAGGTTCTGAAGAATGAGACGATTGCCGTCATTGGTTATGGTATTCAGGGTCCTGGCCAGGCAGGCAATCTGCGCGATAACGGTTTTAATGTGATTGTTGGTCAGCGTAAGGGCCATTCCTACGACAAGGCAGTTGCTGACGGCTGGGTTCCTGGCAAGACGCTGTTCTCTATTGAGGAAGCAGCCGAGAAAGGTACCATTATTGCCATGCTGCTGTCTGATGCAGGTCAGATTGCCCAGTGGCCGAAGATCAAGCCTTTCTTAACTGCCGGTAAGACGCTGTACTACAGCCATGGTTTCGCCATCAACTGGCAGGATCGCACGGGTGTTGTTCCTCCAAAGGATGTTGACGTGATTATGGTCGCTCCTAAGGGTTCTGGTACTTCCCTGCGTACGCTGTTCCTTGAGGGTCGTGGCATCAACTCTTCTTATGCTGTCTATCAGGATGCTTCTGGCAAGGCAAAGGAGAAGACGCTGGCTATGGGTGTAGGTATAGGCTCTGGCTATCTGTTTGAGACTACATTCCACAAGGAGGCAACCTCTGACCTGACGGGTGAGCGCGGTGTACTGATGGGTGCCATTGAGGGTATGTTCGAGGCTCAGTATCAAGTACTCCGTGAACATGGACACTCGCCTTCGGAAGCTTTCAACGAGACCGTTGAGGAGTTCACGCAGAGTCTCTGTCCGCTGTTTGGCGAGAAGGGTATGGACTGGATGTACGCCAACTGCTCTACTACAGCACAGCGCGGTGCCCTTGACTGGCGTCCACGTTTCAAGGCAGCCAACCTGCCCGTGATGGAATGGCTGTACAGCTCAGTGGAGTCGGGCAACGAAGCCCAGATTTCTATCGACCGCAATTCGCAGCATGACTACCGCGAGAAGCTGAACAAGGAACTGCAGGATATGCACGACATGGAGATGTGGCGTGCCGGTGAGACCGTTCGTAAACTGAGACCCGAGAATAACTAAGCGCCTCCTCCAATCCCCCCCCTCAAAGGAGGGGGGAATACCCACCGAAAAAAAGTGGATAACTTGTTCGGCATAAGCCAATTTGGTCTAACGAGCGCATAAAATCTTAATATTAACCTACGCCGTATCTGCTTGGATATGACGTAGGTTTTGTCGTCTTAGATGTATTATTCGGTACCGCTATTGCATTATTCTGCCACCCATGAGGGAGGGGGTAAGAGATCACTTGGTATCAAGCTTTCAGTATAATGCTCGTCACTCCTATGTTGAATACTGCGCCGTCCTCGATGTTGCGGTGTTCCCGCGGGTTCAGACGTTCACCATTGAGAAACGTGCCGTGGTTGGACGGGCCGTCGCGGAGAACAAATTTCAGTTGACCGCGCTTGTTACGGCTCACATTGATGATGCAGTGTAGTAAGTCCATCGTCAGGTCGCCGGTCTCGATGGGAATGGTAACGTTGTTTCCTTTCATATAGCGGCCGATAGTATTGTCGCCCATGTGAAGGGGGAATACCTGCTTGTAGCAGTAGTTGTTCTCGATGACTACAATCTCACCGCAGCCCTCACTCTGTAGTGCGGCCTCCTCTTCCGGGTGCTCGTCATCCTGTTTGGGATGAAGTTTAGAGACTCCGATGCGTATGCCGAACTGTTTGCCGCAGTAGGGACATTGGAAGATGAGTGAGGAGCCGTCCTTATAGTTGCGTTCATCAAATGTGATGAACGAGTCACATTTTGGGCAGCGTACGCGCTTCATAATCAGATAGTTTTATTTGACATACGTAATCCATGCCCCGGCAAACTCGTCACGATTGTTGAGGCGGTTGAGTACGTTGCGGGCATCGCTTTCATTGGCGTAATGGCCGTAAAGCACTTTGTTGCGGGAGCCTTTTGAGAATACGTATGCATCGTCATAGCCTCTGCGGTGCAGTTTCTCTACGTAGACCTTAGCATTGGCTTTCGTCACACGGCTGGCCAGCACGATGGCATAGCCGCTTTCTGCGGGTTCTCCGTCCGTGGCATTTTGTGCCATCTCTGTTCCGGCCTGCCTCACAGCCGTTGAAGCCTCAGCCTTTCCACCGGTCTGTCTTTGACTGTTGGCTTTCGTACTGTTCTGACGCATGGTAGCCAGGACCTGGTTCTGACCGGTCGTTATGTCCTTTGGCATAATACGGTCGAGCAGCCGGGTGTCAATGCTACTTTCCTGTAGCTGCGTGCTGTTGGATAGCGGCGCGGGAAACAACAGGAAAGCGATGACGGCCACGCTTGCGGCAGCCAAGTTGCGCCACAGCGAGATAAAGCGAACCCCTGAAGCGAGTCCGGCCTCAGCCTTATTATCTGACACATTGCTGTCAGCATTGGCGTTGGCTGCTGCCTCGGTGGTGCCGTCTGTCGGAACAGAGGTGAACAATGGCTGTTGACGGGTCAGTAGCGCAGCCCTTAATTCCTGAAGCTCAGCTGTTTTGAAGCTGCCCAGTCCGTAAAACTCGGGCGTGAGAATGCCCGCCTCGCACGGGGTAAACTCATAGTTGCCCTCGTTGTTGAGCGCGATAGTGCCAATGCCGTTGAAAGTATAGCAGCCGTCAGTCTCGATGCGCTGGCGTAATTCGCGCACCTCGTCCTCAATGCGTATCGTAGCCTCGGGGTAGCTGATGTCATAAGCCTCCACATACGACTGTGTCAGAAGTGAGTCGTTGATGGTGAGTTTTGGATTGAATGCAATTGTCCTAATAGGCGGCAGAAAACTTCCGTCGCTTTCGTCTTTGCGGGCATCAACATGGTGGGCTATGAACCCGCCAAAGTCCGGCACAATGACACAGTCATTGCTTAAGAGCAGTATCTCTATATGTCTGTCCAATGCTATCACTCTTGCAAAATTAAGAAAACAAACTGAAACGTCAAACAAAATTTTGATATTTTTCTGAAATATAAAAATATTGTCCCCAGTGTTTGGCACTCACAAAATAGTTTGTTATCTTTGTGGCAATGAAAAGAACTGTATTTTTCCTTCTGCTGTTGCTGCTGGTTTCAGGACTGGGAGGCTGTCGAAAGAAGTCAGACCAGCAGGCAGTTGTTGAGGAGGATCATCAGGCGAAGCGGATGCTGCAGGGTATCTGGGTGGATGAGGACGAGCAGGATGTCGCCTTCAAGGCCCAGGGTGATACCATCTTTTATCCCGACTCTACGTCGCAGCCGGTGTATTTCCAGATTGTTGGCGATACGCTGGTGCTGCATAGTGCTAATTTGGTGAAGTATCCTATACTGCGCCAGACGGCCAACCTCTTTATCTTCCGCAACCAGAACGGAGACGAGGTGAAGTGCGTGAAGAGCACCGATCCGGATGATGCCACGTTCTTTTCGCGGAAAGCGCCCACGGCTCTCAACCAGGGAAAGCTTATCAAGCGTGATACCGTGGTGATGTACAACGGTGGGCGGTATCACTGCTACGTCCAGATCAACCCTACAACTTATAAGGTGATAAAGGCCTCCTACAACGACGATGGCGTTGAGGTTGACAATGTGTATTATGACAATATCATCAATCTTAATGTTTATCATGGAGCTGAGAAGCTGTTTTCTGGCGACTTCCGCAAGCAGCAGTTTGCTAAGGTGGTGCCGCGTGACTTCCTGCAGCAGAGCATTCTGAGTGATTTCACTTTCATCCGCTGCGATGGCGGTGGCATACATTATATGGCCTCGCTTGTTATTCCTGACGACGGCCAAAGCAGCTATCTTGTTGAGATAACTGTCTCTTATTCGGGACGGATGACGATGAAGGTCAACAAGTAACGGCGGTACCTTACGGGTCCTACCGAAAACAAAAGAAAATAGCTCTATTGGCAGGTTTTCGCTCATTCTGTAGCTTAGGTCGCCAAAGCAGTGGGGCAGCCTTACGAGCTTGCTCGCAGGCTACCCCACTGCTTTAGGCCTTTACTTTAAGGCCTGTCAATGACGAAAAATACTTCGCGAATTATTGTCCTTTTAGGTCCACCTTGACGCGCGGCTATGCCGCGCAGAAGAACAGCACGCATATTTGCGCGGTGAAGATGCGGAGGAACATGCTCAGCGGATAGACCGTGGAGTAGCCTATGGCCGGAGCCTCCTTGGAGCAGCTCTGATTGGCGTAGGCCAGGGCTGGCGGGTCGGTGTAGGTACCGGCAATCATACCCATAATGGTGAAGTAGTTGAACTTGAACTTCAGTCGTGCAATGGTGCCGACGATGAGAATAGGAATGACGGTAATGAGGAATCCTGTACCCACATACAAAAGACCGTCGCCCTGCACCACGGTGTGGACGAAGCCTGCGCCGGCCTTGATGCCGACACTCGCCAGGAAGAACACCAGTCCCATCTCACGCAGCATCATGTTGGCCGATGTTGTGGTATAGGTGACGAGTTTGATGCGGTAGCCGAAGCGGCCGATGAGGATTGCTATAATGAGCGGTCCGCCTGCCAGTCCGAGTTTCAGCGGAGCGGGCATGCCGGGAATGGTGAACGGAATGCTTCCGAAGAGGATGCCGATGATGATGCCGATGAAGATGGTGGCGATGTTGGGCACGTTGAGGCGGCGTGCGGAGTTGCCAAGCATGTCGGCAACGCGGTTTACATTGTCCTCACGTCCGACGACCATCACGCGGTCGCCCACATGGAAGTGGTGGTTGCGGCTGGCGAATAGGTCCATATCTTGACGGCTGATGCGCGTGATGTTGACGCCATAGACGCTGCTGAAGTGCATCTTGCCGAGCGTCTTGCCGTTCATCTTCGGATTGGTGACGATGATGCGCTTCGACACCATCGGCTGGTCGTCGTTGGTGTCCCATTCCACTTCTGTCTCCGGGCCGATGAAGGCTTTCACTGCCTCGGCGTCTGCCTCTGCGCAGACCACATAGACGGCGTCGCCCATCTCGAGCCTCGTGTTGCGGTTGGGAATGGTAATCTTGTCGTCGTGCAGGATACGCGTGCAGACGATGTCGCGGTTGAGAAACTCGCTCACCTCCATCATCGTACGGCCGGCCAGATAGGTGTTGCCCACTTGTAGTGTCATGGTCTTTGGCTTGGCGTGGGGGTTGGCGGCTTCCTCTTGGTCAAGCTTTCGTTCCTCCTCGTCGAGCCGTGTCTTCGTGATGAAGCGGATGAGGATGGTCGCTCCGATGATGCCCAGCACGCCGAGAGGGTAGGCGCAGGCATAGCCGTTGGCAATCTGCGGCACTTTTCCGGCGGGGAAAATAGAGTTGAGTGCCTCGTTGGCCGCACCAAGACCCGGTGTGTTGGTCACGGCTCCGAAAAGCGTGCCAATCATCATGGGCAGGTTGGTGGGGTTGGAGGTATCGAAAAACAGATAGTAGCAGCCGAACATCACCAGAATGTTGAGCAGGATGGTGAAAGCCGCCAGACCGTTGAGAGCGATGCCGCCTTTCTTGAAGCTCTCGAAGAAGCCCGGACCCACCTGCAGGCCGATGCAGAACACGAAGAGAATAAGCCCGAAGTCCTGCATGAAATTGAGAATGGGAGTTGGAGCCGTGAAGTTGAAATGCCCGGCCACGATGCCGCAGAACAACACGAAGGTGACACCTAAGGAGATGCCGCCGAACTTGAGTTTGCCCAACAAAACACCGCAGGCAATGACGATGCCATAGAGCAGCACAATGTGGGCCACGGTGTCCTGGGTAGTAAAGAGATTGATTAACCAGTCCATAATTTCGTTTAAAAGCAGTGCAAAGTTACTACATTATGTGCTGATAGCAAAGTTATTGTTGTATTTTTTCGACATCTTGTCAGTCTTGGTCGCTCTTGATGCCATAGCCCGCGAGCCATTTGTCGATGAGTTTGCGCGCGATGCTGAGTCTTTGTGGGATGCGCGGGAGATTGTCGTAGCGGAACCAGCGGCCTTTCGAAAGCTCCGACTTCTGCAGGCGGATGTCGCCAGACTCGTATTCTGCCATGTAGCCGACCATCAGGCCGCAAGGGTAGGGCCAGGGCTGCGAGCCGAAGTAGGTGATGTTCTTGATGGACAGGTGGGTCTCTTCCATTACCTCACGCCGCACGGCCTGCTCGAGTGTCTCTCCTGTCTCCACAAATCCGGCCACGAGTCCGTAGAAGTCGCTTTTGAAGTTGCGGGCATGCACAAGCAGCACCTCATCGTCCTTGTGGATGAGCACGATGATGGCCGTGGCCAGTTGGGGCCATACTTCCTTTCCGCATTGGGTGCACTTTTTTGAGATGTCGGTAGCCATGCGCATCGGCGCGCCGCACACGCCGCAAAACTGCGTGTTGTGGTCCCAATAGAGCAGCTCCTGACATTTGCCGGCTTTCAGATAAAGGTCAAGCGGCAAATGATAAAACGACTCGCGCAGTCCGATGAAGTCGTAGCCGGCCTTGCCGAGTGCCTCGTCGGTGATGGTGATGTGCTGCGGGTCGTCGATGTTGAGCGTCCTGACGGGTGTGCCGTCGTCCATGGGCGTGATGTTCATCACGTGGGTCCACGCGTGGATTTTCACGGGAGTGGAGGCGGTGCAGGGTACGGTGTGGGTGCCGTCGGGCTGCCGCTGCAGCAGCAGGTCGGTCTTGCTGAAGATGAAATAATATGTGTTTTGAGTTTCCATGAGCGTTGGGGCTGTCAGTGTTTATTGCCGAACAGCAGCTCGCGGTCGCGTTGGGCGGCGGGTGCGGTCCATGCCTCGGGTATGACTTTCCAGTTGTGGTTGGGCTGCGGGTCAAGCACCTTTTGCCGCTTTATTTCCTGCATGAGGTAGTAGCGCTGGTCGCGGTCCGATTTCCATACGATGCGGCTTTCGAGACTGTCCTTGGGTATGCCGGCGCCCTTGGTGAGCAGTTCGCCACCACCGTTGGCGCGGTAGCTGTTGACAGCCACGCGGTACCAGCGGTCGGGGTCGAACGGCTGTCCGTTGCTCATGCGCAGGATGGTCACTTTCTGTCCGTCCGGCTTTGAGACATCTACGGTGTAGTCGATGCCGGCCGCCGAGTCGAAATTGAACGACAGGTTCTTGAAGCCCATGCGCTGGGCGTCGCCGTCTGTGCGCCGGTCGAGCAGCAGCAGATGGTCGCCGGGGCCGCTCATGGTGTTGAACCACAGGTCGCAGCTCATCTCGAGATGCCTGCGCACCTCCTCGCCCGTGAGCCGCATCACGTAGAGCATGTTCTCGTATTTGTAGAGCTTGAACATGTCGCTCATGGCTATGGGGCCTGCTTTTATGCTGTCGTTGAAGAGCAAGGGAGCGGTGAGGGCAATGTCGGCGCCGGTGATGCTCAGCTCGAGATTGAGTATGAGGTCGTTGAAGGCGGAGTTGCCGAAGAAACAGTCTGCCGTGCGTATGGTGTGCCTGAAAGTGCCGATGGGCTCGTTGTTGAACTGGCTCACCTTATTAATATAGCTCTTGAAATGGGCCTGGTAGGCCTCGTCTATGGGCTGTCCCACAACGCTCTCAATGCTTCCTGTTACGCTATCGACAGTCCATTTGCCTGCCGTCTTTGACAGGCAGATGCGCGCGTCGGCCACGCTCATGGCGTTGTTGGCGGGGTCGAGGCAGAGCACCCGGCGGCCTTCCGTGTTGGTGACGAAGTCGTTGTGGCGGGTGTGGTCGTGGCCGAACAGCACGAGGTCGAAGCCCGGTACCTCACGTGCCACGGCCTCGGCGGCGTCCTCCATATAGGTGTCGGTGGTTATGCCTCCATCCTTGCCTGAATGGAAAAGGCCTATGACCACGTCGGCCTTTTCCTTGCCGCGCAGCACGGGCATCCACCTTTTGGCCGTAGCCACCATGTCGTCGAAGCGCAGGCCCGACCAGATGTCGGGTGAGAGCCAGTTGGGAATGGCGGGCGTCACCATGCCCAGCACGGCAATGCGCACCCCGTCGCGCACCAAGATGGTGTAGGGCTTGGCGTAGGGACGGCCTGTCCGCGTGTCGATGATGTTTGCGCCGAGTACGGGACATCTCACCTCTTTCATCCATTTGTCATACACTTTGTGGCCAGGCTCAATGTCGTGATTGCCAATGGCCTGGGTATCATAGCGCAGATAGTTGACCACCTGCGCGGCGATGTTGGTGTCGGTGGTGTCGATGAAGTTGGAGAAATAGCTCAGCGGCTGCCCCTGCAGGATGTCGCCGTTGTCGAGGAGCAGCAGGCGGTCGCCGTAGTGCCGGCGCAGGCTGTTGACGTAGCTGCTGACGCGTGCCGTGCTGCCTGCCTTTGGCCGGTGGTTGAGAAAGTCGTAGGGGAAGAAGCTGCCGTGCATGTCGCTGGTCTCAATGACGCGCAGCTCCACCGTAGGCCTGGCCTTGCGGGAAGCGGATGATGCGGCTGAGAGGCATTGTGGAAGTGACATGGCAGCGAGGAGAATGAGTAAAAAATGTAGTCTTTTCATTATTTTTGGTGAGGATAAGAGAAAAGTCATTGATGCCTGGCGAGACGCAGTTTGTGGTCGATGCACGACGGCAGCTCCTCCGCGTAGTGGGTGACCATGATGAGCGTTTTGTTGCGACGTTGCATGAAAGTGTCGATGACATCCTTTACAAGGCGGCGGTTGCGGTCGTCGAGTCCGTGGAGCGGCTCATCGAGAATGATGAGCTCAGGGTCCTTGACGAAGGCGCGGGCCAACAGCACCAGCCGCTGCTCGCCGCTTGAGAGCTTGAGGAAGGTGGTGGCTTCCTTGTCCTTTAATCCGAAGATGCCGAGCCAGAAACGGCAGGCCCTAAGCTCCTCGTCGGTGGGCTTGACAAAGAGTCCGACGCTGTCTTTCAGTCCGCTGGCCACGATGCGCAGGGCCGGAATGTCGCGCTGGTAGGCGCGGTGCATCTCGGGTGAGACGTAGCCGATGTGGCGCTTGATGTCCCAGATGCTCTCTCCTGTGCCGCGCGGCATGTCGAAGAGCGTGATGTCGCAGGCGTAGCTCTGCGGATTGTCGGCGCAGATGAGACTGAGCAGCGTTGACTTTCCGGCGCCGTTTTGCCCGCTCAGGGCCCACCGCTCGCCGTTGCGCACCACCCAGTCGAGGTCTTTGAGTATGGTGCGGCTGCCGTATCTGATGGAGACTTTGTTGAGGCGTGCCACCTCGCGCGCGTTGTATTGGCTGTGGTTGTAGGGCAGGCCCACGATGGCGTCGCGCGCGGCCTGGCCGAGGACGTGGGCGGGCAGGCCGGGGCGGCTGGCCATGTAGTCGGCCAGCGTTTGCTTCGGTCGCACGGTCATGTAGTCCACTTCGACCACGTGGGTGATGAAAGGTGGAATGTCGTCGGTCTTGGAAAGTATGAGGATGAGTTGCAGCCGTCCCTCCTTTGCTATGCTGCCCAGTAGCTCGCGGAGCTGCTGCCGGGTATCGGCGTCAAGCCCGATGAACGGATTGTCCATTATCAGCACGCGGGGCTGCGCGAGCAGTGTCTCAGTGAGCTTGAGCTTGCGCAGCTCGCCGCTGGAGAGCAGAATGACAGGCTTGTCGAGTAGCGGCTCCATGTTGAAGAGCCGGTATAGATGGTCGCGCTGGCGGCTGAGGAGGTCAGGCTCGGTGCCTTCCGTCCTGAGGGCGAGGTCGTAGGCCTCCTGCAACTTCCTGCCGACGGTGGGCGTGCTGTCGTCTATCTCCATCTGGTTCCAGCGTTGCTGCAGGTAATACGTGCGGTCGTTGTCGCCCCCGTAGGCGTCGCGGAAGGTGATGTATTTGATGTTGTCGGCCACCATGGCCCTCTTGCTGGGCCTGAAATCGTACTCCGGGTCGCGCAGGAGCAGCGGATGTCGTCCCACGATGATGTCGGCGAGCATCGTCTTTCCGCCTCCGTTGGGCCCCACGATGGCAATCTGCTCGCCGTCGAGCGTGGTGAAGTTGACCGGCTCTGCCATGCGCCAGGCGGGCATGCGCGCCACGCCTGCCTCAATGTTGATGATTTTCTGCATAGTCTGTCTTGCTTATCCTGTTGCTGTTTTTATTGACAAAGTCCTTCCATGAGCCGTAGTGCTGGCCGCCGGTGTCGGGCTTGGAGAGCTGCAGAAAGTGGCAGTAGGCCGCTCCGAGGGCGTCGGTGGCATCCATAAACTTTGGCATGTCGTCGCTGCTGATGCGCAGCAGCCGCTGCAGCATGCCCGCAACCTGCTCCTTGGAAGCCTGCCCCTGTCCGGTGATGGCCATCTTTATCTTGAGCGGGGCGTATTCGTGGATGGGAATGCCGTGGTGGATGGCCGCCGCGATGGCTACGCCCTGCGCGCGGCCGAGCTTCAGCATCGACTGCACGTTCTTGCCGAAGAACGGGGCCTCGATGGCCATCTCGTCGGGCAGGAACTCGTCGATGATGCCCGTCACGCGCTCGAAGATGCGGCCGAGCTTGAGGTAGGGGTCGCGCAGCGGGCGCAGGTCGATGACGCCCATGGCCGTCATCTGCGCCTTGTTTCCCCTCACGCAGAGTATGCCGTAGCCCATGACGTTGGTTCCGGGGTCTATGCCGAGGATGATGCGTTCAGTCTCCATGCGTTCTTCCTCAGCGGTCAAGGTAGGGGTTGGAAGCCAGCTCGTAGCCTATGGTAGTGCTTTCGCCGTGGCCCGGCAGCACCGTGGTGTCGTCGGGGAGCTGCGAGAGTATGCGCAGGCTTTGGATGATAAGAAACATGGAGCCGCCCTCGAAGTCGGTGCGCCCGATGCTGCCCCGGAAGAGCGTGTCGCCCGTGAACAGCACCTTGCCGGCCTCGCTGTAGAGGCAGATGCCGCCTGGAGAATGGCCCGGAGTGGTGATTATCTTAAACGTGGTGTGGCCGAAACCGACGGTGTCGGCTGGCGTGAGGTAGCGGCCTGCCGGCACGAAGTCGGCTTGGGAAAGACGGAGTCCGAGCAACTGTTGCGCCTGCTCGGGCAAACGGCGCATGAGGTCCTCGTCGTCTCCGCTCACCTCAGGCCTCAGTCCCCAGGTGTCAAAGACGAAGCGGTCGCCGAGATGGTGGTCAACGTGGCCGTGGGTGGCGATGAGGCGTTTGGGCTGCAGCTTGTTGTCGTCGATGTACTTCTTGATGGCAGCACGCTCCTCCTCGTAGTAGGCGCCGCAGTCGATGATGGCGGCCTCGCGGGTGTCGTCGCTCACCACATAGGTGTTCTCACGGATCATGTTGCATACAAAACGCTTTATTTCCATAAGATTTTTCTTTCCAATTCAATCTGTTAGACTAAGCAGTCGGTTACACCGGCAAGTAGATGATGGACTTGTCCTTGAACCATTCCTCATCAAAGTAGTTGCTCACGGGTGTGATGTCGATGAGCTTGTGGAACGGTTTAGTCTCTGCCTCAAGGTTGCCGCCTTTCAGGGTGATGATGCCGTTGGGCAGGGCGTTGTGCTGTTGCTTGCCGATGTTCTTACGTACAATCTTAACCATGTCGGGCAGCGGCATGACAGCGCGTGACACGATGAAGTCGTAGAGTCCCTTTTCTTCCTCGCCGCGCAGGTGCAGGGCATCGACGTTGGTCAGCCCGATGGCCTTGGCCACCTCGTTGACCACGTTGATTTTCTTCCCCGTACCGTCGATGAGACGGAACCGGCATTCCGGGAAAAGTATGGCCAGGGGAATGCCCGGGAAGCCGCCGCCCGTGCCAAAGTCAAGGATGCGCGTGCCTGGACGACAACGGATAAGCTTGGCGATAGCGAGCGAGTGAAGCACGTGATGCTCGTAGAGATTGTCGATGTCCTTGCGCGAAATCACGTTGATTTTGCTGTTCCAGTCGCGGTAAAGCGCGCCGAGGGCATCTATCTGTTGCTGCTGCTCCGCAGTGAGGTCGGGGAAATACTTTGTGATAATCTGCATCGGATTAAATCTTTTATTTGGCAAAATTACAAAAAAATTATTGCCTAAATGCAATGATAAGTGAAATAATTTCCTAACTTTGCAACATCACTTGTAAACTAACACACCATCCGATGAAGAAACAAAGCTTTGTGTACCGCGCTTTCCATCTCTATTATGACGGATTTCGCCAGATGACCCTCGGCCGGACGCTGTGGGCGGTGATACTCGTCAAGATGGCTGTTATCTTCCTTGTGCTGAAGTTGTTCTTTTTCCCAGACTACATCAAGACGCACAGCCAGAGGGGGCAGGAAAGCCGCTTTGTGTCGGAACAGGTGCTTAAGCGGGCTCCTTAAAGCAATGTAAATTATATTATAACGAAACAATCACAATATCAAATTAATATGAATGAACTTCTAACTATCACTGCATCGACTATCGACTGGTCGCGTGCGCAGTTTGCCCTGACAGCCATCTATCACTGGCTCTTCGTGCCGCTCACGCTGGGCCTGGCCTTGATTATGGGCATCGTTGAGACGTGCTATTACCGCACGCGCAAGCCCTTTTGGAAAGACGCGGCCCGCTACTGGCAACGACTCTTTGGCGTCAACTTTGCCATGGGTGTGGCTACGGGCATTATCCTCGAATTTGAGTTTGGCACCAACTGGAGCAACTATTCGTGGTTTGTCGGCGACGTATTCGGCGCGCCGCTTGCCATAGAGGGCATCGTGGCGTTTTTCATGGAGTCCACCTTCGTGGCCGTGATGTTCTTTGGATGGAAGAAGGTCTCGCCTGGCTTTCACCTTGCCTCTACGTGGCTCACGGGCATCGGTGCGACGATATCTGCCTGGTGGATACTGGTGGCCAACGCATGGATGCAGTACCCCATAGGGCAGACTTTCAATCCCGACACCATGCGTTTCGAGATGGACTCGTTTGCCGACGTGGCCCTCTCGCCTTATGCCATCGACAAGTTCTGCCACACGGTGACGTCGGCATGGGTCATCGGCGCCGTGTTCGTGGTGGCCGTGAGCTGCTGGTATCTGCTCAAGAAACGTGAGCAGCAGTTGGCTACGGAGAGTATTAAAATAGGAGCCGTCGTCGGTCTTTGCGCCTCGCTTTTGGCCGCTTTCACGGGTGACAACAGCGCGTATATGGTAGCGAAGACACAGCCGATGAAACTCGCCGCCATGGAGGCACTCTACAAAGGCGGCCCGTCGCAGAGCCTCACCGCGGTGGCATGGGTCAACCCCTTGAGCCAGCCCGACTACACCAATGAGGCCGAGCCGCCATTCCGCATTGCCGTTCCTAACATGCTCTCGCTGCTGGCCACCCATTCGCCTGACGGCTATGTGCCCGGCGTGAGCGACCTGCTCAACGGCTATACCAAGGATAACGGCGAGAAAGAACCCTCCGTGGAGGAGAAGATGAAGCGCGGGCGCCTGGCCATAGCCGCCCTGCAGGACTACCGTAACGGCAAGAAGGATGAGGCCACGCGCAGGACTCTGGCTGACAACATCAAGTATTTCGGCTATGGCTACGTGAAAGACAAGCATCAGGTGGTGCCGTTTATCCCCGTCAACTTCTGGGCTTTCCGCATCATGGTGGGCATGGGGTGCCTGTTCATCCTCTTCTTCCTTGTCGTGCTGTTCTTTGTCTATCGCAGGCAGACGCTCGACCGTCAGCGCTGGCTTCAGATTGCCGCCATCGCGCTCTTGCCGCTGGCCTACATCGCCAGTGAGGCCGGATGGCTTGTCGCAGAGTTCGGACGCCAGCCCTGGACCATCCAGGACATGCTGCCCACGTGGGCTGCCGTGTCCGACCTTCAGTCGGGGTCCGTTGCCCTGACGTTCTTCATTTTCCTCTTCCTCTTCACGGCTATGCTTGCCGTGGAGATTAGTATCCTCTGCAAGCAGATAAAAAAAGGCAACATTCCCTCAACCGAACAATAACTAAATTACGATTATGAGCTATATCTTTTTGCAACAATACTGGTGGTTTGTGGTAAGCCTCCTGGGAGCCTTACTGGTGTTCCTGCTCTTTGTGCAGGGTGCCAATAGCATGATTTTCAGTCTGGGCGACACGCCCGACGAGCGCCGGCTGGTCATCAACTCGACGGGGCGCAAGTGGGAAATAACCTTTACGACGCTGGTCACCTTCGGCGGCGCGTTCTTCGCCTCGTTCCCTTTGTTCTACAGCACGAGCTTCGGCGGGGCCTATTGGCTGTGGATGCTCATCCTGTTTTCCTTTGTGCTGCAGGCCGTGAGCTATGAGTTTCAAAACAAGTTGGGCAACTTCCTCGGCCCGAAAGTATTCCAGGTGTGCCTGGTCATCAATGGCATCGTGGGGCCACTGCTGCTTGGCGGCGCCGTGGCCACGTTCTTCGACGGCAGCAACTTCATCGTTGCCAAGAACAATATCACCGATAGCCTGCAGCCCGTCATAAGCCGATGGGCCAACGCCAGCAACGGCCTTGACGCGCTGCTCGACATCTGGAACCTGCTGCTTGGACTTGCCGTGTTCTGCCTGGCCCGTGTGCTGGGCGCGCTCTACGTGCTGAACAATGTTGACCACGAGGTGGTGCGGAAGCGTTGCCGCAGTCAGGTGCTGACCCATATCGGATGCTTTCTCATCCTTTTCCTTACGTTCTTCGTGCGCACGCTGCTGAAGGACGGCTTTGCCTATGACCCACAGACGGGGGTCATCTCGATGGAGCCCTACAAGTATCTGCACAACCTCATCCAGATGTGGCCGTTGCTGGTGACTTTCGTTCTTGGCGTGGCGCTGCTGCTTTACGGCGTAGTGAGGACGGTGATGAGCAAGACCTACATCAAGGGAATATGGCCGGCCGGCATCGGCGTGGTGATGGTGGTGCTTGTGCTCTTCCTCATCGCGGGATGGAATAATACGGCCTATTATCCCTCCAACGCCGACCTGCAAAGCTCATTGACCATCGTCAACAGCAGCAGTAGCCCCTTCACGCTTAACGTGATGTTCTACGTCTCGCTGCTGGTGCCGTTTGTTGTGGCCTACATCTGGTATGCCTGGCGGCAGATTGACCGCAATAAGCTGACACAGAAAGAGATAAAAGAAGATCACGCTTATTGAGCGCTCTTCCTTGGAAAGGGCTGATGTCACAATGGCTGCGACGGCCTCAGAGGCTGCCGTAGCCAGTGGGAGCCTTTCCCCATGAATTCATGCAACTGTCTCACAGTTTCTTCTTGATTATGCGATATTTGTCGTAACTTTGCACGAAAATCAACTCAAAGATTATGTATAAGGCCGCATTATTTGATTTGGATGGCGTCATTTTTGACACCGAACCGCTGTACACGGAGTTTTGGGAACGTCAAGGGCAACAGTACAAACCCGACATTCCCGATTTCGCCCATCGCATCAAGGGCATGACGCTGGTGCAAATCTACGACCAATATTACCCCGGTGAGACCGCTCTTCAGCAGCGCATCACCGCCGCGCTGAATGATTTTGAGGCTCACATGCCCTTCAACTTTATTCCCGGCGCACACGAGTTCCTGCTCAAATTGCGGCAGAAAGGCATCAAGACGGCCGTGGTGACCAGCAGCAACCAAGCCAAGATGGCGCAGGTTTATAGGCAGCACCCCGATTTCAAGACGCTCTTCGACGCCATACTCACCAGCGAGGACTTCACCCGCAGTAAGCCCGACCCGGAATGCTATCTGACGGGAGCCCGGAGCCTGGGTGTGGTTCCCTCGGAGTGCCTGGCCTTTGAGGACAGCGTCAACGGCATGCGCAGTGTAAAGCGCGCGGGCATCTATCTTGTAGGACTTGTCACGACAAATCCCAGGGATGTGGTGGAGAATTATGCCGACGAACTCATTGATGACTTCACGCAAGGAGTCAAGGCTATACAATAAAATGCAGGGAAGGCCGTTATTCCATTAAATTAATGTTATGCGTAAGAAAGGCTTTGCTTTATTTCTTTCCTTCGCCCTTGTATGGTTGATGGCCGCCTGTCAGGACGACGACAGCTTCACCACGTCGCCGTCGCACCTGCTCACATTCTCCACCGACACGGTGAGACTGGACACCATGTTCAGTAATGTGCCGTCGGCTGCCAAGACGATGTGGGTGTTCAACCGGTCGGGCGACGGACTTCGCTGCAGCAATATCCGTCTTGAGGATGGCGCGAGGTCTGGATTCCGCGTCAACGTGGACGGCATAGATTTGAGTGAGGACAACGACTACAGTACCAGCGAGGTGGAGCTTCGCAACAGAGACAGCGTACGCGTGATAGTAGAGGCTACGCTGCCCGCTGCCCGCGAGGCTGCCCCTGAAGAGCGCAACGACAACATCGTGTTTACCTTGGAGAGCGGGGTAGAGCAGCGCGTCAGCCTCAATGCCTGGGCGTGGAACGCAAGGCTGTTACGCAACGTACGCATCTCCCGGGACTCTCTGCTGGATACCTCGGCA
Organism: uncultured Prevotella sp.; assembly: GCA_902497035.1. Classification (GTDB taxonomy): domain Bacteria; phylum Bacteroidota; class Bacteroidia; order Bacteroidales; family Bacteroidaceae; genus Prevotella. The sequence goes on from CABVDL010000015.1 coordinate 23,246, forward strand.
GTGCCGACGGTCATCTATGGCGGCCTGCGCGTTGACAGTGGAGCCACGCTCACCATTGCCCCCGGCTCCACACTCTATTTCCATTCCGATGCCGGCATGGATGTCTATGGCCGCCTCATAGCCGAGGGAACGGCCGACAAGGGCATACTGCTGCGTGGCGACCGTATCGACAGAATGTTCGACTATCTGCCGTACGACCGCGTGCCGGCCCAGTGGATTGGCGTGCGCTTTCATTCGTCGTCGTATGAGAACAAAATGAAATTCATCGAGCTTCACAGCACGAATACGGCCATCACGGTTGACTCCTCCGACGTTGAGCGGCAGAAATTGCTGCTGAGCCATGCCACCGTGCACAACTGCCAGGGCTACGGTCTCGTGACCAGCAACGCAAAGGTGAGGCTTGAGAACGTTCAGATTACGAACACGCTCTACGACTGCCTTGCCGTGAATGGAGGCGATGTCTTTGTCAACAATGCCACGCTGGCGCAGTTTTATCCCTTCGATTCAAGGCGCGGTGCGGCTCTGGCTTTCAACGACCGCTATCCCATAGTGTCCCTGACGGTGCGCAACTCGCTGCTTACCGGCTATGCCGACGACGTGCTTATGGGTACGCCTACCGACACCGCAAGGCTCGACCACTATCAGTTTGACTACTGCATGATACGCACCCCGAGACCGACGACAGCCGACAGCCTGCATTTCACCAACGTTATCTTTGAGAATGTCAAGGACACGACGGCGATGGGCGAGAAGCATTTTGTGAAGATTGACACCGACAAGCTTATCTCTGACTTCCGTCTTGACAGTGTCTCGGCCGCTGTCGGAAAAGCCAATCCGGCCACTGCCATGCCTGATGACAGGATAGGCCGGAAAAGAAAACAGACGCCGGACTTGGGAGCCTACGAATATATTAAGCCTGAAAATTAAAACAACTGCGATATGAAGCAATTGAAACTTGAGATTGAATACGATATCTGTGCTTTCGACGATTTGAGCGATGAGGAACAGATGCTCGTCAAGAGGGCGTGTGATGCGACGCACAACGCTTATGCCCGATACAGTCATTTCTGCGTTGGGGCAGCCGTTTTGCTCAACGACGGAACGGTGGTCATCGGCGCGAACCAGGAGAATGCCGCTTTCCCCTCAGGCCTTTGCGCAGAGCGTTCCGCCATCTTTGCCGCACAGTCCAACTATCCCGACCAGCCCATCCGTATGCTTGCCATTGCGGCCCGCGACGGTGGTGGGCTGCGCGACAAGCCCGTCTCACCCTGCGGCTCCTGCCGTCAGGTGGTCATCGAGATGGAGGACCGCTACCGGCAGCCCATTGAGATATTGCTCTATGGCAAGTCGGGTATATACCGCATGCATAGCATTAAAGATCTTCTGCCCTTCTGTTTTACTGACAGTGATATGCGGTAGGCATTATGCAGCAGTGACATACGTTAGTAGCTGCACTGCCAATACCGTCTTTCAGATTGCTGTATTCTTTCTAGCAATTTCGTATCAGTATAAACGGTCGTCCTTGTGTCGGCCGTCAATTGAGAGTATGTGATTTCGTATGTATTCGGTGGAAAAAAAACTGTAAGCATTATTTTGTCGTCTCACTCAATTGCCGTAACTTTGCACTAACCATATATACAGCTTATGAACTTAAAGGTACGCTTAGCCATAATGAACTTCCTCGAATTTGGCGTTTGGGGAGCTTATTTAACATGCATGGGCAATTATCTCGGCGTTGCCGGCCTTGGCGCAGAGATATCTTGGTTTTATGCCATCCAGGGTATAGTGTCCATTTTCATGCCTACACTTATGGGCATCGTTGCTGACAAATATGTCCAGCCGCAGCGTTTGCTTGGCATCTGCCATCTGTTGGCTGGCTTCTTCATGCTATCACTATGGTTCATGGGTATGAGTGCAGGCTACGGCCAGCAAATCCCCAACAAGGCCCTATTTATTGCGCTCTACACGTTAAGCGTGGCTTTCTACATGCCGACCCTGGCCCTTGCCAACACTACCGCCTTCACCATTCTTAAGAACAATGGCGGCGACACTGTGATCGACTTTCCCCCCATTCGCTCCTGTGGCACAGTGGGCTTCATCCTGGTAATGTGGTTCGTCAACTGCGCCACATGGAACAACGGCAGTTTCGGCCTGACATTCGCCCAGGACTTGCACAAGTTCCAGTTCACTTATAACCAGTTCTTTGTGTCTGGACTGCTGAGCCTGTTGCTGTTCCTATACGTATTTTTCTTGCCTCAATGCCGTCTGACAGCAAATAAGAATGCTGAGCGGAAGTCGCTTTCAGAGATTTTGGGGCTCGATGCTTTCAAGCTGTTCAAGGACAGGCGCATGGCGCTGTTCTTCATCTTCTCGGCCTTGCTTGGCATGTCGCTGCAAGTGACTAATAGCTTTGCCGGTCCATTTATCTCGAGTTTCCAAGGTAGCAGTGACCCCGCCGTCGCCACGTCGTTCGCCGCCAGCAATGCCACGTTACTCACATCGATTTCGCAGGTGAGCGAGGCATTCTGCATTCTGCTCATTCCTTTCTTCCTGAAGCGGTATGGCATCAAGGGCGTGATGCTCATCGCCATGTTTGCCTGGGTACTGCGCTTCGGCTTCTTTGGCCTGGGCAATCCCAGCATGCCGGGTGTACTGCTGTTCATTGCATCCTGCATCGTGTATGGCGTGGCTTTTGACTTCTTCAACGTTTCCGGTGGCATCTTTGTCGACCGTGAGTGTCCTGCAAAGGTCAAGGCTTCGGCTCAAGGCCTGTTCATGCTGATGACCAATGGTCTTGGCGCTACTATCGGAACGTTGACGGCTGGTGCTATTGTCAACCATTACTGCACTTGGCAGCAGGTGGGCAATTCCACATTCCTTATGGGCAACTGGCAGGCATGCTGGTTCATCTTTGCTGGCTTTGCCCTGGCCGTGGGCGTAGCTTTCGCATTGGTGTTTAGAGGATCCAAGGAAAAGAAGACGGAATAGGGCACCGAGGCTAAACCTTTTTCAATTCGGGATAACGGTATGGCAAGAGTTAAATTGAAATTCAGGATGGTCTCACAAGTGATGGGCAGCGGCAACGGAGGACTGCTCGTAGTCACCGACAAGGAAGGTGAGCGGCAAGTGGCCATTCCCTGCGACGCAGAGACTCTGGAAGTGTTCTCAGCACGAATGGACAAGCCAGATGGCTATAAGCGTCGTTTACCGGAGGTGCTGGTGAGCATCTTTACCTGGCAGGTTGACCTCAATCTTGAGATTGTGATTGACGGTGTGAACGACGGTTCCTACCATGCCATGGTCGTCAACTGTGACACATTGGAGCGGACACCCATTAATGACTGCGATGCCGTGCTGCTCAATTTTCTCAGTAAGGACAACATTCCACTATATATGGATGAAGCCCTTTTTGTCAGACAAAGTACAAGATTTGACGCCACGGCACGCGGTGTGGCAATGCCCATCAATTCCATTACAGACGCTATGCTTGAAGAGGCTCTCAAAAATGCAGTCGCCGATGAGAACTATGAGCTGGCCTCGCAGTTGAATGACGAAATGAAGCGGCGTAAGCTTAAAGATGGTAATAAGGAGGCCACAGAGAAAGCATGAAGGAGGCAAGATATTTTTACGTTCCCTTGGCTGAGACCAGCAATGAGCTGCCGGAGCAAGAGGCTCAGCATGCCATAAAAGTACTCAGACTTACCGAGGGGAGCGTCATCTATCTCATGGACGGAGAGGGCTGTTTCTACGAGGCTGAAGTGACCATGAGCTCAAAGAAAAGATGCTTTTATGCCATTCGCAAGAAACTTCACCAACAGAAGACTTGGCACGGCTATATCCATCTTGCCATCGCTCCCACCAAGATGATGGAACGCATGGAGTGGATGGTGGAGAAAAGCGTGGAAATCGGAGTGGATGAGATTACTTTTCTCGACTGCCAGTTTTCTGAGCGCCACACGCTCCGCACCGACCGCATAGAGAAAATTGTGGTGGCGGCGATGAAACAGAGTCGCAAACCCTATAAGACTATTATCAACGGGATAACACCCTTTGACAACTTCGTTGCACATTCCCCGCAGGGTCGAAAATACATTGCTCACTGCTATGAGGAAATTGAAAGGAAAGACTTGTTCCATGAACTTCAGTCACTTGACCCTGAAGAAAGTGTAACGGTGCTTGTTGGGCCGGAAGGTGACTTTTCCTTTGATGAAGTGAAGTTGGCTATAGATCATGGCTTTGATCCCATATCGCTGGGCAACAGTCGGCTACGTACTGAAACGGCAGGGATGATGGCCATTGCCATGAGCCAAATGCTCAAACGAGTGTGAAATGTTTTTACTGATTAAACGATGAATTGGATAATAAAGACCATAAAGACGACGGTGACGGCATTGGCAATACCGTTTGTTCTTTCATTGACGGCCTGCTCGGACAAGGATTACCTCAATGCAATACCAGAGGAAAGCACGCTGCTTATCTCTATGAACCCGACAAAACTGACGGGTACGGGTAGTCCGTTGATATTAAAGTCGCTATTGCATGTGAGCAAACTCAACGACAGCGGCCTCGACCTTTCAGCCAACGTGTATTTCTTTGAGGATGCCCGCGCCAACATCGGTGTCTGCGCCAAGGTTAGTGACGACGACAAACTGTCCGACCTTCTCAAGCAAGCACACCTTAACATAATAGAGCGGCGTGGTTACAAATTTGCAGCCCTGCCCAACAATTGGGTGATTGGTTTCTCCGACAAGGCTGCACTTCTCATGGGTCCTGCACTCCCTGCTGACCAGTCGGTGCTGATGACGCAAATGTCCAAATATCTTAGTGCTGACGAGGATGACGGCATTAAAGACTCCCCACTGTTTGACAAGCTTGACTCCATAGATGCGCCCATGGCTCTGGTGGGACAGGTCCAGGCTTTGCCCGAGCAGCTTGTAATGCCGTTTACTATCGGCGCACCCCGCGACACCGACCCTCAAGACATCATGATGGTTGCGTCTATGCAGCTGAAAGGCAGCGAGCTGCTCATGCAAGGTGAGACCTATTCGCTGAGGAAAGATGTGGACAAAGCACTTAAGGCGGCACAGAAGATATATCGTCCCATCAAGGGAGCCTACGTAAAGGCAATGTCAAAGGATGACGTACTGGGCATGTTTCTCAACGTCGATGGCGGGCAATTCCATACGCTCATCAGTCAGAACCGAGGCATTGCAGCCCTTTTGGCCGGCATTGGCTCGGCCATCGATATGGACAACATTCTGAAAAGCGTTGACGGCGACCTGACCATCGTCTCACCGTCACTGGTCAAGGGTAACATGCATATGATGATGGCGGCAAAGCTTGGCAACGCCAAGTGGCTTGACGATGTCGATTACTGGAAGCAGAGCGTGCCTAATGGCGGTATTATCGGTGACTGGGGCAAGAACTGCTACTTCTACAAGGACAGCAGTACAAGCTACTATTTTGGCGTGACTCCCGACATGCAATATATGAGCGGCGGCAGCCCCGAGGAAGCACGCGCAAGTATCAAGGCCTGTTCCAATCCTATCCCGGAGAAACTTCAACAGAAGATTATCGGACAGAAATTGGTGATGATTATCAACTTCGCTGCTTTGCAGGGAACAAAGGCCGAGGCCGTCACAGCTTTATTTAAGCCAATGTTCGGGCATGTGAATACCATTGTTTATCAGATGAAATAGGTTTTTGGGATAATGAATAAGATACAGTTTAATACGGTCATTCCGCATGTCTTCTCCAAGCAAACTGACTTGGTGTCAGAGGTGTGGGGAAAGGACATCAGTTTTGAAAAAGGGCACCTTTACCTTGTCGAAGCAGAATCGGGAAAGGGAAAGAGTACCTTTTGCAGTTATGTGATGGGATTTCGCCACGACTACGAGGGGCAGGTCTTTTTTGATGAGTTAAACACGCACAACATCACTGTCAGCCAGTGGGTTGACATACGTCGTCACCATGTGAGTCACCTTTTTCAGGAACTTCGTCTCTTCCCGGAACTGACTGCCTGGGAGAATGTTCAGATAAAAAACAAACTTACGGGCTTCAAGCCGGACAATGAGATTAAGGATTGGTTTGAACGTCTCGGTATCGGTGACAAGGTAGAATCCAAGATTGGCCGCATGTCTTTCGGTCAGCAGCAACGCGTGGCGATGATCAGGGCACTGGTTCAACCGTTTGATTTTATCTTGGCGGATGAGCCAATCTCTCATCTTGACAACCACAACTCACAGATTATGGCTGAGATTATGATGGAGGAGGCAAAACGGCAAGGTGCCGGTGTTATTGTGACTAGTATCGGTAAACACATGGACTTAAACTATGAAAGGATGGTGAAGCTATGAATTTGGTTTGGAAACTTTTGCGGCAGCACATCAGCGTTCCGCAGTTTGTGGGCTTCTTCTTTGCCAACCTCTTCGGCATGCTCATTGTGCTGCTTGGTTACCAGTTTTATAAGGATGTAGAACCTGTGCTTACCGCCGACGACACATTTATGAAGTCGGACTATGTCATTGTAGAGAAAGTGATAGGAACGGGCAGCACACTCTCGGGCCGTACCAACGCTTTCAGTCCGCGTGAGGTGACCGATATGCAGCAGGAAAGCTTTGTCAAGAAGATTGGTGTGTTCACATCAACACAATACCAGACCACGGCTCATATGGGTATCGCCGGTACTCCTGTGCTGAACTCAGAACTCTTCTTCGAGAGCGTTCCTGATGAATTTGTCTCGGCTCACAATGGCACCTGGACCTACAAGCCGGGTGATAAAGTGGTACCGGTTATCCTTCCACGCAGCTACATAGCCATGTATAACTTCGGCTTTGCCCAAAGCAGACAACTGCCGAAAATTAGTGACGGACTTGTCGGTATGATTGACTTGGACATCTTTATCCAAAATGACGGCAAGAGCGGCTCTTTCAAAGGCAAAGTCATCGGTTTTTCCAATACAATCAACTCAATCCTTGTGCCGCAGGCTTTCATGGACTGGAGCAACCAGAAGTTTGCCCCGGGAAAGCACACCGACCCCACACGCGTCATCCTTGACACCAACAATGAGCAGACTGACAAGATGACGAAATATTTCGACAAGAAAGGCTACGAAGTGGAGGACAACAAACTTGACGCGGAGAAGACCACATACTTTTTGCGCATGATGGTCTCAATGGTGATGGGCGTGGGACTGGTTATTTCCCTGTTGAGTTTTTACATCCTCATGTTGAGTATTTACCTGTTGGTGCAGAAGAACTCTGAAAAGCTGGAAAACCTGCTGCTCATCGGCTACAGCCCGGCACAAGTGGCGCGGCCATACCAGCTGCTGACCATTTTCCTCAACCTTAGTGTGCTGGTCATCGCCATTGCCGTACTGATTGCCGCACGGCATTATTACACTGGCATCATCAACATGCTCTTCCCCGATGTCGAATTGGGAACCGTGGTGCCTTCCCTGGCACTGGGTCTCGGGTTGTTCGTGTTGGTGAGCATCTGCAATATCATCGCTATTCATAGTAAGATAACACGCATTTGGAACAGAAAAGAATGATACAAGGAGACAACGGCAAGTCGGGACAATATGCCCGTTTCGTCGTCAATGAGCCGGCAGAGTTGCTCAACTGGCTCATAGCCAACATGCAGGAAAGCCGCACAAAGGTGAAGGCTATCTTGCACGGACAGGGCGTTAGGGTCAATGGAAAGGTCGTGACTCAGTTCAACTTCCAACTTGAGCCTGGCATGAAAGTGGCAGTGAGCAGGTCGAAAAACAATAATTTGTTCAAGAACCACTATCTGAGGCTGGTATATGAAGACCGCTATATTGTTGTACTCGACAAGAAACCCGGAGTGCTGTCAATGGCAGCCGGGCATAGCTCTCTGAATGTCAAGTCCATCCTTGACAATTACTTCCGCCAGTCTCGTCAGCATTGCACGGGGCATGTCGTCCACAGGCTCGACCGAGATACAAGCGGACTGATGATTTATGCCAAGGACAAGGCAACCGAACTGACGCTCGAAGGCGATTGGCACCACATTGTCTATGACCGACGGTATGTGGCATTATTATCGGGTGTCGTTGAAAATGATGAGGGAACGATTGAAAGCTGGCTAAAGGACAACCAAGCCTACTTTACCTATTCCAGTGCAGTTGACAATGGCGGAAAATATGCCATCACACATTACCGGGTTCTACGCCGTTCTCCTTATCATTCACTTGTGGAATTCAGGTTGGAGACAGGGCGAAAGAACCAAATCCGCGTACATGCTGCCGACATAGGGCATCCCGTTTGTGGTGATGTGAAATATGGCAATGGCGATGATCCTGTAGGGCGCCTATGCCTGCATGCTTACAAACTCTGTTTTTATCATCCTTTGACCCATAAGCCTATGGAATTCCAGACCGAAATACCACAATCGTTTATGTCGGTCTTCAAACAATAATGACCGCAGCACCAGAGTAAACTTTATAAAGTAATATTCAACAACTTCTTAATCAACACATAGCATTAGAATGGCGAATCATCTTCTTTATTACATTTTCGTTCTTCTCATCATTGTCCTGGCCATTGTTGTCATCAAGAAGGTGGCAGGCTGCATTATCAAGACAATAGCACTTGTCATTGCCATTGCCTTGATATTACTCATTTACTTTACCTGCCTGCAATAGAAATTAACGGAGATCAATGACATCAGCCTTGGGGAAGTCCTTGGCATTGAAAGTGAACTTACTGTTGGGCTGGTTGACAGCCTGAAAGTTGCGGACTGTAATAGAAGTCCAGTTGTTGGCACCCTGTCTCATTTTGATAAGGCTCGGCGTATATGAATGCTTGTTGATGGTGATATACACCTCCTGTACGCTGCGCTTCTTGTTTTGTGCGGTCATGTGGACAACGTAGCTGCCGTTTTTGCTGACCATTGAGAGGTCATAACCGCTTTTATACATTGAAAGAAAGGTATATGGGTTCATGCTCATGCGTTTGGCCTCAGTCGGGGTTGAGATATTCACCTCATTGGTCATCTTCAGATAGCTCCATTGCGTCTTGCCATTGTACCAGACAATGGCCTTTGGTGTGCGTGCCTGAAACATGTTGCCCTTGATGGCAATGGTACCGGACTGAGACCCGATTTTGCTGCCCGAAGCTGTAAAATCAGCCTGTGCGCCACCCTTCCGTCCAACGACTGCTGCCGTCTTGTCCAAGACTTTCATGGCTTGCTTCGCACTCTGCGCCGGAGCAAGAATAGTGAACAAAGTGAATAAACTCAGTAAAAATATTTTTTTCATACTATATAAAATTACTTTCCTCCATGAACGGTGCTGAGCAGTCTTGCAAGGCTGCTCTCATCCTGAATGAGAACATCTCGCGGCTTTGCCCCCTGGGCAGGACCTACGATTCCTACATGTTCCAACTGGTCCATCAGTCTGCCTGCACGGTTGTAGCCAATCGAGAAACGACGCTGTATCATACTCGTTGAACCCTGCTGTGTAACGACAACAGCCCGTGCAACCTCATCAAAATAAGGGTCGAGCTTGCTGGCGTCAGTATCGCCATTGCCGCCACTTATCTCGGCATTAGGATCATCAGGCTCAGGGAGTTCCATCGGGTCAACCGGTCCGGGCTGATTGGCAATGTAGTCGCACACTGCCTCAATCTCTGGCGTGTCAATGAAAGCGCATTGTACACGCACAGGCTCTGTTCCTGCAAGGAAGAGCATGTCACCCCTTCCTGCCAACTGGTCTGCGCCCGTGCGGTCAAGAATGGTTCGGGAGTCAACCTGTGCCGAGACACGGAAAGCCATACGGCCAGGAAAGTTGGCCTTTATGTTGCCGGTGATTATCTTAGTCGTAGGGCGCTGCGTGGCAATAATCATGTGAATGCCGACGGCACGGGCCAACTGTGCGATACGTGCGATAGGAGCCTCAATTTCCTTACCCGCAGTCATGATGAGGTCACCGAACTCGTCGATAATCACTACAATATACGGCATGTAATCATGTCCGTCAGTAAGACGAAGTTTGTGGTGGATGAACTTGTCGTTATACTCGTCAATCTTTCTTACCTGTGCTTTCTTCAGCAGGTCATATCGATGATCCATGAGTTTACAGAGCGAGTTGAGCGTGCGTACCACTTTCTGTACGTCAGTGATAATAGGCTCATCCTCATTCTCGGGCAATGCTGCCATGTAGTGGGGCGCAATCTTATTATAGATACTGAACTCCACTTTTTTCGGGTCAACCAGAACGAACTTCAGTTCGTTGGGATGTTTCTTATATAATAAGGAGGTTATGATGGCATTGAGGCCAACTGATTTACCCATACCCGTCGCTCCGGCTACCAACAGGTGAGGGAGCTTAGTGAGGTCTACCATGTACACTTCATTCGTAATAGTCTTCCCAAGGCACAAAGGCAGATTCATCTTAGAATTCTGGAATTTCTTCGTGTTCAGTACGCTCTCCATTGACACGATTTGAGGCTTCTTGTTAGGAACCTCAATACCTATAGTTCCCTTGCCAGGTATAGGGGCTATGATACGGATACCTAAAGCCGAGAGGCTCAGCGCTATATCCGCTTCAAGACCGCGGATGCGGTTGATGCGGACTCCCTCAGCAGGCGTTATTTCGTATAGAGTGACGGTGGGGCCGACAGTGGCATTGATTTGGCTGATTTCAACGCCAAAGTTGCGCAACACCTCAACAATACGGTTGTTGTTGGCCTTGATTTCGTCCATGTCGATCACCGTCTTGTTGTCATACTTCTTCAATAAGTTGAAGGCAGGGAACTTGTATTTAGTAAAGGGTTCCCAGGGATTGATAGGTATGTCAAGATTAGTGATGGTAGGGGCTGTCGCATTTGCCTTCTCCTCAACTTTCTGCTGTTCAACTGTCAGCTCAGGCTCACTGTCGTTTTTCCCGGTTTCAACGGGAATATTTGTAGTGAGTACCGGTTCCTGATGTGTTTTTGTGGTTGGTGAGGCATTCTGGGTATAATCAGTAAGGTCAACCACCTGTGACTTTCCTTCCTCTTCTGCAGGCTCATCCGTATGATTGTCAGTGTCACTTGCAGTATCTCCTGAATTCGGCTCTACATCGGTGCCATCATCCTCTGTGTCATTGGTATGATTGGTAACCGTAAACTTCACATGTTTCAGATACCTCATGGGATTCATCATGCGGCGTATATAGACGATAGTCTCTGTGCTGAGATAGGTGAGGAAAGCTATTGCCGTAAGTAGAAGAAGAGCGGTAAGGCCTGGTGCCCCTATCAGCATTTCTATATGATCGACGCAGTAGGCACCGTGATTTCCACCCGGATTATACACCTGATCACCCATGAAAGGCGCAAGAAATTTAGCTAAGGCGATGGACGACCAAATCATGACGACCATAAGACAGAAGAAGCTTTTCAGTAAACCAACAGAATAAGCATGCATCAGCTTTAGAGCGACCAGTATTAAAAAAACCGGTAAGAGAAATGCCGGGAGGCCAAAATTGACGGAAATGAGCATGTAAGAAGCCCATGCGCCTAAAGAGCCGCAATAGTTGGTAAACTCGTGTCCGCAGTTAAACAGTTCCCAAGGCCTGAGATTTTCCAGAATGCTCTGGTCAGCCTTACCCGTACTTAAATAGCTCACCATCGAAATGATAAGCAGCACGGAAAAGGCCAGTAGCACGAGACCTAAGAAAAAGTCTATGGTGTCATTCTCTATCTTATTTCGGAAGCCAACCGCCTCGCCGAAGCTTCTTGATGATGAGCGGCCAGATTTTCTTTTAGTCATATTCATTACTATTTGGTAGTGCAAAATTAATTGATTTCATCTGAAAAACAAAGATAAAGTTGCGGCATTTTTGGGAAAGTGTGAAGGTTTTACGGTTTTAGGATGGCAGTGTGCCTATTTTTTTATAATTTTGCACGTATATTTTTGAAGAATGAAGAAGACGCTTTACAGCCGGTTTGACAAGAAAGCCATCACAGGTCTTCCCGTCGTAACCTTCCCTGGCCGCATCATAACCATCATAACTGCTGGTGAGGCTGAGAAGGCGGTAGATTACCTGCTCAGCAGTGACATCTTGGGGGTTGACACCGAAACAAAGCCTGCTTTCCACCGTGGAGAGCAGTACAAGGTATCGTTGTTGCAGGTATCCAATAGGGATACATGTTTTTTATTCAGGCTAAATCTAACAGATATTACTCCAGCCATCAAGCGGCTGCTGGAGGATACCACCGTGAAGAAAATCGGCCTTTCTTGGCACGACGACATTCGCGGACTTGAAAACCGGCAGGCTTTTGAGCCCGGACTGTTTCTGGATTTGCAGGATATGGTAGGCGCGTTGGGTATCAAGGATTTAAGCCTGCAAAAGATTTACGCCAACCTTTTCCATAAGAAGATATCCAAGCGGCAGAGGCTGTCAAATTGGGAAGCGCCCGTACTCTCTGACAAGCAAAAACAATATGCAGCCATAGACGCATGGAGCTGCATTCAACTTTACGAGGAGTTTCTACGGCTTGAAAACACAAGGGATTACGAATTGATCGATGTTCCGGAGCCTGAGAACATGAAAGCCGCTCCAAAGACAGAACATAAGTCTGATACTTCTGAAACGGAGGCAACAGACAACAAGGAAACAAGCAAGGCTAAGGCGCCCCGTAAAAAGACAAAAAGACGTAATACACCCCGCAAACATCTCGACAGCAATGACAACAATGTATAAGAATATTTATCTGAAACGAGGAAAAGAGGAGTCGCTGAAACGCTTTCATCCTTGGGTTTTCTCTGGTGCTATCCGAAACATGGACGAAGGTATTGCTGAGGGCGATACTGTAAGAGTCATTACAAATAAGGGCGATTTCATTGCTGTCGGGCACTATCAGATTGGGTCAATCGCTGTAAGGGTTCTTTCTTTTGATGACATTGCCATCGATGGCGGTTTTTGGGAGAAACGCATTGCCTCAGCTTTAAGCATGCGCCAATCCATCGGTATTGCAGATAATCCGCAAAATGACACCTACCGTCTGGTCCATGGTGAGGGCGACAACCTGCCCGGGCTTGTCGTTGACTGCTATGGAAGAACTGCTGTCGTTCAAGCGCACAGCGTGGGAATGCACGTTTGCCGCAACGAGGTGTGCAAAGCTCTGGTTGAAGTAATGGGGACGCGCATTGAAAATGTTTATTACAAAAGTGAGACGACATTGCCCTTTAAGGCTGACCTCGGGCAAGAAAATGGTTTTCTTTATGGACATACAGAGGACAATATTGCTGTAGAGAATGGCTTGAAGTTCCGTATCGACTGGCTGCGGGGCCAAAAGACCGGTTTCTTTGTTGACCAACGTGAGAACCGCTCATTGCTGGAGCGTTACGCCAAAGGGCGTAGCGTTCTAAATATGTTCTGCTACACGGGCGGCTTCTCGGTATATGCCATGCGCGGTGGAGCCAAATTGGTACATTCAGTTGACAGTAGTGCCAAGGCAATCGAATTGACACGGCTCAACATAGAAATGAATTTCCCCGATGACAGCCGACATAAGGCTTTCTGTGAGGATGCTTTCAAATATCTTGATGAGAGTGGTGACAAATATGACCTTATAGTCCTTGATCCTCCAGCCTTTGCCAAGCACCGTTCAGCGTTACACAACGCACTGAAAGGATATATACGTCTAAATGTAAAGGGGTTGGAGCGTATCAGGCATGGCGGTATTCTGTTCACGTTCAGCTGTTCACAGGCTGTCACTAAAGAAAATTTCCGCACTGCTGTCTTCACAGCGGCGGCTCAGGCAAAGCGTAGCGTGAGGATATTGCATCAGTTGCACCAACCAGCCGACCATCCTATCAACATCTATCATCCTGAAGGAGAGTATCTGAAAGGCTTTGTGCTGTATGTCGAATAGCAATTTCGTCCATTCCATCGCTACGTTCATCAAATACAATCATTTGATGGATGCTGGAAGAAAATATCTTGTCGCCTTGTCTGGCGGAGCAGACAGTGTCGCTCTGCTGAGTGTTTTGAACGAATTGGGCTATCACATTGAGGCTGTCCATTGCAATTTCCACCTGCGTGGAGAAGAAAGCAATAGGGATGAGTCTTTTTGCAAACGGTTGTGTCAGAGCAAGAACATTCCATTACACTTAGCAAGTTTTGATACGACAAGTTTTGCAAAACTACACAAAATATCCGTCGAGATGGCCGCGCGCCGGCTGCGCTATCATTTTTTCACACAGCTTTGCCATGACCTCTCGGCCGATGGCGTATGTGTAGGGCACCATGCTGATGACCAGGTGGAAACAGTGATCCTAAACATCATTAGGGGGACGGGCATTGATGGCCTGACGGGCATGAAGCCGCGAAATAACATTGTAATCCGACCGCTACTACCTGTGGGCAGACAGCAGATATTGGCTTATCTTCAGACTTTAGGCCAGGATTATGTGACTGACAGTACAAATCTCGTTGATGACGTCCAGCGAAACAAGGTAAGGCTCGATGTGCTGCCAGTGCTTGAGACCGTCAATTCTTCCGTTAGGAGGAATATTATCCATATGGCAGAGAACCTTTCCGAATCCAGATTTGCCCTTGAGGCTCAGCTGAATGAGGCCATGCGCAATGCTGCACTTACCGATACATCGGAAATGCCAAATCCAGCCAATGGTGATGAGAAAAAGTCAATGGCATTCAATGTTGGCCGTCTGTTGGACTATCCGTCCCCACAGTTGCTATTCTGGCATATTCTCTCATCCTATGGGTTTAACCGGCCGCAAGTCGGTGAAATCGCCCGGTATCTTTTGCAAAACGCGGAGATAAATTGCAATGACCACAGCATTAAATTATGGCAAAGTCATGATTTTGTCGCTTTATCTGACTGCAGAACATTGTGGATTACTGAGCGCAAGACCTGGGAGCGTCCATTTAACGCTTTTAGTCTGCCCGAATGTGGGTTGTATAAAAGGGGAGACATAAATTGTCGGGTTGAAGAATTTCCAATTGAAAGGCTGGCTTGCATCTCTCGTATCGACCGGAAAATAACAATAGACAGCAAACTGGTCGTATTTCCGCTTACGCTTCGCAGAACAGAGACAGGCGATAAATTCACCCCTTATGGAATGCATGGGCACAAACTCGTCAGCGATTTCTTGAAAGATGCTCATTTGAATCCTATTACCCGTAAGCAGCAGCTTGTGCTGACCGATGCAACGGGTAAAATATTATGGGTTGTTGGATTACGCATTGATGACCACTATAAAGTAATAATGGGTAAGACGAGGCAGATTCTGCAAGTCGAACTGATAAACAGTTGAATAGCTTTTTCCTCTCAACGCAACAACGCAACAACGCAACAACGCAACATTTATAGGTATCGCATGTCGGCAAAACAGA
>CABVDL010000016.1 GCA_902497035.1 uncultured Prevotella sp.
CCTAGGACCTCCAGATTATGAGTCTGTTGCTCTAACCAACTGAGCTACAAGTCCAACAGAACTGACGCCTGTTTTGTGGTTTGCAAAGTTAGGGATTTTATCGCAATCCGCCAAATATTTGGGTTAAAATGTTTTCCGAAACGATAATTTAGACGCTATTATTTGCTCCTTTTCCTTGGAACACTCTGATTTAATGACTACCTTTGCACTGACAGAAAGACAAGAAATGAATACAATCGCTCCATTCTCAAAGCCGCTTTACGTCATGCTGAAGCCTGCAGGAAGTCACTGCAACCTGGCATGCAACTACTGCTACTATTTGGAAAAAGGCAATCTGTATAAAGAGACTCCCGTAGAGAAGATGACCGACGCGACGCTGGAGCTCTTCACAAAGGAATATATCGGGGCGCAGACCCTGAGCCAGGTGCTCTTCACCTGGCATGGCGGAGAGCCGCTGATGCGCCCGCTGAGTTTTTACCAGCATGCCCTGGAACTGCAGAAAAAATATGCCCGCGGGCGCAGGATTGACAATGTGATTCAGACCAACGGCACGCTTCTCACTGACAAATGGTGCGAATTTTTTCACGACAACGGCTGGCTTGTCGGCATCTCCGTTGACGGGCCTCAGGATTTTCACGATGAATACCGCCGTACAAAAACCGGCAAGCCCTCCTTCCGGCAGGTTGTGAACGGCATCAGGCTTCTCAACAAATGGAAGGTGGAATGGAATGCAATGGCCGTGGTGAACGACTACAACGCAGACTATCCGCTGGAGTTCTATCATTTCTTCCGCGACAACGGGTGCCGATACATTCAGTTCACGCCCATTGTGGAGCGGGTTCACATACATTCCGACGGGCGCCGTCTGGCCCATATTCATGACCATGGCCATTGCGAGCTGGCCGATTTCTCCGTCACGCCCCGGCAGTGGGGTCTGTTTCTGTGCAGGCTCTTCGATGACTGGGTGCAGCATGATGTCGGACAGACCTATGTCCAGCTGTTCGACGCCACCCTCGCCAACTGGGTAGGCCAGGCCCCCGGTGTCTGCACCATGTCAGCCATGTGCGGCCACGCGGCCGTCATGGAGTGGAACGGCGACGTGTATTCGTGCGACCACTTTGTGTTTCCCGAATACAAGCTGGGCAATATCCACGAGCACACGCTCATAGAGATGCTCTATGGCCCGCAGCAGAAGGAATTTGCGAAGATGAAGATACAGCAGTTGCCCGGGCAATGCAAGGAATGCCAATGGCTGAGAATGTGCCATGGCGAATGTCCCAAGAACCGTTTTGCCTCAACCGCTGACGGCGAGCCCGGCCTGAATTACCTCTGCGACGGCTACAGGCGCTTTTTCAGCCATGCGGCTCCCTATATGGACTACATGGCGCGGCAGCTGAGCCAGAAACAGCCGCCTGCAAATGTCATGGATGCCATCAGGAAAGGCCTGCTGCCCGTACCCATGACCATTTAAGCCAAACCAGGCCGCAGTCGCGCAGGGGCTGGGTCTCTCCCCGGCCAGCCTCTGTCTCCCATCCACAGGGATTGTCATGTGTACCGGTTTTTATCCGCCTATATTCCAAAATCGTACAATTCTTTTTTTGTTGGAACTAAATCGTGGCAAGAATGTTGCAGACTTGTATTTTTCCTGCTATTTTTGCCGTCAGATAAAGGTTGAAACATCTAAATATCATCTATCTATGAACAAACTGTTTACATTTCTCACGGGGGGGCAATAGTCTTTGCCTCAGTTGCCGTCAAGGCACAAACTACTAAAGTAACTGATTACGGATTCAAGATCAGCGGAATCTACCAAAACGGTGCGTTTTACAAGCCGGGGCTGACTTTCCCGGTATCGGGTAAGAATTACGTTCCACTGTTGGGCGTGGACAGCTACTCTAATACCAATTCTCCGGTCTGCCGCCTGTCGCTAAGCGATGTGGATTCCATTGTCATCCATTATTCCAATGCGACACCATATTCAACCAATAAACTACAGCTGAGACCAATATGCAAGAACAGTGCGGGCGGCATAGTCAACGACGTTTATGTGATCTTGGATACAGATGTCTCAACCCCGCAGACATTCAGGTTTAAGTTCAAGAGCAACGACCGCATTGCCGCGTGCGACTCACTAATGAATTGCGCGCTGGTCAACGTGAATGGCATCACCATTGACAGCGCATACTATGTGATGAGCGACGGCAAGCGCATGCCAGTGATTTATCCCGTGTCGGTCAAGACCCTGGTCTCTGACTACGCTACGGCACCCGTCACCCTTTTTGTCAAGAAGCAATATCAGGGCTTCCAGCTGATGCGGGGCTCGTCGTCAACGGCCGAGACTTGCGCGGCCAGCGACGGCATCACACATTATATAATAAAGGCCGACAGAAGCCTCACCTCCGACCTCAAAGCCTTCCAGTTTGAGGCAGACAACCAAAATCACCGTACTGTTTTCTCCGGTGAAACCAGCGATTTCGTCTATTCCAACACCGACTTTAAAAAGTTCTACGTGCGCCACATCAGCCCCATTCCCACGACGGGCGCGCAGATTGGCTGGATTACCATCAACAGCATCGAGGGCTACAAGGGCTGCGTCAGCCTCGACGAAAGCCAGGCCAACGCCTCAGCGCTGTCGGCCCTGAAGAGCGGTTCCGACTATGCGGTCACCATAAACCGCAGCGTGACGGCCAACCAGTGGACGGGCATGGTGCTGCCCTATGCCATGACCCAGCAACAGCTGAAGACCATCTTTGGCTCAGACGCGCAGGTGGCCACGTTCACCGGTGCCACGACATCGGGCGACAACACCAGACTCAACTTCGCCACAACCAGCGGGGACATTGCCGCCGGCACGCCTTTCCTGCTCTATGCCACACAGGACGTGAAGAGCCTGCCGCTCATCTACGGCAAGCCCACTGCCACGGTCAGTCCCGTCACCAAAGACGGCCTCACATTCACCGGCACATTCGACGCCAACACGGCAGTAGCCGCCGGCACTGTCTATCTGGCAACGGGCAACAAGATGAAGACCATCCAGGACGGCGGCGGTACGATTGCCGGTTTCCGTGCCTACATCGTCCCCAATACCACATCAACGGCCAAGACCTTCACGCTGTCGGTCGACGCCACGACGACTGCCATCGGCAACGTGAGCGTTTCCCCGGCACAGCAGCAAGCCAAGATCTTCAGTATTGACGGCCGCTACATGGGCCTGACCACCGACGGCCTGCAGCCGGGCATCTATGTCAGCAACGGCAAAAAGTTCATAGTGAAATAATCCATTCCATCATCAATCATCAGAAAAAAGTAAACCATTATGAAAAAGACCACATACATCTGTCCAGTCACCCTGACGCGCACCATTGAAAGCAACAACGTACTGACATATTCGACCACGATTGAGGGCGGCTCCAACCCGCCGTCAGACAGCGGCAAGGGCAACGGCTCCGATGCCGCCGCAAAAGGCGGCATTTGGGAAAAGAGCAGCCCGTGGGGCGAATGAGAGCTGTACCATCAGCTTGAGACTGAAAAAGTGTTTGCGCCCGGATGAAATCACACTTTTCGTACGAATTCTGAACTTATTTGTACGCAAAAGAATGAGGCATTGCAGTCCATTTCCTAACTTTGCACCCGTCATCGCGTCCGCCCCGCCTGACCAGCCCGGCGGACGATGACGGGAATAATATGAAACGTCTAACAAAAACTGTACTAACATGAACATTCACAAAACATCCGTGTATGCGCGAAGAATTAGCGTCACGCTGTTGTTGTCACTGCTGGCACTCGTCGTCAATGCCCAGACCAAGGCGATGGGAACGGTGAAGGACGAGTCCGGCGAGACCTTGCCGGGCGTGAGCGTCACCGTCAAGGGCACCCGCCAGGGCGTGGTGACCGACCTCGACGGCAAGTTCTCCATCTCTGTCGAGAGCCGCAATGCCGTGCTTCAGTTCTCCTACCTCGGCTATGTGACCAAGGAGATGAAGATTACGCCCAACCGCCCTATGAACGTCGTACTGCTCGAGGACCGCAAGTCGCTCGACGAGGTCGTCGTGGTGGGCTACCAGGAGGTGCGCAAGCGCGACCTCACCGGCGCCGTGGCCAAGGCCGACATGAAGGCGCTCACCTCCACGCCCGTGGCCTCCTTCGACCAGACCCTCGGCGGCCGCATCGCCGGTGTCAGCGTCACCTCCAACGAGGGCATGCCGGGATCGACAATGAACATCGTCATCCGCGGCAACAACTCGCTCACCCAGGACAACTCACCGCTCTACGTCATCGACGGCTTCCCCGTGGAGAACCCCTCGGTGGCCGCCTCCATCAATCCCTACGACATCGCCTCGGTTGACATTCTCAAGGATGCCTCAGCCACGGCCATCTACGGCGCGCGCGGAGCCAACGGCGTGGTCATCATCACCACGAAAAGCGGCGAGGTGGGACAGCCGAAGATTGAGTACGACGGCAACTGGGGCTGGCAGACCGTGTCGAAGACCATCGGCATGATGGATGCCTACGAGTTTGTCAAGCTGCAGCAGGAGATGTACCCCGCAGTGACGGCCGAGAAGTACCTGCCGCTGCAGGACGGCCACCAGTGGACGCTCGACGACTACCGGAACATTGACCAGTACGACTGGCAGGACATGATTTTCCACTCGGCGCCCATGCAGAACCACAACATCAGCCTCACCGGCGGCTCGCAGGGCGTGCGCTACAACGCCTCGATGTCGCTCTACGACCAGGACGGCGTCGTCATCCACTCCAACTACAAGAAGGTGCAGGGCCGCATGGGCTTCACCGTGAACAAGAAGAAGCTGAAGCTCAACCTCTCGACCAACTACTCGCGGGCCAAGTCATGGGGCGCGTCGCCCTCAGCCTCGTCATGGTCAGGCATGAACAACCTGTTCTACAGTGTCTACGGCTACCGTCCCGTAACCGAGCCGGGCGTGCCCCTCACCAAGCTCCTCGACAACGAGATTGACGAGAGCGTCAACACCTCCAACGACTACCGCTTCAACCCCATCATGTCGCTCAACAACGAGTACAACAAGCGCGTGGCCAGCTACATCCAGTTCAACGGCTATGCCGAGTATGAGTTCATGAAGGGCCTCCGCCTCAAAGTGTCGGGCGGCTATACCGAGAGCCGCAACGACAACGACACCTTCAACGGCTCGAAGACCCGCTACGGCGGCCCCACCTCGCAGGACGGCCCCAACGCCACCGTGGCCCGCTACAAGCGCAACACATGGCTCAACGAGAACACGCTGACCTATCAGACCAACTTCAACAAGCGCCACTTCATCAACGCCCTGCTGGGCCTCTCATTCCAGAACTCCGACTACGAGTACTACTCGTTCAAGACCATCCACATCCCCAACGAGAGCCTGGGCATGGCCGGCATGGACCAGGGCACGCCATCGACCACCCTCTCGGCAAAGACCTCATGGTCGATGATGTCGTATTTCGGACGATTCAACTACAACTACCGCTCTAAATACTACGCCACGTTCACCATGCGCGCCGACGGCAGCTCGAAGTTCCGCAAGGGCAACCGCTTCGGCTACTTTCCCTCGGCCGCAGCATCGTGGAACTTCACCGAGGAGAACTTCATGAAGTCTCTTAGGCCGGTCGTAAGCAACGGAAAGCTACGTCTCAGCTGGGGTCTCACCGGCAACAACCGCGTGGGCGAGTACGACTCCTACGGCCTCTACGACATGATCAAGACCAAGTCCGACGCCACCACTCCCGGCACGGTATGGACCTGGAACGGCGAGACCATCACCGGCGTGGCGCCCACCAGCGTGGACAACAAGGACCTGAAATGGGAGACCACCGAGCAGTGGGACCTCGGTCTGGACGCCTTATTCCTCAGCGAGCGCATCAACCTGACCGTCGACCTCTACACCAAGACCACGCGCGACCTGCTGCTCAACGCCACCCTCGTGCCCTCGTCGGGCTTCTCCAGCGCGATGAAGAACATCGGCAAGGTGCGCAACCAGGGCATTGAGATTACCCTCAACACGGTCAACGTCAAGACGAAAAGCTTCGAGTGGGACACCAACTTCAACATCGCCTTCAACAAGAGCAAGGTGCTCAGGCTGGCCGAGAACCAGACCGCGCTGCTCTCGACGGCCACTTTCGACCAGAACTACAACTCACAGCCCAACTACATTGCCAAGGTGGGCTACCCCATGGGCATGATGTTCGGCTACATCTACGAGGGTACCTACAAGTACGACGACTTCAACAAGTCGGGCGACAGCTACACGCTGAAGGCCACCGTCCCCAATTTCTCCTCTGAGAACAACACCCAGCCGGGCATGCCGAAGTACAGGGACATCAACGGCGACGGGGTCATCGACGCCAACGACCGCACGTTCATCGGCCGCGGCCTGCCCGTCCACACCGGCGGATTGACCAACAACTTCTACTACAAGGGCTTCGACCTGAGCGTGTTCCTCGCCTGGTCGTACGGCAACGACATCATCAATGCCAACCGTCTGATGTTCGAGGGTTCCGGCACGAAGAGCCGCGACCTCAATATGTTCGCCTCCTACGCCAACCGCTGGACACCCGACAATCCAACGAGCGACATCCCCGCCGCCTACAGCTCCGGCTCGTACAAGGTGTTCTCCACGCGCGTCATCGAAGACGGCTCCTACCTGCGCCTGAAGACGCTCAGCTTCGGCTACACCTTCCCCAAGACTTGGATGGCCAAGGCGGGCATCACGCAGCTGCGTCTCTATTTCGCCGCACAGAATCTCTTCACCATCACCGGCTACGACGGCTACGACCCGGAGGTGTCGGTACGCCACAGCGCCCTGACACCCGGCCTCGACTACTCGTCCTATCCCCGCGCGCGCAGCTACAGTTTCGGTGTAAATCTTCAATTCTAAAAACAGATGAGCTTTATGAAAATCCACAATATACTGACCGCACTGCTGGTCACCGCAACACTGTTTCTGTCGGCCTCGTGCAGCGACTTTCTTGACAAGACGCCGACGAGCCTGACGTCGGGCAGCTACTTTTCCGACGCCTCCGAGGCCAAGTCGTTCCTCGACGGCATTGAGGCCATCCCCGCGCAGGACGCGTTCTATGGCAACGCCTATTTCTATCTCGTCGGCGGCGACGACCTGGAATACTATGGCCCCAGCTCGCGCTCGCCCTACGCCACCGGCATGATATGCAACAACGCCACGGCCAGCTCGCCCGACGTGGCCGGTTTCTGGCGTGTGCTATATTCGGGTATCAACCGCGCCAATATCTTTCTGAGCCGCGTTGACGAGGTGCCAGACATCGACCCGGCCACCGTCAGACTTTACAAGGCCAAGGCCCGTTTCCTGCGCGCCTTCTTCTATTTCAATCTCGTGGAGTGCTGGGGCGATGTGCCTTTCCGCACACAGCCCACCGAGACTGTGGTGGGCCTGAGCGCGCCGCGCACGCCGAAGGCCCAGATCTACGACTTCATCTGCAAGGAAATGGAGGAGGCCGCCGCCGACCTGCCCACTGCCGCCAGCGTGGAATACAGTCCGGGCGATGTCACCAAGTCGGCCGCCTGGGGCATGCTGGCCCGCGTCTGCATGTTCCGCGCCGGCGAGCACTACCGCGACAACGTGGCCGCCGACGCCGCCGAAGTGAGGAAATACCTCACACAGGCCGACAAGTATGCCAAGATGGTGAAGGAGAAGGGCGCCCACTCGCTGGCACCCCACTACTGGGATGTGTTCATCGACGAATGCTCCGGCAAGTTCAATTCCACCGGCAAGGAAATTATCTGGGAGGTGGAGTTCTCAGGCAACGGCACCTCCGACACACGCTCCGAGGGCCGTGTGGGCAACATCATCGGCATACAGGCTCCCGACCTCTCCAAGACCAGCTACAGCGGCAAGCAGAACCCCGGCTTCAGCTACGCCTTCTTCTACGGCACGCCGAAAATATATGAGCTCTACCAGGCCAACGGCGACATCAACCGCATGAACTGGAGTCTCGCGCCGTTCAAGTACATGCAGCTCGACAACAAGACGGGCAATCCCATCGTAGGCCGTCTGTTCAACAAAGGCAAGATGGCCGAGGTCAGGCAGCAGTATTGGAACCAGTCGTTCAGCTATGGCGACAACTTCGTGCTCAACAAGTCGGGTGACGGCGAATCAACCGACGAGCTGAAGAACTACAACCTCATCTGCGGCAAGTGGCGCCGCGAGTATGAGCCCGACACCAAGGACAAGAACCGCACGGCCATCAACTTCCCCATCCTGCGCTACTCCGACGTGCTGCTGATGATTGCCGAGTGCGAGAATGAGCTCAACGGCGGTCCCACCGACGAGGCCTACACATGCATCAATGCCGTCCGCGAGCGTGCGGGCATAGCCGGCCTGGCCAAGGGCCTGACGCAGGATGCCTTCCGCGAGGCCGTGAAAGACGAGCGGGCCATGGAGCTGTGCTTCGAGATGACGCGACGCTTCGACCTCATACGCTGGGGCGAGTATGTGGAGAAGATGAACGAGGTGGCCAGAAGAGCCATCGCCGGCGACAACTGGGCCGACGGCATGACCAACACCTACAACTACTTCCGCATCTCCGGCACCTACAACTATTTCCCCATTCCCACCATCGAGACATCCGTCAACGACCAGATCACGACCAACAATCCCGGCTGGTAACGCCACGGCCACAGACGCATGACCCTTGAACAACAGTAATGAAATAAAGTTATGAGACACACCTATTTATATATGACAGTCCTGTCGGTCGCGCTGATGTCGGCCGGCTGCGAGGGCGAAATGAACAAGGACGTCGCCCTGTCGGTCGTCGCCGAGCAGACCGACAATGTGAAAACGGTGGGCGACACCATCGTGGTCAAGGCCGGCGAGCCGGTCAACTTCCTTTTCTCCGGCGACCCCGACTTCATCACCTTCTACAGCGGCGAGGCTGGCAGCAAGTACATCTACCGCAACCGCACCGAGGTGGCCGCCGAGGACATCGCGTCGTCGACGCTCTCGTTCAAGGTATGGTACCAGTACGGCAAGCTGCCCGACATGAGCCAGGCCGGCGCCACAAGCCTGGTGTCGATGTTCATCTCCGACAGTTTCACCGGCCTGGCCAAGAATGACTTCACGGCCGACTCCACGCTGGTGGAGAGCTTCAGCTGGAAGCCGCTCGTGGCCGACGCCGACATGCCGCAGACCATCAAAGGCTCAGAGGCTAAGGCCGATGCCTACTCCATCGACATGATGCCCTATGTCACCTCCACATTCACACTGGCCATACGCTACTGCAGCAAGAGCGTGCCCATGAAGGCCGACGGCGTCAGCTCGGTGTCGGCCCAGCCCAAGGCCTACTTCTCGGGTATGACGATTGTCAACAAGATGAAGGACGGCACGACGACCGAACTGTATGCCAGCGACTTCGGACTGACACCCGTCAACATGTTCTGCCATCTCAATCTGACCGACCAGAAGTCGGTGACCGCCAACCGAGAGTACGGCTCGGTCACCAACAACACATCAGGCTTCTGGAACCTGACCGGTGCCAGCACAGGGTCGTTCTTCATCCACAGTTCCAACGCCGGCACGCACTACAAGTACACCTGGCTCGTGTCCAATCCTATCAGGATGAACCTCTGCTCGCCCGACAAGGGCACCGCCATCAAGGCCATCAACAACGACCTCGGCAACTACAGCTACACCTATGCAACGCCCGGCGTCTATACGGCCACCTTCGTTGCCGCCAACGACAACTACAAGCACACGTCGGCGGTGGTCAGGGAAGTCAATGTCAAGGTAGTGAAATAATCCATGCAGTCCATCATGAACAGAATAATACAAAAGGCCCTGTGGCTCGCCGCCGGTGTCTGCCTGAGTCTCCCGGCAGCGGCCCAGATCGTCAACGACCCGCGGATGTTCTCGTTTGAGGACGCGGCCGACTTGAAATATATCACGGCCACCAACGGCACCGACGCGCTCTCTTCGACCCATTTCAAGAACGGGAAGAAGTCGCTGGAGTGGACATTCAAGCCCGGCGGCACGCTGTCGGTCAAAAGAGACCTGCAGTTTGAGCCGCGTGCCGGGCGCGACAACTATCTCTCGGCCTTCATCGTGTGGATCTACAGTGAGAAGCCGATGGCGGGCAAGCAGCTGCGCTTCCAGTTTCTCAAGGACGGCAAGGTGTGCGCCTCGTTTCCCTTCAATCTCGATTTCAAGGGCTGGCGCGGCGCATGGGTCTGCTATGAGCGCGACATGGAGGGCAAGCCCGAAGTGGGCATGAACGAGATACGCGTCGAGGCACCCGACGTGGCCGGCAAGCTGTTTGTCGACCACCTCATCACCGCCGTCAAGGTAGACCCGCGCCAGCAGACGGCCGACCTCCAGGTGCCGTTTGTCAACAAGGGCACCACCAACCACTGGCTGGTCATCATGAAGAACTACGCCACGAAGTCTGACCTGCCGCTGACGGCGCTCACCGACAAGAACAAGAGCGAGATCCGCCAGATGGAAGACCGGTTCCGCTCACTGGTCTATACGCCCGCCAGGCTCTACCCCAAGCAGATGGAGGAGATGCGCGCGCAGTTCAACAAGTACAACATCAAGGAGAAGAAGGGCGTTGTCACAGGCGAGGGCATCTGGTTTGTGCGCCATGCCGAGGCCTACGAGCGCATGGTGCCAAACTGGGACAAGGACATGCTCACGCGCACGGGCTTCGAGATGAACGCCTACTTCCAGCTCATGGAGCGCATAGCGCGCGGCTACAACAACGCCACCGACGTGGCCGACATGGACGAGCTGAAACGCATGTTCCTGCTGATGTACGACCACATCACCGACCAGGGCGTAGCTTTCGGCTCGTGCTGGGGCAACATCCACCACTACGGCTACAGCATGCGCAGCATGTACATCGCCTACTTCCTGATGAAGGACGTGCTGAAGGAGGCTGGCAAGCTCGACGAGGCCGTGAAGACGATGGTATGGTACTCGCAGCTCAATGAGCTTTATGCCAAGCCCACGGGCAACGGCATCGACACCGACACGTTCAACACGGCGTCCATCGGCTGCTTCGCCTCCATCCTGCTCATGGACGACTCGCCCGAGAAGTGGCGCTACCTGCGCTCCTGCTCGCGGTGGCTCGACTGGGGCTGCCGTCCCGCCCCCGGACTGGCCGACGCCTTCAAGATTGACGGCTCGGCCTACCACCACTGCAACAACTATCCGGCTTATGCCGTGGGCGGCCTCAACGGCGCCACGCAGATGATCTACATCCTCAGCGGCACTGAGCTGGCGGTCAGCAGCTTGGCCCACCGCACCGTGCGCAACGCACTCCTCGCCATGCGCTTCTACTGCAACCTCACCCATTTCCCGCTCGCCATGTCGGGCCGCCACCCCAACGGCACGGGCCACCTCACACCCATCCACTACGCCTACATGGCCCTGGCCGGAACGCCCGACGGCAAGCCCTTCGACGGTGACATGGCCTCAGCCTTCATGCGGCTGGTAGTGAAACCCAAATCGACGCTTGAGAAGAAATACTTCGCCGACTTCACGCAGCGCGGATGCACGCCCGAGGCCGACCCGCAGGGCAACCTTGCGCTGGGCTACGCCTGCGTCTCAGTGCAGCGACGCAGCAACTGGGCTGCCGTGGTCCGCGGCCAGAGCCGCTACCTCTGGGGAGCCGAGCACTACGTCAACGAGAACCGCTACGGCCGCTACCTCGGCTACGGCTCTCTGCAGCTGCTCACCGGCCCCGCCGGACAACCCGTGACACCCAAGACCAGCGGCTGGATGCAGGACGGCTTCGACTGGAACCGCATACCCGGCGTCACCTCCATCCACCTGCCACTCGACCAGCTGGAGGCCAAGATACGCAACGTCGACATCTCGTCGGGCGTGGAGGAGATGCTCATCACCGACGAGGCCTTCGCCGGCGGACTGTCGCAGCTCGGAAGCAACGGCAACTTCGGCCTTAAACTCCACGAGCACGACAAATACAACGGCTCGTTCCGCGCCCGCAAGTCGTATCATTTCTTCGACAACGTCATCGTCTGCTTAGGCAGCGACATCGAGGACACGGTGACCAACTGTCCCACCGAGACCACCATCTTCCAGATGGCCGCTCCCGATGCCGCGGCACAGACCTACTGGACCGCCTTCCACCCGGCCGACAAGACCTGGATGGACCAGAACGGCACGGGCTACTACACGCCATGCAAGGCCATATTCACAGGACTCAAACAGCAGCAGTCGCGCCGTGAGGACAACGGCAAGGCCACCGAGGGACAGTGGGCCACGCTATACATCGACCACGGCACGGCGCCCAAGGGCGCGTCATACGAGTACGCCATGCTGCCCCAGACCACGTCACAGGCACTGGCAGCCTTTGCCGCCGCTCCCTCCTACGAGGTCATCCGGCAAGACCACGACGCGCACATCGTGCGCTCACGGGACACAGGCACGCTGTCGTACGTCTTATTTGAGAAGCCCGACGGCATTCTTCCCGGCGGACCAATCCTCAAGGCCGACACCTCCTGCCTGGCCATGGTGCGCATGGCCGGACCGCGCAAGATGGTGCTGACCGTGGCACAGCCCGACCTCGCCCTCTACCGCGGGCCAAGCGACGACATCAAGGTCAATGGCAAGAATGCCGAGAGAAGCATCTACGGACGCAAGTGGCGCGACAACCCAAGTCTCGACATACCCGTCACCGTAACGCTGCTCGGCAAGTGGAACTTTGCCCCGCAAAGCAACATCACCCTCGTAGCCCAGAATGACAGGACCACGACCATCCGCTTCGACTGCAAGGACGGACTGAGCTACAACATTGAACTGAACAAATAAACGCACACACTGATATGAACCTGAAAAGTCTCTTGCTGACCGCTGCCCTGGCCCTGCCGGTAGCGGCAACCGCAGCCGAACATCACAACGCAACCGACGGACTGTATACCGAGGATATCAACTTTGCCGAGCAGCAGTACTCGCTGATGCTCGACAAGGTGGGCCGCACCGGGCGCATCGTCAACCCCAAGACCATTGACAAGATGAGCCGTCTGGTATCCATCAAAACTGACGACTGGTGCTCCGGCTTCTTCGCCGGCTCTCTGTGGTACCTCTACCGTCTCACCGACGACAAACAGTGGGAGCGGCAAGCCCGCCGCTACACCGAGGCCCTCGACTCCATCCAGTACCTGACGTGGCACCACGACGTGGGCTTCATGATTGGCAGCAGCTATCTCAACGGCTACCGGGTCAGTCCCTCCAAGGCCTACAAGAAAGTCATCGTGCAGACCGCCAAGTCGCTTTGCACGCGCTTCCGCCCGGGAGCCGGGGTCATCCAGTCATGGAACACCGACCGCGGCTGGCAGTCGAAACGGGGCTGGACCTGTCCCGTCATCATCGACAACATGATGAACCTCGAGCTGCTCTTTGAGGCCACCCGGCTGAGCGGCGACTCCACCTACTGGCACGTGGCCGTCAGTCATGCCAACACGACCATGGCCCACCAGTTCCGCCCCGACGGCAGCTGCTTCCACGTGGTCGACTACGACCCCGTCACAGGCAAGGTGCTACACCGGCAGACCGCGCAGGGCTACGCCGACAACAGCGTGTGGGCCCGTGGACAGGCATGGGCCGTCTATGGCTTCACGGTCTGCTACCGCTACACCCACGACCA
The DNA here is from genome assembly GCA_902497035.1 of uncultured Prevotella sp. Lineage (GTDB taxonomy): Bacteria > Bacteroidota > Bacteroidia > Bacteroidales > Bacteroidaceae > Prevotella. The sequence continues at coordinate 13,654 of CABVDL010000016.1, forward strand.
ACGCTATCTCGACCAGGCCGTGCGCACGCTGAACATGCTGTTGGGCCACCGCAACATGCCCGACGACCTCGTACCCTACTGGGACCTCGACGCACCCAACATTCCCAACGAGCCGCGCGACGCCTCTTCCACGGCCTGCCTGGCCTCTGCGCTCTATGAGATGGAGGGCTACCTGCCCGGCAACGGCTACGCCAATCTGGCCGACCGCATGCTCGTCGCGCTGTCGTCGCCCGCCTACCGCGCCGAACTGGGCAAGAACGGCTGTTTTCTGCTCATGCACTCCGTGGGCAGCATTCCCCACAACAGCGAGATTGACGTGCCGCTCAACTATGCCGACTATTATTTCCTCGAAGCCCTGACCCGCCGCCAGCAGATGGCCGCAGGCAAATAACGGCTGCATGCACAAGGTTGATTATTGTCCGGAAACATGAAAGAGATGAATGTCTTTTTTTTGAGCCTGTCGGTGCTGCCGCAGCTTGCGGCGGGCCTGTCGGCGCAGACGCGGCCCAACGTGGTCTATGTCTTTCCCGACCAGTTCCGCAACGCGGCACTTGGCATATGGCAGACCGATGAGTTCCGTCCGTTGGTCCCGTTCCGCGGCGACCCCACCCACACGCCGCGTCTGGAGCGTTTTGCCCGCGAGTCGGTGGTGCTCACCCAGGCGCAGAGCAACTTTCCGCTGAGCAGTCCCCACCGCGGCTCGCTGCTCACGGGCATGTATCCCAACAAGAGCGGCGTGCCGCTCAACTGCAACTCCGACCGCCCCATCAGCTATATTCGGCCCGAGACCGTCTGCGTGAGCGACGTCTTCAGCCAGGCCGGCTACGACTGCGGCTACATCGGCAAGCTGCATGCCGACCGGCCCGAGCCCAACGACCCGGCCCATCCGGGGCAGTATGTCGAGAGCCGCCGCCCCGCATGGGATGCCTATACGCCGAAGGAACGCCGCCATGGCTTCACGTTCTGGTACTCCTACGGCACATTCGACGAACACAAAAACCCGCACTACTGGGACACCGACGGCGTGAGGCACGACCCGCACGAGTGGTCGCCCGTGTATGAGGCAAAGGTGGCCTCGGCCTATATCCGCAATGCACACGGCGAGCGCCAGGGCGGAAAGCCATTCTTCCTGATGGTGGCCATGAACCCGCCCCACAGTCCCTACCGCACGCTCAACGACTGCATGGAGGAAGACTACAACCTCTACCGCAACCTGCCCGTCGACAGTCTGCTGGTGCGGCCCAATGCCAACCGAAAGCTGCCAAAGGCACAGTCGGCGGCTTACTACTTCGCGTCGGTGACAGGTGTTGACCGTGCTTTCGGCATGATCCTCGACGCTCTCCACGAGGCCGGACTCGACGGCAACACCATCGTCGTGTTCTCCTCCGACCACGGCGAGACCATGTGCAGCCAGAACACCGAGGACCCGAAAAACAGTCCCTACACCGAGTCGATGAACGTACCTTTCATCGTGCGCTATCCCGGACACATCCGCCCGCATGCCGACTCCCTTCTTTTGTCGTCACCCGACATCATGCCCACGCTGCTCGGACTGTCGGGACTTCACGCCAGCATTCCCGCCTCGGTACAGGGTACCGACTACTCACGGGCGCTGTCGGAACAGGCTGACGCGCCGGCCGCACCAGAGGGTGTGCTGTATTTCCAGAACCTCGACGGCAACAAGGACGCTGAAGGCAAGGTGACCGGCTACTTCCCCAGCGCGCGAGGCATCAAGACCCACCGCTACACCCTGGCGCTATACATCGACCGCAACCACAAGCTCACGAGCACCCTGTTCTTCGACGACAAGGCCGACCCCTATCAGATGGTCAATCTCAACCCTGCAGACCACCGCAAAGCGTTCCGGCATCTCTGCCGGATGATGGGGCGGAAGCTCAGTGCCATCGGCGACCCTTGGGCCACAGGCCGCATCCTTTCCGAGCTCATTCCCTATACCGCCACTCAGGCGCCTGATGGTTTGTACAGTTCTCCTAAGGCTGCAGAGTGACGCCAGGACGGCAGGCGACGGAGGTCAGCCATGCCGTCCTGCTTTTGGCCCATCCTCCCCATCCACCCCATCCTCCCCATCTTCCCCATCCACCCCATAAACCCCATCCACCCCATAAACCCCATCTTCCCCATGAACAGACTTCTCCTCACCCTACTGACGCTCCTGCTCACCGCTGCCGCAGGCCATGCCGACACCCCGGCCGACTCCACCTCGGCATGGCAAAAGTTTGCCGCCGGCGACGCCGGCAATATCCTGCCCGACTTCTCCGCAGCAGGCTACAACCACGGTGCCTCGCTGCCGCCCGACTGGACGCTCGACGACTACAAGGCCAACGGCTATACCATATACAACATCTGCGACTACGGAGCCGTGGCCGACGATGCCGTGAGCGACCGCGACGCCTATCTTGCCATAGTGGCCAAAATCAACAAGAAAGCCAAGGCCAAGGCGGTCATCTATTTCCCCGCAGGCCGCTACATTCTGCATACCGCAGCCGACAACAATGCCGACGGCGTGTCATCGGCGCTCATGCTCAACAGCGGATACGTGGTGCTGAAAGGTGACGGACGCGACAGGACAACCATAGCCATGGGCGCGCCGATGGTGCCGAAAGACTCCACCAAAATGTGGAGCTCAGAGCAAATGCTCTCCATCAAAAACCAAGCCGGCCTCAAGGACACGCTGGCCAAAGTCACCGCGGCGGCCGCCATCAACACGTGGAAAGTGAACGTTGACGACGCCTCCAAACTGTCGGCTGGCATGTGGGTCTGCCTCTATATGCTCAACAAGAAAGGCAGCGTCATCCTCAAGGAGGTGGGCAACCACACGGTATACAACTTCATGACGAACATCCTGGCCGGTGTCGAGGTCATCGACTTCCACCAGATTGACCACATCGACGGCAATGATGTCTATTTCAAAGAACCCATCATGAAAGCCGTCAGCGCAGACGAGGGCTGGGTGCTGCGCAGGTGGAACCACTACGAGCAGGTGGGCATCGAGGACCTGACGTTTGAGGGGCAGGCTACGCCCCACTTCAAGCACCATGGCTCATGGCGCGACGACGGTGCCTACAAGCCCCTCGTGCTGACCCGCCTTACCGACTCGTGGGTGCGGCGCGTCAACTTCGTCAGCTGCAGTGAGTGCATCACCTTTGAGGAATGTGCCAACTGCTCGGCCTACGACATCAGCATCAGCGGCAACCGCGGCCACTCGGCCATACGCATGGCCAACTCGTCGCGCGGATTCATCGGCTGCGTCTATGACTACTCCGGCGGCTACGACACTTCCGATACCGGCTACAAGACCCACAAGGAGGGGCTGGGCCAATACCATGCCGTCGGCGTGTCGAAGCATAGCATCGGCAACGTGGTGTGGCGCTGCAAGTGGGGCGACGATGCCTGTTTTGAGAGCCATGCCACACAGCCGCGAGCCTCACTGTTCGATGTCTGTGAGGGCGCGTTTATGGCTTACCGCATGGGCGGCGACCTGGCGCAGCTGCCCAACCACCTCGACAACCTCACAATATGGAACCACAACACTACACGTGTCGACAGCGTTGCCTTCCGCTGGTGGTATGAATCAAAGGCCTGGATCAAGGTTATGCCGCCCACCATCGTCGGACTTCACGGCGTAGAGGTGACGTGGTACGACGAGAGCGAGATGAAGCTCAACGAGAACCAGGGCGTCACCGTAAGCCCCTATTCGCTCTATGAGGCCCAGCTCACACGCCGCTTAGGCAGCCTGCCCCAGTGGGTGACCGACCTCAAGGACACCGACCCCACGACCGGTATCAAGGCCGTCACCGCCTCGGAGCCGGGACGCCTACAGACCAACAGCGGCTGCTTCAGCCTCGCCGGGATGTTTCTCGGCAACGACCTCGCAGCCCTGCCACGCGGCATCTATATCGTCAACGGCAGAAAGGTGGTCAAGGGCCGATAGCCACGCCCCACAGACATTCTCTTTCAGCTGTAGTCTCCATGGTCTCTATGGCCCCTATAGCTCCTATAGCCTCTATAGCCACTATAGTCTCTATAGTCTCTATAGTCTCTATAGCCTCTATAGTCCCTATGGCCCCTATGGCCCCCAATGGCCCCTATATCAATTATTTTATTCACTTTTAAAAACTGTAATTCTATGAAACGTTTGTACTTTTGTAAGGTCCGCACCCTCCTTTCAAAGAGCGTGCTGTCACTCTGTCTGCTCATGATGGTTGCCCTCACCGCCAAGGCACAGGATGCCACAACCACCTACAACTTCAGGTCGCTGCCCGCCATCGACTCGCTGCTCTTCGCCGGCGACACCGACAACTGGACTCTCGTCACCGAGAGCACCAGCAAGTATTTCACCAACAAGACCGACCTGGGCACCTATCACGGCGAGAAAGATGCCGACGCCGACATCAACGACTTCAAGAAATACTTCTTCAAGCTCAACATCGACGGCAGTGAGCCGCAGACGTATGCAGGCCTTTGGTTTGGCAAATACTATGTCACGGGGAATAAACTTCGTGCTTTCGGCACCTTCCCCGCCGGGAAGAACCAGCTGCGCTTCTACACCAACCGTCTCGGGCTTTGGTCCGGTGGCGCCGCCTTTGCCATCGACAACCTGAAAAAGGGCCAGACCGTCGAGATTGTGACCAGAAGCGCAAAGACCGGAAACTATCTCGTCCCCTCCAACCTGGATATAACCGGCGGCTTCGCCGAAATCACGTCAGTCCAGATCAACAAGGACGTGACCTCCTCGGGTACCGTAGTCGAAGACGGAGCCTGCGTGTTCTATGCCACCAACGGCATCTACGTCTATACCATCACCGTCAAGGATGCCAAGGGCAACGTGGTGACGGCCATCGACGCGCCCACCTTGGCCAGGGCAGCAAAGGCCGCGCCCATGGGGGTGTACAACCTTCAGGGCCAGCGTGTGGCCGACAGTGCCGCCAATCTTCCCAACGGTCTCTACATCGTCAATGGAAAGAAAGTCGTGAAGAAATAACAAGTGTTCTTGTCCGATGCATTGTGGCCGGCCTCGTGCCGGCCATTTTCGTCAGCAGCTCACCCGCTCCATCTCCGGCCCAGAAAACCTCTACATGCTGAAAAAACTTGTGAAAAGACTTGCCTTTTTCCGTATTTTTCCGTAAGTTTGCACCAAACGACTCAGGCTTATGCGCAGCAATCAGATTTTAACCATGACGTTAACCCTTTTCACATTCCTCGCCCTGTCGGCCCAGCCAGCCGGCCGTCGTGCGTGGCATTTTTTTAGTGACAAGCCATGAGACGATTGCTGCCGATAATACTTCTCTTGGTCGCGGCGGCGTGGCAACTGCACGGACAGCCAGCGACCTTCAACCGCATAGGCTCCGCGCAGGGACTGTCCAACTTCTCGGTGAGCAGTATCTATCCCGACGAACAGGGCGAGATCTGGATTGCCACGCGCATGGGACTCAACTGCTACAGCGGCAACAGGGTGACAACCTACGTCTATCACACCGACCGCCCCTACTCTCTTTTCAGCAATTCCGTACAGCGCATCGTGGGCGACGGCCACGGCCATCTCTACCTGCAGTGTACCGGCGGACTGGCACGCATGGACCTGCGCACGCGTCGCTTCTACACCCTCATCAACACCGACGTGGGAGCCATCAACTATCAGCGCGGACACCTCTATGTGGGCATTGGCAACCGGCTCTACTCCATCGACGCGAAGACTGCGGGCGGCGAGGGCAAGGGGGCAAGGTGGCTCGTGGCCACGCTGCCCGGCGACGCCGCCATCACCGCCTCATTCATCGACTCCCACAACCGCCTATGGATAGGCACCACCCGCCTCGGCGCATTCTGCCTGCAGGGCCGGCGCCTGACCCATCCCGTCACCGAAGGACGCGTCAGCACGTTCTACGAAGACCGCACAAAGACACTGTGGATAGGCACGTGGACCGACGGCTGTTACCAGATTTACCCCAACGGGCGCACCGAGCGGCACGGACTGGCCGACGGTTTCGGATCCGACTTCTTCCGCACCTTCTGCGAGGACAACGACGGCATGATGTGGATGGGTACGGCCAACGGACTCGTACGCTACAATCCGCACACCGGAGCCAAGTCCATCTACCGCCCAGACGGCACCCCAGGATGCCTACCAGACAAAAGTGTATGGAGCATCGCCAAGGACCGGCAAGGCACACTGTGGATTGGCACCTATTTTGGCGGTGTCAGCTACATGAATCCGTCATACCAGATTTTCCGGCATTACCGAGCGTCGATGGCTGACCGGGAGCTGACGAGCAATGTCGTCGGGCGAATGACCGAGGACAACGACCGCCGCCTGTGGATATGCACGGAAGGCGGCGGCCTCAACGTACTCGACCTGCGCACCGGCCGTTTCGGCCACGCCATCGCCTTTCCGGGCAACGGAGAGCCTACGCTCAACCTGAAGTCAATCTATTTCGACGCCGGCCGACACGCGCTGTGGATAGGCACCCACCTCGGCGGACTGACACGTATCGACCTCACCACGTTTGAGAAGAAGAACTGGCAGTATGAGCCCGGCAACCCACACGGTCTTCCGTCGAACATCGTACGCGACATCATCGGATACGGCCCATATCTCATCGTAGGCACGCAGCAGGGACTGGCCCTCTTCAATCCCGATACCGGCCGGTTTACGCAGCTCATGGCCAAGGAGCACATCGACTACGTTTCGTCCATCATCATCGACAGGCACGACAACCTATGGGTGGCCACCGAGGGCAAAGGAGCCTACCGCTACAACCTCAAGACCCGCAGCATGCGCCACTATGTGGCCGCCAAGAGCCCCCACTCTATCGGCAGCGACAATCTCAACCATCTCTTCATCGACTCCAAGGGACGGCTGTGGATTGCCACGTCTGGCAACGGCATCCTGTGCTACAGGCCCCAGACCGATGACTTCGAGCACTACGGCGAGAGGCAGCGCCTCGTCGGCAACAGCGTCTACTCCATCGCCGAGTCGTCGGTCAATGCCAACACGCTGCTGCTCATCACCGACAAGGGATTCTCCACGTTTGACATCACACAGAAACAGTTCAACAACTACCTTGCCGAGAACGGTTTTCCGCTATCCACCGCCAACGAGCAGGCACTCTATGTCACGCGCGGCGGACTGGTGTGTCTGGGCAGCGTCGACGGCATGTTCACCTTTGCCGAGCGTGACCTGCTCAAGCCCATGCCCGCCTACCGCCTCTTCTTCTCCCACCTCTTCGTCAACGGCAGGGAGGTGGAGCCGCTCGACGGCACCGGCATCCTCAACGAGGCCATGCCCTACGTGAGCAGCCTCCGGCTGAAGAACAACCAGTCGGACTTCAGCATCGAGATTGCCTCGACCAACTCCATCAGGAGCAACGGCGGCGAACTGTTCTATCGCCTCCGCGGCTATCAGGACGAATGGACAAGCGTGCCGGTCAACCAGCAGATACTCTCGTTTGTCGGCCTGCCCCCCGGCACCTACACGCTCGAGCTGCGGTCGTCGGTGCGCGGCGTGCATGTAGCCAGGCTCCACATACGCATCCTGCCGCCATGGTATGCGTCGTGGTGGGCTTACATCATCTACGCTATCATCCTGTTCGTCATCGTGCGCTATTTCTTCATCAGCTACAAGCACCGCGTGCAACTGCGCGAGCAGCTGATATACAACCGGCAGCGCATCAAGGATATTGAGCAGATGAACCGCTCGAAAATTGACTTCTTCACCAATATCTCGCACGAGATACGCACGCCGCTCACCGTCATCACGGCCCTGGCCGAGACGCTGCTCCACGCCGAGCACTTCCCTGCCTCCATCTACAACAAGATACTGTCCATTTACAAGAACAGCACGCAGTTGCGGGCACTGGTCACCGAACTGCTCGACTTCCGCAAGCAGGAGGAGGGCAAGCTCCACATCAAGGTGGCTGAATACGATTTCACCGACTTCGTGCAGCAGTCGTGCCTGCTTTATCGAGAATATGCGACAAGCATCGGGCTAAGGCTGGTCTGCAATGTGACGGAGCATTTCATGGCATGCTTCGACTTGACCCTGATGCAGAAACTCATCAACAACCTGCTGTCGAACGCGCTGAAGCACACGCCAAAGGGCGGCACCATCACCGTCACCGCCTCCCACACCAATACTGAGGCAGAGCTGCGCGTGGCCAACACCGGCACCCCCATACCCGTAGAGGAAATCAAAAAAATATTCGACAACTTCTACCAGACCGAGCATCTTGACATGCTCAAGCCCGGTACGGGGCTGGGGCTCGCCCTCAGCAAGGGCATCGTAGAGGCACACCACGGCGTCATCACCGTGGAGAGCTCGGAACAGACCGGAACAGTGTTTACCGTGCTTCTGCCTCTGTCAGCCGACGCCTACAAGCCCGAGGAACGTACCGCGAAGATACAGCAGAAGCAGGACGACATGAGATTAATCCCCATCGACGAGACTCCGGCGGGCGACGAGGGCAATGCCGGACATGCCGGACAGCCTGCCAACGTGATGCTCGTCGTGGAAGACAATGAGGCCATCCGGCAGCTGCTGGTTGACCTGCTCAGCCCATACTACAGGGTGGCAACCGCCGTCGATGGCAAGGACGGACTCGCCAAGGCCCACGAAATCATGCCCGACATCATCATCTCCGATGTCGTGATGCCCAACATGTCGGGCATTGAGTTGTGCCGCAGCATCAAGCACGACTTCAGCGTGTGTCACATCCCCGTGGTGCTGCTCACGGCGCGCAACGACCTCAACAGCACCGTCGAGGGACTGAAAATCGGTGCCGACGACTATGTCACCAAGCCCTTCAACAGCACGCTGCTCATCTCGCGCTGCAACAACATCATCAACACCCGCCAGATGCTCAGACGGAAGTTCAGCGAGCGGCCGCACGACAACGTCGATCTCGTAGCCAACAATCCGCTCGACAAGCGCATGATGGAGCAGGCCATGGAGATCATCAACAAGAAATACACAGACCCGGAATTCAGCGTCGACGACTTCGCCCGCGACATCGGCATGTCACGGACCTCGCTCTTCACCAAATGGAAACAGCTGACCGGTGATACGCCAAAGAGCTTCATCCTCAACATGAGACTGAGGAAGTCGGCCGAGATGCTGCGCGAGCATCCCGAGATGAGCATAGCCGCAATCAGCGAGCGCAACGGCTTCACCAGCGCCAAATATTTCTGCAAATGCTTCAAAGACTGTTATAAAATACAGCCCTCGGCCTACCGCAAGGGCAATACAGAACCACAAAACGACAAAGACAACGACAATGAACAATGAACTGAAAACCATTCTTGACCAATTCCAGCTGGAAGGAACACCCGTAGAGGCCAAGCCGCTGGGCAACGGCCTCATCAACGACACCTACAAGGTAATCACAGCCGAGACCGATGCGCCCGACTACGTATTGCAGCGTATCAACAACGCGATATTCACCGACGTTGACCTCCTGCAGGACAATGTGACCAAGGTCACGCGGCACATCCGCCAAAAACTCATGGAGCGCGGCGAGACCGACCTGCGCCGCAAGGTGCTGGAATATGTGCCGGCCGCATCGGGAAAGACCTACATTAAGACCGCAGACGGAAAGTACTGGCGCGTGATGGTGTTCATCGACAACGCCTACACCTACGAACAGGTGACACCGGAATATTCCTACGAGGCCGGCCGCGCCTTCGGCAATTTCGAGAGCATGCTCGTTGACCTCCCCGACCAGCTCGGTGAGACCATACCCGACTTCCACAACATGGAGCTGCGCGCACGCCAGCTCGACGAGGCTGTCAAGGCCGACCCCAAGAAGCGCGTGGCTGAGGTGCGGGACATCATCGGCCTGCTGTCAAGAGACATGCACGAGATGTGCAAGGCCGAACGGCTCTACCGCGCCGGAGAACTGCCAAAACGTATATGCCACTGCGACACCAAGGTCAACAACATGATGTTTGACGCTGATGGCAACGTGCTTTGCGTCATCGACCTCGACACCGTCATGCCGAGCTTCGTCTTCTCCGACTACGGCGACTTCTTGCGCACCGGCGCCAACAAGGTGGCCGAGGACGACCCTCACATTGAGCAGGTGGCCTTCGACGAGAACATCTTCCGCGCCTTCACACGAGGCTACATCGAAGGCACCGCCTCGTTCCTCACCCCCGTGGAGCGCGACAACCTGCCCTATGCCGTCGCCCTGTTCCCGTTCATGCAGTGCGTGAGATTCCTCACCGACTACATCAACGGCGATGTCTATTACAAGATTAAATATCCTGAGCACAACCTCGTGCGCACGCGCAACCAGCTGGCCCTCTACCAGGATGTGCGCCGCCACGACGACATGATGCGGCAGTTCATCGCCTCATGCTGAGCCGGCACCGTTTTCATCCTTCCGAATGACAATGTCCGTTATCCCTGTCTGAAGTTGCGGTCACAGCTCCTGTTTGTCGGCCTCACTGTATTCGTGGATGATGCCGTCGCCGGCAAGGATAAACGGACGTCATCACGCTTGGGAAATAGCCGCGCTTCTTCTTATAGGAATACAGTGCGTCGCTTTTCTCGGCGGGGATGAACTCGTTGTCGAAGTCGACGTCAATGCCCTGCCCCTCTAAAAGATTAACAACAAACTTATACACTTAGTTGCGGAATTAAGGCGTAAAATAATTGCTACTTTTACAAACATAAATATGATTATGGACAAGACAAAGATACTTTTCATCTGTTTGGGCAATATATGTCGCTCACCGGCGGCAAATGCTATCATGCAGAAATTCGTCGGAGACGCAGGATTGTCCGACAAGTTTTATATCGACTCAGCAGGAATCGGACCGTGGCACGTAGGGCAGTTTCCTGATCAGCGCATGCGCAGTCATGGCGCAAAGCGTGGATACGACATAAACCATGTAGCGCGCCAGTTTGATGCCCGTCACGACTTTTCCGACTTTGACTTCATCGTGGTCATGGACGATGAAAACTACCGTGACATCTGCCGTAAGGCGCACAACGACGGTGAACGCCGAAAAGTTATCCGCATGGCTGATTATTTCAATCAATATAAGGGAAGAATCTCGGTCCCCGATCCATACTATGGCGACGGTGAGGACTTTGAGCTCGCCCTTGACCTCATCGAGGACGGATGTCATGGAATTTTAACAGATGTTTCTGGGTGCTAATGTCGGCAATTACAATTTAACCATTATCTTTGCAATTGTAATTAAAACTTCACCTACAGCACCATGAACAGAATCTGTTTCTTACTCTGCTCTTTGTTTCTCTCGCTGTCCATGATGTCTCAAAGCATCGTGCACGATTTAGACATTACTGTAACTTTGAAGCACAATGGCGATGCCCATATCCGGGAAGTGTGGAAGATTGATATGGGCGATGATGTTAAGACGGAATGGTATGTCGCCCACTATAATATGGGTGAGCGACAGATCACTAACCTCTCGGTCTCCGACAATGGCTCCAAGCTGACAACCTTAAAGGATGAATGGGACGTCGACGCCAGCAAAGAGGAGAAAGCGGGGAAATGTGGCTTACTATCTAAAAAAGGCGGCTATGAGATATGCTGGGGTGTGCCGACGCTTGGCAGACATGTCTACACCGTCGACTATGACATCGAAGGTTTGGTGCTGTCTTTCCCCGACAAGGATGGATTCGGCTATTGGTTTGCTGATCTCAACGATGAGGACCCTATCAAAGCGTTCAGTATAAGCGTGAAAGCACCCTCCGCCCTGTCCCAAGACAACTGTCAGGTATGGGGATTCGGATACAAAGGTACCTCCAAGGTGACCAATGGTACGACGGAAGCGCGGTCCACGGGAGAGATAGACAAGATAGGACTGCTCATGTCGTTCCGCAAGGGACTGTTTGCACCATCCTTAAAAGGGGAAGGTTCTTTCGCCGAACTACAGGCGGAGGCTTTCAAAGGAAGCGACTTCGGAGGCGGCTCAGAAGGGGAACCGATGTCATCTGGCGAGAAAAACTTAATGATTGTCGTTGGTGGAATCATCGTGGTCTTGATCCTCATAGCGTTCATACACGATTACCGCCAGAAACGAAACGCAAGAATGTTGCCCTACTATAAAGAGGTGTCACCGGCATGGACGCTGTTGACAGCAGCAAAGGTTCTGGAAGATTATGGCTGGTATAAACAAGAGAATCTCTTTGCGGCTTTGATGCTGCGACTCATCAGCAAGGGAAAGCTCTCCATCGAGACCGGAGAAAAACTTGACAAGAAAGGGAGAAAAGAGAAAGTGATGAAGGTGGTGCCCACAACGGTCGACAAGCCTTTTGTCCCAGCGAGATCTGACGACTATCTCTGCGACTACCTGCTCTACATTTTGGCGCAAGCCAAGGATCAAGACGGTATCATACAGCCAGACAAACTGGAGCAATGGGCGGATAACAACACGGAAGACATTGACGACTTTTACCATGCCATGGACACCACCACAGTGGAAGACACCATGAGCGACAGCGAGCGTCAACACCTCTTGGGACTGAGAAACTACCTCGCCGACTTCAACAAAACCGGCGACAGGTCTATCACGGATGTCCGTGTCTGGGACGATATCATTATCTATTCGCAACTCTTTGGCTTTACGAAGAAACTGATGAAAGAACTGCACCAAGTATGTCCCGATTATGCCAATCTTTCAGCTTTTGGCCAGGAGGTTGACGATATCAGCATTTATTTTCTTATCTATGCCTGCAGCGACAGTGTCAACGGAATCATCAGCTCTTACACATCTGAAGCTGTCGAAGCCAGTCTAAGCGGTGGGGGAGACTTCGGCGGAGGAGGTGGCGGTGGTGGGCGTTAGACCACCCCACTTAAGAGTTACCTCAAATCATTGTCTGGCGACGCGAACCCATTTCGCCGGGACAACAATGAAGGCAAGACAAAGGTCATGGTCGTTGGTCAATATGGCGCGATACATATATTCCATGCAGACATGCGAATGGTGAATATGTAGTATATATGTTTTCCTATTGAAATGCGGATGTAATACGGCATATATAACTTTGCATTAAATTTCAATAGGAATGAAAATTTTATTTAAGATTTTATTCTTGTCATGCGCTGTCTTCGGCAGCATGACCATTCAAGCACAAACACAGGTAGTAGCCCACCGAGGATGCTGGGACTACCCGCATTCTGCACAGAACTCCATTGCTGCTCTCGTCCTCTCAGGCACCAACCGGGTGTATGGCAGCGAGTTTGACGTCAGTATCACTAAGGACGGAGTGGTCGTCGTCAACCACGACCCCACCATCGGCGGTGTCAACATCGAGCATGCCAACTACGCCGACCTGCGCGACAAGCGTCTCGCCGACGAGGAGACGGTACCCACACTGGAGCAGTATCTCATCATCGGACGTCTGTTTCCCGATATGAAGATGGTACTCGAGATAAAGCCCCACGAGTCGGCAGCCAACGAAAAACGCTGCGTTGACGAGGTGCTGCGACTCATCGACAAGTACGATATGCTGTCGCACACCGAGTTCATCAGTTTCAGCAACAATGTCTGCCGTCTGCTCGTCTCCGCCGGCAAGCATGTCCACGTATGGCCCCTCGACGGTTCCTTTACTCCCGAGGAGGCTGCGAAGGAAGGCTTCTACGGTATCGACTACGACAAGAAGGTCATCGACAAGCACCCCGACTGGATAAGCCGTGCCCACAAGCTCGGACTGAAAGTCAACGTCTGGACGCTCAACAGTGTCGACGAGGGCAAGAATTACGCAGGCATGGACGCCGACCTTATAACAACCGACAAACCAATAGAATCATTGGAAAATATCAAGTAGAAAGTGATGAACAACACAAATTTACTTATCTCCCTCAGAACAGCTATCGTAATATTTCTTATCGGACTGACCACCCTCTCTGTGTATGCATGCTCGTCGAACAGCAGTCTGCCCGAGCCGACAACAGCCATCACGGGTATCTCTATCCCCAACCCGCTCACCGTCAAGGCAGGACAGCCCGCAACCATCACCGCCAAGGGTGCGGCGAAGGGCGACGTGCTCACCATCAGTGGCACGAAGACATACCAGTGTGAGGTGACCGATGCCACGGCCGACACTTTCACGTTCACCGTGCCTGCCGACATGGAGACAGGTTCCTACACTCTCACCCTGCAGCACGGCGGCAAGACGGTTACCCTCGGCGGCACCCGCATAGAGGTGGGCTCCGCCTTCGACGTGCCCGACAAGGCCGGCATGAACATCAAGGGCGTCGTCTTCTCCAACGGCAAGGGCATCGAGGGCGTCACCGTTTCCGACGGCGTGGAGGTGACGACCACCGACGCACGCGGATTCTATTATCTCAACTCGGCGAAGAAGTACGGCTATGTGTTCATCTCGATCCCCTCCGGCTATGAGGTGAGCCGCAACGGTAACGCCCCGCAGTTCTTCAAGCGTGTTGCCACAGGCGCCACTTCCACTACCGAGGAGGCCGACTTTGAACTGATGCTCACCGACAACAAACGCTATGCCGTCTTAGCCATGGCCGACTTCCATCTTGCCAACCGTAACAACGACATCGCGCAGTTCGAGAAGATAGCCACCGACATCAACGCCACGGCAAAGCAGTTGGAAGGCGAGGGATACAAAGTCTACGGAATCAGTCTCGGTGACGAGAGCTGGGACGGATACTGGTACAGCAACAACTACGGACTGGCTCAGGCATACAAGGAAATGCAGGTCATCAACGTGCCACTGTTCCACTGTATGGGCAACCACGACAACGACCCGTACTACGCCGACGACTTCCTCGCCGAGCAAGAGTGGATAAAGGTCAACGTACCGATGTACTACTCCTTCAACCTGGGCGGTTCACACTATGTGGTCATGGACGACATACAGTATCTCAACGCCGGAGCGTCGCAGGGAGTCATCGGCAAGCGCAACTACAACGAGCGTATCATCGAGGAGGAGATGGAATGGCTCCGCAAGGACCTCGCCACCGTCAGCGACAAGAACGCGCCGCTTATCATCGCCATGCACGCACCCCTCTACGAAAACCCCAAGCTCACGGGAACGGAACAGAAAGACGCTTATGAACTGCAGAACGCCACGGAACTCAACGACGTCGTGAAGGCATTCAGCAACGTACAGATACTCACCGGGCACCGCCATCTCAACTATAATGTAGATACAAAGGGAAACATCACCGAGCACAACACAGGAGCCATCTGCGCCACATGGTGGTGGACAGGCAAGCTCTCGGGCAATCATATCTGCTGCGACGGAACACCGGGAGGTTACGGTGTGTACACCTCCGACAACGGCAGTCTGAAGTGGTACTATAAGAGCTACAGCTACGACAAGGACTACCAGTTCAGGACATACGACCTTAATACCACATATATCGACCCCAACTACGCACCTGAGTACAGTGACGACATCACCGCCTACGCCCACGGCTACGTGGCACCGCGCAACGACAACGAGGTGCTGCTGAACATCTGGAACTACGACCCGCAGTGGAAGATAAGCGTCAGCGAGAACGGACGCGAGCTGTCTGTGACCCGCATCGAGGGCTACGACCCTCTGCACATTCTCTCCTACGACGCGCCGCGCATCAAGGCGGGAGGAGAGAGCAAGGTCACCTTCCCCACGGAGCTCACCGCCCACCTGTTCAAGGTCAAGGCCTCGAGTCCTACGTCAACACTCGAAATCAATGTCACCGACCGCTTCGGCAACGTCTACCACGAAACGATGACACGTCCGAAGGCCTTCACCGTAACCATGAGGTAGACCTTTATCATCTTATACAACAGAACATTATCCATACAAACCAAGCATGACAACAAATCCCGGGACCGCTGCCTCGACGGCAGTCCTCAGGGGGTCATGCGCCATTATCTAACAACACATGAGGAATAAAATGAAAATCATGGTGTGCTCCCTGCTCCTGGCGCTCTCTACAGCCGCCAGCGCTCAGGACTACATCGTGAAGGGTACAGTGACGGAACCCAACGGCGATCCAATCATCGGTGCCGTCGTAGCGCAGAAAGGACACAAGGGTGGAACGGTCACCGACATCAACGGGCACTTCACCATCCAGACCGACACGAAGAGTCCGATGCTCGAGATTCACAGCATCGGCTTCGACAACCAGGAGATTCAGGCTGACACACAGCACGAGATGCATATCACACTGAAGGACAACAGCCTTTCGCTTCAGGGAGTGGTGGTCACCGCCCTCGGCATCAAGCGTGAAGAGAAGTCGTTGGGTTACTCGGTGGGCAAGGTCAGCAGTGAGGACCTCAACAAGAGTGTGTCGGGCAACTGGCTCAACGAGCTCCGCGGCAAGGTGGCAGGACTGAACCTCACCGACGCCGCCACAGGACCGCTGAGCTCCATGCGCGTAACCCTCCGCGGCGACCACTCCCTCGACCACGGAGGAAGTGGAGCACTGTTCGTCGTCGACGGCGTGCCCGTCAACGCGGGAACGACAGCCACGGGAAGCGGAAGCAACTACGCCAACGGCGACGGACCGGTAGACTTCGGTAATGGCGCCGGCGACATCAACCCCGACGACATCGAGTCGGTGACGGTACTCAAAGGGGCCGCAGCAACGGCACTCTACGGGTCACTGGCCGGCAACGGAGCCATCGTCATCACGACAAAGAGCGGGTCGGGAAAGAAAGGACTCGGCATAACCGTCAACTCATCGGTGACTTTCGACAAGGCCAGCTACTTCCCTGACTTTCAGACGGAATACGGCTCAGGCTCCGACAACGGCCTCAACCCCTTCTGCTTCTGGACACTCACCGCCGACGAGGCTCCCGACGGCAAGGCCACATCGCGGAATATCTCGAGATATGCATTCGGCGAGAAGTTCGACGCATCAAAGATGAGATACCAGTACGGTTCGAAGAACTGGGACACGAATACCTATGAGAAACTGCCGTGGCAGTATGCTGACGACTGGTACACGGGATTCTTCCAGACCGGTACCACCTGGCGCAACAGCGTGACGCTCTCCGGAGGCAACGGCAAGGGCACCAGTGCACGCGCCAGCATCACCGACACGCGGAACACATGGATAACGCCCAACACCGGATACGCCAGCGATGCCGTCGCCCTGGCCTTCGACACACCGCTGAACAGCAGAATAAAAATCGGAACGCGCATCAACTACATCAACAAGCGCAGCGACAACCTGCCCGTCAGCGGATACAGTGCCCAGAGTCCTATGTACGCATTGGTGTGGGGATACAACAACAACCCTATATCGTACTGGAAAGACGAGTACTTCAAGGGACGATTCAACGCTGAGAACTACTCCAACACCGACGGCACCAACGGTCACAGTCTCGTATACCCTGCCGAAGATTCCTACAACCCTTACCGCACAGCCTACGAGGAGCTCAACACCCTCGACAAGAACCGCGTGTACGGAAATGTTTACGCAAACATCGACATCGCCAAGGGACTGTCGCTCAACCTGCGCTCCGCCGTCGACCTCAACGATGAATGGCGCACACAGCAGAAACCGTTCTACACTCCGAACCACCCGTCGGGTTTCTACCGTGAGCAGAACATACGCAACCAACTCTTCAACAACGACTTCCTTCTCAAATATGTCAACAACAGTATCGCCGGCGAACGGTTGTCAATGGCGCTGTCGTTCGGCGGCAATGCCATGGAGGAAAAATACTATCACAACCGCGTGACACTCGACGAACTGCAGAACGACGGGATATACAATATCAACAACGTACCGGCAGGATATATAGCATCGCCGTACAACTACAGGAGCAAGAAAAAAATCAACTCACTCTATGCCTTCGCTTCCTTAGGATGGGACGACACCTACTATCTCGACCTCACCGACCGCAATGACTGGTCGAGCACGCTGAGCCGAAAGAACCGGTCGTACAACTATCCGTCGGTATCGGCAAGCGTACTCCTCGACAGGGTGTTCAACCTCCACAAGAGCGCCGCATGGATAGACATGCTCAAATACCGGCTCTCATGGGCCAACGTGGGTATCGACACCAACCCGTATTCCCTCGACCGCTACTACTCGGCAACGAGCTATCCCGGCGGATACACCATCTCGGGAACGATTCCTGACGCAAACATCAAACCGGAGAATGAGTCGTCGTGGGAGACAGGTGTCGAGGCAAAATTCTTCCACGGAAGACTGTCGCTCGACATGACATACTACGACATGAGCATCAAGAACCAGATAGTGAATGTCGCAGCCGACCAGATTACCGGTGCCACGGGATACACCATCAATGCCGGAAAGATAAGCAACAAAGGACTGGAGATAACCCTCTCGGCAGTGCCCGTAAGGACGAAGGACTGGGAGTGGAGCATGGACCTCAACTGGGCGAAGAACTGGAACAAGCTCGTGAAACTGCAGGACGGCTGGGATCCGACAACACCGCTACAGACAGACATGGGGACAACCATCGGATCAAGGGTGTATATCTATTCGTTTGTCGGCCAGGAGATGTACTGGATTTACGGCCGCGGATACCAGCGCGCCCCCGAGGGTTCGTACTATCTCGACGAGAACGGCAACAAGGTCGACTGCTCGGGCATGAAGCTCATCGACAAGAACGGATACCCGATGCTCGACAACTCGCCGACACGGCGCATAGCACGTGTCACACCATTGTGGAAAGGTGGAATGACACAGCGGCTGCGCTACAAGAGCCTGTCGCTCTCGGCAGTCTTCTCGGCACAGGTGGGAGGACACTGCTTCTCCGTCACTAACTTCTCGCTGTCATACCAGGGCAAGCTGAAGAACTCGCTCGAAGGACGTTACGACGGCATCGTCGTCGACGGTGTGCAGGCTACCGACGAGAAGGGGGTGTACAAGAAGAACAACACCATCACGAAGAATATCGAGACATACTATAACACTTACGTCTGGAACCGTAACAACACTGAGGAAAACACCTTCAGTACGACATACCTGAAACTCAAGGAGCTGCGCCTCGACTTCGACTTCCCGCGCACCATCCTGCGTCGCACGCACGTGCTGCAAGGAGCATCGCTCGGCGTCTACGCCACTAACGTCTTCTGCATCACACCGTTCCCACAGTACGACCCGGAGGCC
This sequence comes from uncultured Prevotella sp., assembly GCA_902497035.1. Classification (GTDB taxonomy): domain Bacteria; phylum Bacteroidota; class Bacteroidia; order Bacteroidales; family Bacteroidaceae; genus Prevotella. Next base: position 32,745 of record CABVDL010000016.1, read on the forward strand.
GGAATGGTCAACGGCACCGACGTATGCTCGGGAATAGAGGCTATGACCTACCCAATGACACGGTCATACGGTATAAACTTAAAACTCAATTTCTAAATTCCGACAACATGAAAATCAATAATATTGCGGTCGTCCTCGCCGCATCTCTGATGGCACTGAGCAGCTGTACCGACGACTTCGATGCTACCAACACCAATCCCAACCGCATCACCACGGCGGGGGAGAAACTCGACGCTACGTCAATGTTCGAGCCGATACTCTACGGAGGTGCCAACGTGCAGACCTACTACTCCTGGTTCTGGTGCGACGAACTCATACAGCACACCGCCTTCACGGGAGGAACGACAAGGCAGGAGCACAGATACTTCATCAGCGACAACGACTGGAAGAACGTGTGGAACACCTACTCACGCTATGCCACCAACGACATGGAGATGTACAAGCTCGCCACGGCACAGGACAACGAGGCCATGGAGGCAATAGCACTCACGCTGAAGGTGCTCTTCATGCAGAATCTCACCGACATCTATGGAGACATACCCTACTCGCAGGCCTTTCAGGCTGAGAACGGAATAAAGAAACCGGTGTTCGAATCGCAGGAGAGCGTCTACCAGCAGATGTGCGCCGATCTGGAGAAGGCTAACGCCATCTACGCCAAGCGGCCGTTCGTACCGGCTGCCAAGACAACACTCGACGGGATGTACCATTTCGACATGGAGAAATGGCAGCGATTCAACAACTCGCTCTACCTGCGGCTGCTATGCCGCATCAGCGGACGGCAGACGACGATGATTGACGAGACGCACAACGTGGCACAGAAGATGCAGCAGATTGTCAGCGACTCCACCGACTATCCTGTCTTCCGCGACAATAGCGACAATGCCACTGTGCATTTCTCTGGATCAAACCCGTACTTCAGTCAGTTCGACCCGGCCAACTACACGGCGTCCGACTTCACTACGTCGACATACAAACTCACCGAGCAGACGATAAAGATGATGGATATCAAGGACCCCGACGACCCCACGAAGGATGTCAGCCAGGACCCTCGTCTGAAGATTATCGGTCAGTACTGCAACGGCTACAACTACTGGAAGGGCACCGTGGCAGGATGCACCGAGCAGGACTGGACGACCGTCGATAAAGGAGCCTCCTATCTCAACTACAAGGTGCTGGCACGCAACAACGCCGACGAATGGTTCATGGATGCCTCTGAGGTGCAGTTCATCCTCGCCGAGGCATCGATGAGAGGACTCATTGCCGGCGGTGAGCAGGCTGCACGGGAACACTACGAGAAAGCCGTCAGGATGAGTCTGCAAAAATGGTCCGACTTCGCCACACCGGTCTCGGCCGACTACACTGTCACGGACACCGACGCCGACAGCTTCCTCGCCTCGCCACTCGCCTCTTGGGACGACAGCACCGACAAGCTGAAGCTGATAGTCGAACAGAAGTACCTCGCTCTCTTCTGGGTGGGCATGGAGGACTGGCATGAGTACCGCCGTACAGGATATCCGGAACTGACCATCGGTGCGGGATGCGTATACAACGACATGATTCTCCCGACACGATTTGCCTATCCGTCGACAACGGTGGCCACAAACAACGAGAACGTTCAGGAAGCGCTCAAGAGAATGGGCGGAGAGAACGATATGAAAACTCCGCTGTGGTGGAGCAAGCAAGCCATAAACAATTAAACATCACTACATTATGAAATCATATATCAATATTACACTGCTTCTCGCCGGCGCTCTGCTGACGGCCTCCTGCTCCGACAATGACGACCGGACGGACGGATACTTCGGACTCGAGGGCAATCCTACGGGCATCAGCGTACCGGCGGAAGGCATAGCAAAGAGCAAGCGCACAGCAATGACCATACGCTCGAACGAGCAATGGACAGTGGCACCGGCAAACGACGACGATGCCAAATGGATTCATATCTTCGTCGACGAGGGCAAGGACGACGGAATATTCTACTACTGGGTGGACGCAAACAAGCAGTTCACGCCACGCACGGGAAATATAGCCTTCACCGTCAACGGACAACCGGCGGCAACGCTCTTCCGCATCGACCAGGAGGCCGACGTGCCGGCCATCACCATCGCACACGGCGACAAAGGATATGAGATTATGCCGGCAGGAGGACAGGTGAAGATACCGGTGACACACAATATCGACTTCACGCCAAAGGTCAACGACTCCTGGGCAAGAATAGACTCGACAGGTCACGACACCGTATATGTCTCGGCAGGCAAAAACAGCGACGAAGCACGGCAGACAACACTCACGCTCACCGGAACGGGCGAGTACTCGGGAATTAAAGCCACGACAACCATCAGTCAGGCAGCTGCCGGTGTGGTGATGAACGAGCATTTCGACTGGATGCAGGAGGGCATCGAGGACTTCTACTATAACTATCCGGAGATACGCTACGACAAGTGGAGCGCGGAGGAAACGGCACACGGATGGACGACAAAGGGCGACTGTCTCTATGGCGGACGCGGATACATGAAACTCGGAAAGACCAATGATGCCGGCGACCTGCTGTCGCCGAAGCTCTCGACAATCGTCGGCAAGCGCGACATCACCGTCACCTTCAAGGCCATAGGATACGTGTCGAAGGGTGGCGCCAAGGACGATGGCGTGATAAGAGTCATGGTCGTCGGCGACGGCAGCGTGAACGGCGAGACAACAACGGCAATGGATGTCGACGGCACGACATACGACGCAGCCACAAGGGAGATAACGGTATATCCGAACTCGTCACTCAACGAGAACGGCGAGGGCTATGACCCGTGGGCTCAGCCCGGCGCTGTCTTCACCGTCCGCTTCAAGGGTGTGTCGGCCAACACGCAGCTGCTCTTCGTCGGTGGCACGGTATGGGGCAAAGACCTCAAAGGGCACGGCCAGGGCAAGAACCGTATCCTCATCGACGACATAAAGGTCGTGGAGGAGTAAGACGCACACCAGAACAATCAAGTAGGAGGTAAACACTAATCATAGGTGCTTATCTCCTATTTTCGTGTTCACCGGCGGTTCCTCGTTAGGGTAGCCACTTGACATACTCGTCATATAAGAACGTATAGCCAGTCTTGCGCAAGTTCACGTTAGATGCAGCCTTGTGCATAATCGGTGTCCCTGCTACTCTCCAGTTGCATCGCAGGGACTGTTTGGCTTTAGAAGAATCCTTTGTCGTAGTCCTTGTTGTTGATCTTCTTCTCCGCGTTGTTCTGCTTACCTGAGAAGAAGTTGTAGCTCAGGGTGATGCAGAAGGTGCGCTTCTGGCTGGTGACACTGTTCCATCCATGCTTGTCAAGGACGTTGTTATCGAGGATGTTGTTGTTGTATTTTGCGGCGGCAAAGGGGAAGATGCAGAGCAGTCCGACCATGAGTTGCTTCTTCTGATAGAAGACCATGATGTTCTGCGTGTTCTCGGCCGAGTTGATGAAGCTGCCGCTGAGCATCTTGTGCGGGATGCGCTGGTAGTACTCAGCTCCCCAGCAGCCCTTACGTACGTCCACGGTCCAGGCTAGCGGGAGATAGCGGTGGCGGTGGATACCGATGATGTCGCTACTCTCCTTCTGCCACCTGTAGCCACTCTCTAACTGTATCGACAGCAGGTCGTTGCTGAAGGGTCGGAGGGTTAACGAACCCGTGAAGCCATAGTTGAGCAGGTAGTCGCAGTTCTCGTCCCGTCCCACGATGACGCGTTCGTTGCCCAGGGTCTGCCATTGGTAGTAGGTGCTGAAGTCGTCGTCAATCTTTCTGACATCAGCGGTCAGGTCCATGTTGAGCCAGGGCAGGTTGAGCGAGTAGGTGAGGCTGAGGTTCTTGTCGAGTGCGCACTTCAGCCAGGGATTGCCCGAGTAGATGAGTCCGGGAATGGTCATCGTTCTGTTGTTGCTCAGACTGGAGATGTTGGGCGTGATGGTCGACATCTTGCCAAACAGTCGCAGGGCACCGTTCTTTACGTTGTAGGTGAGCAGGGCCTCGGGCGTGAAGTAGAGCTTGTGGTAGTGGGTGTCGTCGTTGCTCGTGTTGATATAGGTGGCCCCGAGGCTCAGGCGATAGCCTATCTTGTCGATGTTGCCGTTGAGCTGTGCGTAGGCGTAGTGCTTGTCGTCGGTGGCGTGGTACTTGTATTCTTCGTAGTTGGAGAGCAGGTTGCTGATGCGGTAGTCCGACTTCGCCAGCGTGGCTTTGTATCCGAGAGCGAGCTGCGTGCTGCCCCAGTCCTTGGTATAAGCAGCTTCCCCAATGAGCGAATATTTGTTGTTGTGCTGCCGCATGTCGTCATCGAGCGTGAGCTCCGTCCCGGTGTTCTGGATGTTGTGTACATGCTGGCTGTTGTGGAAGAGGGTAGCTACGGCGTTGAGCGTGATTTCGTGGCCTCCGGGCAGTTTGCGGTCGAAGTAGAGGTCGAGAGACGGCGAGAAGCTGTTCTGCCGCTGCCGCTTGTCCTGCGTGCCGTTCTGCCACAACGGATTGCCTTGGGCATTGACCGTCATGCCACTGTTCCAAAACCATGTGAAGATGGTGGGTGTGAACTTCGCCTGGAAGTTGAGGCTGTCACCGCGGGTGAAGAGGTACTTCAGGTTGAAGTCGTGGTTTGCATAGCCGAAGTGGTAGGTGCCGCTGTAGTCATAGGTAGCCTGCTTGTCACCATCTTTGAAGGTGTAGACTTCTTGTTCGTCGCAGTCCGGTGCGTTGCGCAGCTCGAGTGAATAGTCGAACGAGAACTGATGGTGGCCGTGGTTGTATTTGATGTAGGCATTGGTGTTGTTGAATCCATCCTTTGTGCCCTGCCAGCCATCGAATCCCGCAGCGTAGCCGTTCTCGGTGGCGCGGGTGTGGATGTCTAGCACGGTGCCGGCATCAGCATAACGGGCTGGCGGCACTACATAATAATCTACATTGCGGATGTCTTTGGGTCGTAAGGCTTTCAGGTCGTTGTCGTTGGCTTCAATGCCGTTGATGAGAATCTTCAGCGACTTGCCCGAGAGCGTGGCTATTTTACCGCTGAGGAGATCGAGACGCAGGCCTGGGAGCGTGGCGACAAGTTGCTGTCCCTGGCGTGCGGCTTTCATCTGCGCTTCGGAGAAGGTGAAGACATTGCGGTCTTCGCGCTCCACCTTGTGGCGGCCCTTCACGGTCACCGTCTTCAGTTGGTAGGCATCGGGGCGCATCGTCAGCACGCCGAGTTGCGCCGTGCTGACATGGCGTACCACGCGGCGGTATCCGATGCAGGTGAGGCTGACGAGCACGTCGGTGGGGCGGCAGGGGATGACGAAGTCGCCCG
>CABVDL010000017.1 GCA_902497035.1 uncultured Prevotella sp.
TCTCTGTGAAATCAGCGAAATCAGCGTGAGCAAAAAGATGTGATTGCGCAGATGTGGACAGGCAAGCATCACCGTCGGACGGTGGCCGGCACCAGGCCGGCCACTACACTGATACCGGGCAGGTGCCGGATATGCGCCGGTTATGCTCCGAGCAGCTGACGGACGATGGTGGAGATTTCCTTGCCGTCGGCCTTGCCGGCCATCTGCTTCGAGGCGAGGCCCATGACCTTGCCCATGTCTTTCATTGACGAGGCACCGGTCTGTGCGATGATGGCCTTGACCCCGGCCTCTATCTCCTCAGCCGACAGAGGCTTGGGGAGGAACTCCTTGATGACGCGTACCTGCGCCAGCTCGCCCTCGGCCAGCTCGGGACGGTTGGCCTTGGTGTAGATGTCGGCGCTCTCCTCGCCCTGCTTGACGAGCTTCTGCAGAATTTTCATTGCCGTGGCATCGTCGAGGGTGTCGTTGGCCCCCGGGGCTGTCTTGGCCTCGATGAATACTTTCTTGATGTTGCGCAAAGCCTCCAGGCGCACCTTGTCGCGCGCCTTCATGGCCTCACGTATGCCTTTGCTTACTTGTTCGAATAATGTTTCCATAGTGTTTATACGAAACTGATTACCCCCGGTGTGGGGTCGTTCTTGTCGTCTTGTGTATTGTCGGTGCCGGTGCCGTCGCCGTTGGCCTGATGGCGGATGTCCTCGAGCATCTGGCGCGTGCGCTTGTAGGTCGGCGTGTTCTCTACGGCGAGGATGATGTCGTCGTTGTCGAGGCTGTTCTCATTGAACAGGAAGATGTGCGGGCGGCGCTTGTGTGATGCGCCGTTGCTGTCCTTGCCATAATAACGGCTGCGGCGGTCGGCGTTTCTTGCCTCTATTTCCGCCAGCTCAGCCTGCTTGTCGACGTCTTCCTGTGTGCGGCGGTTCTTGCGCTCAAGGGGCTCAACATCCTCTACGCCGAAACCTGTGGCCAGTATCGTGACCTTAACCTTGTCGCCAAGCTCGGGGTCGATGGCAACGCCCCACTTGATCTCGAAATCCTCGCCGAAGCGGGCCATGAAGTCGTTGACGTCGTTCATCTCTTCCATCATGAGCCCCGGCTCTTTCTGGTCTTTCTTTCCGCTTGCGAAGGCGATGGAGAGGAGGATTTTCTTTGAGTTGAACACGTCGTTGTCGTTGAGCAGCGGTGAGTTGAGCGCATCGTCAATGGCCTTTTTCACCCTTCCCTCTCCTTCGCCGTAGCCTGTGCTCATGATGGCCACGCCGCCGTCCTTCAATACGGTCTTCACGTCGTTGAAGTCGAGGTTGATGAGTCCGTGTGTGGTGATGATCTCGGCGATGCTCTTTGCGGCTACGCTGAGGGTGTCGTCGGCCTTTCCGAAGGCGTCGATGAGCGTGAGGTCTGGATAGATCTCGCGCAGCCGCTCGTTGTTGATGACCAGCAGCGCGTCGACATGCTTGGCCATTTCCTCAACGCCGTCGAGGGCCTGGTCTATCTTTCTCGGACCCTCAAAGCGGAAGGGTATGGTGACGATGCCCACGGTGAGGATGCCCATCTCCTTGCTCACCCGTGCGATGACGGGTGCGGCGCCGGTGCCTGTGCCGCCGCCCATGCCGGCGGTGATGAATGCCATCTTCGTGCCGTCGTTGAGCATCTTGCGGATGCTGTCGATGCTTTCCTCAGCGGCCTCGCGGGCGCGCTTGGGCTGGTTGCCGGCGCCGAGTCCCTCCTTGCCCAGCTGCAGGTGGACGGGGACGGGGGAGTCGTTGAGCGCCTGCGCGTCGGTGTTGCACAGCACGAAGGTCACGTCGTGGATGCCCTCACGGTACATATGGTTGACGGCGTTGCCTCCGCCTCCACCAACACCAATCACTTTGATGATGCTGTTTGTCTTCTCTGGTACTCCGAAGTCGAGAATGTCGGGCTTCGGCGCTGCGTTATTATTGTCTGGCATAATGTATTGCTTTTATTAGTCAACAGGTGTTATTCCTCGTCGGCCCGGACCATGTCGTTGCCGAACTTCTTCAGTTTGCTGAATGTCTTTTGCAGCCACGACGGCTTTGAGGGGCGCTGCTTTGGCTCCTCGTCCTGTCCGTTGTCAGTTTTCTTGTCGTTTCCGTTGTCGTTTTTCTTTCCGTCGATGTCCTCGTCCTTTTGGTTGATGACGCGTCCGTTTCCGTCGCCCGGTGTCACAGGCTTTGGCTCCTCGTTAGCGGGTGCTGGCTTGACGGGGTTGTTGCTGAAGAGGTCGTTGGTCAGCTCGCCGCCCGAGCAGTTCTGGTCGCCCTTGGCCAGGATGCCGAGTGCGGTGCAGAGACGTCCGTCCCTGGCGTTGACGATAGCGTTGGACGACTTGATGGTCTCGTTGACGAATCTGGCCACGCGTACCTTGTCAATATGGGTGAAATAGCGGAATGCGGCCTCGATGTTCTTCATGTTGCTGCCGCCGCCGGTGAGGATGATGCCGCCGAGCAGCTTGTCGGCATACTCGCCGGGTACCTGGCACCAGACGTTCATGATGATCTCCTGCACGCGGGCCTCTACGATGTCGTTGAACAGCGAGACGGGCACCGTCCTTACGCCGTCGATGGGGTAGGTGGCGTTTTTGTCAACGCTGCCGTCCTCGGTGAGGGCGCTGGCGTATTTCAGTTTCATGTCTTCGGCCGCGGTGTCTTCCATCTGCAGGTAGGCGATGTCCTTGGTGATGTTGTTGCCGCCGAGGGGAATGACGGTGAGGTGCCGCACGATGCCCTTGTAGTAGAGGCACACCGTGGTGGTGTCGGCGCCGAGGTCGACGAGCACACAGCCGCTGCGGCGCTCGGTGTCGGTCAGTACGCTGTCGGCCAGGGCCAGGGGCGAGAGATACATGTCGAGCACGGCAATGTTGGCCTGGTCGAAGCATTTCTTCAGCGAGCGGTAGAAGGTCTTGCGCCAGATGATGTTGAGGAAGTTGCCCTCGAGGCGCTGGCACTGTATGCCGACGGGGTCGAGCTGGAACTGGCTGTCAACCTTGTATTCCTGGGTGATGGCGTCGAGAATGAGCTTGTCGGGATACTGCATGCTGCGGTTGGCGTCCATCAGGGCGTTGATGATGTCCTGTGTGACGACGCCGTCGGGCGGAAGTTCCCTGACGTTGGTGTTCTTCACGCTTTGTATGGACTGTCCGCCTACGCCCACATAGACGTGTGCAATCTTGCTGTGGAGCGTTGTCTCCAACTTCTTGATGATGCTGGCAAGCGCCTGCACGGTCTTGTCGATGTTGTAGACCACTCCCTTTCGGATGCACGATGCAGATTCTTCCTGCGCCACGGCCTGCACGGTGATGCTGCCATCGAGGTTCTTGCGTCCTGCGATGCCAGTAATCTTAGATGAGCCTAATTCAATTGCAACTATAAATTCTGCCATGGTTGATGTGCTGTTAATTGTTTGTTCGTTTTTTGCAGATGATTTGATTGTCAAATTCTACGTCGATGTAGGAATATTTATGCCATCCGGCATGTGACAGTCCGTAGGTGTAGAACTTTCTGAGCCGGTCGAGCTTGGTGTTGGCATAGTCGGTGACGAGCTGCTTGCGCGCTGCGATGTACTTCGATGTGGGCAGTTGTCCTATATAAATAATGTGGTTGCCCACGCGCGGCACGAGTTCTATGCCGTGGTCGGGCAGCACGTTGATTTGTACGATCTGGTTGCCCCAGAAGTCGTTGGCCATGATGGTCTCGGTGAGGTAGGAGAGATAGTTTCTGGCGTACCACTTGTTGATGTTTCCCGTAGCGACGATGAGGTTGCTGGTGTAGTGTGAGTTGGGCATGATGCTGTGGTTGTCGTCGAGATAGTAGTCGTCTCCGTTGGCTGCCATCACGTGCAGGGTGGGCATGCGTTGCGTGAGCATGATGCACACCTGTCCGTTCTCGGTCTTGTAGCACTCGGCGTCGTTGACGAAGGCGCTCTGCTTGAGGGCGTCCTCGATGCGCCTCGTGTTGATGCCGGCAAGTTGCCTGTCAACGGGATAGAGTCCGTTCCGCTTCAGCCGGGCCACAATCTCATCCTTGTCGATGAAGCCGTTGACGGCCTCGTCCTGGATGCTGATGTTGAGGCGCGTACAGACATGCTTCGACTCATCGGGCTTGTTGAAAGCCGTCAGAGCCAGCACGAGATATGCCCCAAGCAATACGTCGCCGCTGACAAGCAGGGTCTTCTTCCAGTTGATACGCATTTTCGCCGTACGTGATCAGTTTTTTTCTTTCTCGTTGATGATGCGTGCGATCTGCGGCACCATGTTGTCGAGGTCGCCTGCGCCGAGTGTGACCAGCACGTCGAAGTCGCGCCGCCTGACGAGGTCTGGCACGTCGGCCTTGCGTATCATGCTCTTTTCCACGCCGGGCCTGAGGTTGTCGTAGATGAGCTGCGAGGTCACGCCGGGGATGGGCTGCTCGCGGGCAGGGTAGATCTCGGTAAGGATGACCTCGTCGAACAGGCTCAGCGCGTCGGCAAACTCATGGTAGAAGTCGTGGGTGCGGCTGTAGAGGTGGGGCTGGAAGATGACGGTGATCTTACGTCCCTTGTACAGCTCGCGCAGGCTCTTGGCGCACTGCATAATTTCCTTCGGGTGGTGGGCATAGTCGGAGAGCAGCACGTGGCGGTCGTTGCGGATTTTGTAGTCGAAGCGCCGCTCCACGCCGTGGTAGGTCTCCATGCCGTACTTGATTTCCTTGGCGGTGCAGCCGTTGAGCTGTGCCAGGGCCATGGCGGCCACGCCGTTCTCAATGTTGATGGGGACGGGCTGTCCGAGGGTGATGCCCTCGATGTTCTCCACGGGTGAGATGAGGTCGAACGTGATGTTGCCGTTGTCGATGACGATGTTGGCGGCGTGGAAGTCGCCCTCGTCACGGCTGTAGGTATAGGTCTTCACGCCCGGCTGCACGTTGGGCTTCATCTCGAGGTTGGTGTGGATGATGAGCGCCCCTCCGGGCTGTATGAGCTCGGTGTAGTGGCGGAAGCTTTCCAGATAGGCCTCCTTGGTGCCGTAGATGTCGAGGTGGTCGGGGTCGGTGGCGGTGATGACCGTCATCCACGGGCGCAGCCAGTGGAACGAGCGGTCAAACTCGTCGGCCTCGATGACGACGTAGTCGCTGCTGTCGGAGAGGATGTAGTTGGTGCCGTAGTTTTTCGAGATGCCGCCGAGGAAGGCGTTGCAGTCGACGTGGCTCTGGTGCATGATGTGGGCGCACATGGTCGACGTGGTGGTCTTGCCGTGGGTGCCGGCTACGCAGAGTCCCTTGTGGGTGCGTGTCAGGATGCCCAGCACCTGGGCGCGCTTCTGCACCTCGAAGCCGTTGTCGCGGAACCACGTGAGCTCCTGATGGCTGGCGGGAATGGCGGGCGTATAGATGACGAGGCAGCTGGCCTTGTCGCGGCAGGCATGGGGTATCTCGTCGGTGTTCTCCTCATAGTGGATAATCATGCCCTCCTTTTCCAACTGTTGGGTAAGTGCTGAGGGTGTCTTGTCGTAGCCGGCTACGACAACGCCGCGATGAATGAAGTAGCGGGCGATGGCGCTCATGCCGATGCCTCCTGCTCCTATGAAATAAACGGCTCTGATGTCTTTGAGTTCCATTATAATAATGACTTGTTTGTTTTCTGATTAACGGTTGGCCCTGTCCTGGCTTCCCCGTGGTAGTCACGCCCTGGTGGCGGCCAGCTTTACGACCTCGTCGGCGATGATGTCGGCAGAGTTCTTAAATCCTAACTTCTTGATGTTCTCGCTCAGCCGTGCCAGCAGCGCGTCGTCGGCCACGGTCTGCAGCGCTCTCTTGAGCAGCGTGCCGGGTGCCTCGGCATCCTTGACGTAGATGGCGGCGTCCTTGTTGACGAGCGCCATGGCGTTCTTGGTCTGGTGGTCCTCGGCCACGTTGGGACTCGGCACCAGGATGACGGCCTTGCCGATGAGGCAGAACTCACTGATGGAGCTGGCTCCGGCGCGGCTGATGACGAGGTCGGCGGCCTTGTAGGCTGCGCCCATGTCGCTGATGAAGTCTAGCACCTTGAGGTTGGGCAGCTCGCCGAACTTGCTCACGGCCGCGGTCATCTCGGCGTTGTAGTATTTGCCGGTCTGCCAGATAAACTGCACGTCGGCATCGCGCACCATGTCGAGGTGCTGCCTCATGCTCTCGTTGATGGTCCTTGCGCCCAGGCTTCCGCCCACGAGCAGGATGGTCTTCTTGTCAGGGTCGAGGCCGAACTGCCGGCGTGCGTCCTCTTTCGTGATGGAGGCGTTGACCACATTCTGCCTGACGGGGTTGCCCGTCTTGACTATCTTGTCGGCGGGGAAGAAACGCTCCATGCCGTCGTAGGCCACGCAGATCTTGCTGGCCTTGGCGCCGAGCATCTTGTTGGTCTTGCCGGCATAGGAGTTCTGCTCCTGGATGAGGCAAGGCACGCCGAGGCTCTCGGCGGCTCTCAGCGCGGCCGCGCTGGCATAGCCGCCCACGCCCACGGCCACCTGAGGCTTGAACGTGCGCACGATTTTTCTGGCGAGGAGCATGCTGTGCAGGTAGTCGACGGCCACGCCGATGTTCTTCGGTGAGTATAGGGGACGTACCAGTCCGCGCACGGGCAGGCCCTCTATCCTGTAGCCGGCCTGCGGCACGCGCTGCATCTCCATGCGGCCTTTGGCGCCGACGAAAAGGATCTGTGCGTCGGGGTGCTTGGCCATGATGGCGTTGGCGATGCTCACGGCAGGGAAGATATGGCCTCCCGTGCCGCCACCGCTGATGATGATTTTCAAAGGTTTATCCATAAACGCTTATGTTTTCGGCAAAAGTACGCAATTTTTTTATTATTGACGCATAATCGCCTCACTTTTCTTCTGCTATGCCGTGGTGGCTTCCGGCCTCGTCCTGATGCTGACCGTTGCCGCGTCGCCGTCGTCGGCTGCCAGGGCCTCGTTTTTTTCGACGTGCGGCTCACACTGAGTATGGCGCCGATGTAGATGCAGTTGATGATGCTCGACGTGCCGCCCTTGCTGATGAGCGGCAGCGGCTGTCCCGTGACGGGCGCTATGCCCACGGCCACGCACATGTTGAACAGTGCCTGGATGACGAGCAGCAGGGCCAGGCCCATGGCCAGGAAGGCGGGGAAATTGTTGGCGCAGCGGTTGGCGATGCGTCCTGTGCGGAACAGCAGGATGATGTAGAGCAGGGCCACGAAGACAGCGCCCTCGATGCCCATCTCCTCGATGATGATGGCGTAGATGTAGTCGGAGAACGCCTGCGGCAGGAAGTCGCGTGTCACGGAGTTGCCGGGGCCCTTGCCGATGATGTTGCTCGAGGCGATGGCGATGTTGGCGTAGGCGGTCTGCGCGTCCTTGTCGAGGTCGACGCTGTCGGGCGGCAGGTCTCTCTTGTTGGCGAAGTTGTCGATGCGCGACTTCCACGTGTCGAAGCGGTGGAACACGCCTTTCCGCTCGGGTGTGACGGCCACCTGTCCGCCCTGTGCGATGGCCGCGGCCTGTGCCTGCCGTGTCATGGCGTCGTTGTGGTCCTCGCCAAACAGCATGACGGTGCCGATGACCAGGGCTACCGCCGCCGCGACGCCGCCCACTAGCTCAAGCAGCTGCCGTGTCGGCACGCGTCCGATCATCATCATCAGGAAGATGACCACGCAGAGCAGGGCGGCCGTGGAGAGGTTCTCCACGGCGATGAGCGGCACGATGAACGCGCACACCGTGAGGATATAGCGCATGGCGTGGCGGTCGGCGCCGTAGTTGGTCTGCATGGCGCTCAGCACCTGGGCCGTTGCCAGGACCAGTGTGCCCTTGGCCAGCTCCGACGGCTGGAACTGGATGCCCAGAAGCGACACCCAGCGCTGGGCGCCGTTGGTGGAGTGGCCGGCTATCAGCACCCATATCAGCGCGAAGAAGGAGACGGCCAGCAGGATGGGCGTGGCAATCTTGAAATACTTGCACTTGATGTTGAGCGTGACAAGTGTGAAGAAGATGCCGACTATCAGGATGCCGATGTGCTTGAGCATCGGGGCCAGGTAGCTGCCTCCCTTGAACGTCAGCTCCGACGAGGCTGAGAACACCTCGATGACGCTGATCAAGCAAAGGAAGAAGAACACCATCCAGATGACCTTGTCGCCCTTGAACAGGGCGCTTATTCTCTTGTCCATGGGCCGTGATCAGAGATTTCTCACCTGCTCCTTGAACTGCTCGCCGCGGTCCTCCATGTTGTGGAAGAGGTCGAAGCTGGCGCAGCAGGGCGACAGCAGCACGGTGTCGCCGGGCTTGGCCATCTCGTAGCAGGCCCTGACGCAGTCGGCCATGCTGTGGGTGTCGGCCACGGGCAGCCCGAACCGGTCGAAGTTGTCGTGGAGCTTCGTGTTGTCGGCGCCGAGATAGACGAGGCCCACGCACTTCTGCTTCACCAGGTCGAAGATATGGGAGTAGTCGTTGCCCTTGTCCTTGCCGCCGAGAATGAGGATGGTGGGCGTGCGCATGCTCTCGAGGGCATACCAGCAGGCGTCGACGTTGGTGGCCTTGGAGTCGTTGATGTACTGCACGCCGCGCACCTTGCACACCTTCTCCAGGCGGTGCTCCACGCCCGGGAAGTCGCTGAGGCTCTTGCGGATGATCTCTTTCTTGATGCCGCTGATGTTGGAGGCCAGTCCGGCGGCCAGACTGTTGTAGAGGTTGTGCTTGCCCGTGAGCGAGAGCTCCTCCTGCTCCATGTTGAACGGTGTGGGATACTCGAGCTTGTACTGTCCCTCCTCGATGTAGGCCACCGAGGTGTCCTCCTTGATTTCGGAGAACGGGCAGGCGACGGCCTTGATCTGGTACTTCTCCAGCTCCTTCCTGATGACGGGATCGTCGTTCCAGTAGATGAAGCTGTCGTCGGCGGTCTGGTTCTGGATGATGCGCATCTTGGCCGCGGCGTAGTTCTCAAACTTGAAGTCGTAGCGGTCGAGGTGGTCGGGCGTGATGTTGAGCAGGATGGCGATGTTGGCGCGGAAGTCATACATGTTGTCGAGCTGGAACGAGCTCAGCTCGATGATGTAGTACTCGTGCGGGTCCTCGGCCACCTGCAGGGCGAGGCTCCGCCCGATGTTGCCGGCCAGGCCGCAGTCGTAGCCCGCGGCCTTGAAGATGTGGTAGATGAGCGACGTGGTGGTGGTCTTGCCGTTGCTGCCCGTGATGCAGATCATCTTGGCGTGGGTGTAGCGTCCGGCGAACTCTATCTCGCTGATGATGTGCGTGCCCTGTGCCATGAGCTTCTGCACCATGGGGGCCTCCTTGGGTATGCCGGGACTCTTGATAACTTCGTCGGCATTGAGAATCTTCTCCTCGGTGTGATGCCCCTCCTCCCACTCGATGTGGTGGCTGTCGAGCATCTCCTTGTATTTGTCCTTTATCTTGGAAGTGTCCGACACGAATACGTCGAAGCCCTCTTTCTTGGCCAGCACGGCGGCTCCTGCGCCGCTCTCGCCGGCTCCCAAAACAACTATTCTTTTCATATCAGTCTGTATTAATCCTAACTCCTAACTCCTAACTCCTAACTCCTAACTCCTAACTCCTAACTCCCTTATCTCATCTTCAGCGTGACGATGGTCAGGGCTGCGAGGATGATGGTCGTGATCCAGAACCTCACCGTAATCTTCGACTCGCTGAACTGCCGGCGGGGCCAGCCACGGAAGATGTAGCGGCTGGTGCTGTCGAGCTGGCTGTCGAGGCGGCGGAAGTTGTCGTGGATGGGCGTGGCGCGGAACATGCGCACGCGCTGCCCCCTGCGCTTGTAGTATTTGAACACCGAGGTCTGTATGATGACGCTCAGGCTCTCGACGAAGAAGATGCCGCAGAGGATGGGCAGCAGCAGCTCCTTGTGGATGATGACGGCGCATACGCCGATGATGCCGCCTATCATCAGCGAGCCGGTGTCGCCCATGAACACCTGGGCCGGATAGGCGTTGTACCACAGGAAGCCGATGAGCGCGCCGACGAAGGCACATATAAACACCACCAGCTCCTGCGAGCCGGGGATATACATGATGTCGAGGTATGCGGCATACTCGATGTGGCTCGACACGTAGGCCAGTATGCCGAGCGCCACGCCGATGATGGCCGCGTTTCCCGCGCACATGCCGTCCATGCCGTCGTTGAGGTTGGCGCCGTTGCTCACGGCCGTCACCACGAGGATGGTCATGATGACAAACAGCACCCATCCGGCGGCCACGGCATACTTGCCGCAGAAGCCCATCACGCTGGAATAGTTGAGGTTGTGGTTCTTCACAAAGGGAATGGTGGTCTTGAGCGACTTCACCGGTTCCGACTTGTGGATGACCATCTCCTGTCCCTGTCGCTGCGTGGTCATGTTCTCACGCACCACCACGTCGGGGCTGGACCACAGCACGAGGCCCACGATGAGGCCGATGCTCACCTGGCCCACAATCTTGTACTTGCCCTTGAGGCCCTCCTTGTTCTTGCGGAAGGTCTTGATGTAGTCGTCGAGGAAGCCCAGGAAACCGAGCCACACCGTGGTGCCTACCATCAGCAGCAGATAGATGTTGCGCAGGCGGCCGAGCAGCAGCACCGGCACGAGTATGGAAGCCATGATGATGATGCCGCCCATGGTGGGCACGCCCTTCTTGGCCTCGCCGAAGGGGTCGATGCTCTTGTCGCGCTCGGTCTCGGAGATATTGCGGCGTTTCATGAACTTGATGAAGCGCTCGCCGAACCATGCCGAGATGAGGAGCGAGAGTACCAGCGTGAGCAGGGCCCTGAAGGAGATGTAGCTCCACATGTGGGCACCTGGAATGTCGAATTGCTCAAGGAAGCGGAAAAGATAGTATAACATCTGCCTTGGTGTTTAGTTGCCGAAAATCTCGCGCAGCACCTCGTGGTCGTCGAAATGGTGCTTCACGCCCTTTATCTCCTGATAGTTCTCATGGCCTTTTCCGGCCACGAGGATGACGTCGCCTTTCTTTGCGAGCTTGCATGCGGTCTTGATGGCCTCCTTTCGGTCCACGATGGTGATGACTTTCCTCATCTGCTGTGCGTTGAGTCCGGCCTCCATGTCGTCGATGATGGCCTGCGGGTCCTCGAAGCGCGGGTTGTCGCTGGTGATGATGACGGTGTCGCTCTGCCTGACGGCCTCCTGCGCCATGAGCGGGCGCTTGCCGTGGTCGCGGTTGCCTCCTGCTCCGCAGACGGTGATGACGTGGCCTTTGCCGTCTAGCACCTCGTTGATGGTGCCTAGCACATTGCTCAGGGCATCGGGCGTATGGGCGTAGTCGACGATGGCGGTGTAGCCCTCGGGAGAGTGGATGGGCTCCAGGCGGCCGTTGACGCTGTGGAGCGTGCTAAGCACGACGAGAATCTCCTCGGGCTCCTTGCCGAGCATGCGTGCTGCCGCGTACACGGCGAGCAGGTTGCTCACGTTGAACTTCCCGATGAACCTCACGCCCACCTCATGGCCGTCGATGTCGAGGTACATGCCGGCGAAGTGCATCTCGATGATGCGTGCGCGGAAGTCAGCCATCTTGGTGATGGAGTAGGTCTTCACCGTGGCCTTGGTGTTCTGCACCATGATCATGCCGTTCTTGTCGTCGGCGTTGGTGATGGCGAAGGCCGTCTTGGGCAGTCCGTCGAAGAAGGCTTTCTTGGCGTTGCGGTAGTTCTCGAAGGTCTTGTGGTAGTCGAGGTGGTCGCGTGTGAGGTTGGTGAAGATGCCTCCGGCGAACTTCAGTCCTCCGATGCGCTTCTGGTGGATGGCGTGCGACGAGCATTCCATGAACGCATACTCGCAGCCTGCCTTCACCATTTCGCCGAGCAGCTCGTTGAGCTCTATGGGGTCGGGCGTGGTGTGGTCGGCGGGAATGGCCCGTCCGTCGATGTAGTTGCACACCGTGGAGAGCAGTCCGCAGCGGTAGCCGAACTCGCGGAACATATTATATAATAAGGTGGCGATGGTGGTCTTGCCGTTGGTGCCGGTCACGCCGACGAGCTTCAGATGCTTGGTTGGGTCGCCGTAGAAGAGCGTGGCCACCTTGCCCACGGCGTCCTCGGTGGAGTCAACCTGCACATAGGTCACGCCGTCGGCGCGGCTCTCGGGCAGGTCCTCGCACAGCACGGCCCTCGCGCCAAGCTCTATGGCCTTGGGGATGAACTTGTGGCCGTCGGTCTGTGTGCCTTTCATGGCTACAAACAAGTGGCCGTTCTTAATCTTGCGTGAGTCGATGTTCACGCCTGTGATGTCAACATCGGTGTCGCCGATGACGGCGGCGGGCTTGATGTTTTTCAGCAGTTCATGCAGTCTCATCTTATGTTGTATTTAGTGAATTTCTGTTTTGTCATTCCAGGGTCAGCACGCATCGCTGTCCTTTACTTATCTTGCTTCCGGGCGCGATGCTCTGTGCCGTCACGCGTCCCCGGCCTCTGATGACGCATTTCACGCCCCTCGACTCGATGAGATAGACGGCGTCGCGTGCCCCCATGCCGTGCACGTCGGGCATCTGCCGGCTGCCATATTCGCGCCGGCGCAGCAGGGTCACGGCCGTCGGCTTGCGCTCGGCGAGTCCCCAGACGGGCTTGGCCTTTGGCGAGAACGCGGCTGTGAAGTTGGTGCTGGTCCTGATGTTCAGGGCCGACAGCACGTAGTCGGCCGAGAGTATGTTGCCTGCCTTGACGTCGGGGATGGCCGTGTAGCTGGAGTCGCGCACCTCGGAGATGTCGCGCACGATGTCCTGCGCCATGATGCCCTCGGCGATGTTGTGGAACACCACGCCGCTCATGCCGCCGCCCGAGGCGGGCAGTCCCGACTTCTGTATGCAGACGATGCAGCTGTAGCGCGGGTCGTCGGCGGGGAAGTAGCCCGCGAACGACAGCAGATAGTTGGTGGCGCCGCTCTTGTAGCCCACGCTGCCCTTTGAGATCTGTGCCGTGCCGGTCTTGCCCGCCACCTGGAAGGCGTCGGAGCCGGCCTTCTTGCCCAGTCCCTCGCTGACCACCTTGCGCAGCATCTCCTGCATGTCCTTGATGACCTTGGGCGAGGCTATCTGCTCGTGGCCCTT
The DNA here is from genome assembly GCA_902497035.1 of uncultured Prevotella sp. Lineage (GTDB taxonomy): Bacteria > Bacteroidota > Bacteroidia > Bacteroidales > Bacteroidaceae > Prevotella. The sequence goes on from CABVDL010000017.1 coordinate 13,060, forward strand.
CACCACGACGGGCGGAAAGTCCTCGATGACCTCACCGTCCTTGACGGCCGCCTTGACGAAGCGCGGCTGCATCATCTTGCCGCCGTTGGCAATGGCGTTGTAGAACGTCAGCGTGTAGATGGGCGGTATCTGCGTGACGTAGCCGATGCTCATCCACGGCAGGTCGGTCTTGCTCCAGTTGACCCATTCTCCGCGCTTGTTCTTTCTCGGCATGCGTATCTGCGCCCTGGCCGCGCCCACGATGGGAATGTGGAGGTCGGCGTTGATGCCCGACCGGTACACGCCGCGCACGAATTTCTCGGGGTCGTTGTGGTAGTATTTGTCGATGATGCGGCTCACGCCGATGTTCGAGCTCACCTTCAGCGTCTTGGGCATGTTCATCGTGCCGTAGCCGCCGCGCCGCCAGTTCCAGTCCTTCATGTCGCGTCCGTACATCGGGAACACGCCGTTTCCGGTCTCCACCACCTCGTTGGTGTCGCACACGCCGTCCTGCAGGGCGGTCATGATGGAGATGGGCTTGAACACTGAGCCGGGCTCGAGCAGGTCGCTTACGGCGTGGTTCTTGATCTCGCGGTACTCGCCATCGACACATTTCTCCATGTTGACGATGGCCTTGATGTCGCCGGTCTTCACCTCCATGACGATGGCCACGCCCACGTTGCCGTTGATTTCCTTTAGCTCGTTGATGACGGCGCGCTCGGCCAGGTCCTGCATGTTCACGTCGATGGTGGTGATGATGTCGCAGCCGTTGATGGGCGGCGTGTCGGTGATGCTCAGGTATTTGTTGAGCACCTTGCGGCGGTGCACGATGCCCTCGGTGCCGCGCAGCAGCGAGTCGTAGCTCAGCTCGAGGCCGCAGCGTGCGGTGCGCCCCTGGTCCTTGGCGGCGAACATGTCGCCCACGGTGCGGCGGGCCAGTGAGCCGTAGGGGTTCTCGCGCGAGTTGAACTCCTCCTCGTGGAAGCCGCTCTTGAGCTTGCTCAGCCTGAACACGGGCAGCGTCTTCACCTCAGAGTAGGTGTTGTAGTTGATGCGCTTGGGCCAGATGGGCCAGTGGCGGCGCTTGCGGCTGTTGCGGCCCTCGGTGAGGTTGGCTTTGAACTGGGCGGCGCTGCGCTCGGGGAAGATGTAGTGCAGGCCCTCGCAGATGCTGTCGAGCTTGGCATTCCACAGCGAGTCACTGCCGCTGTCGTGCAGCTGCTGGAAGTCCATGTAAATCTTGAATTCCGGCAGCGACGAGGCCAGCAGTTGCCCGTCGCAGCTTAGAATGTTGCCGCGCATGGGCTCTGCCCTGACGCTGTCTTGCTTGACGCGGTCGGCTACAGCCATCCAGTAGCCCTTCCTCACCGTCATCAGATAGCCCGCCTTTACCACCACGGCGATGGCCAGGAGGGTCAGCAGAAAGGCGATGATGCTGTATCGCGGCATTATCTTGTTATAGTCGAATTTGCTCATTCCGTTACTTTCCGTTACTTTCCGGTTATTTGTCCTCTGGAACCATGATGAGGTAGGGCGGCTGAGAGGGCATCTTCAGCGTGCTGTCCTTGCGGTTTTTCAACACTTCCAGCACGTTGCTCTCGCGAGTGGCCTCCGTGTACTGGCTGTTGCTCGACAGCGCCCTGTACTTGGCATCCTTTAGCTCGTTCTGCAGCTGGTCGATGAGGATGATGTCCTTCTGGCAGCTGTAGCGGTTGGAGATGTAGATGATCAGAAAGAGGCCGATGAGCAGAAACAGCCACACCTGACGGCGGATGAGACGCGTGCTGAGGATGTCGCCGCCCAATATCTTGCGCAGCGAGAACTGCCGGGAAAGCGGTGCCTCGTCCTCCGTGGCCTGCTCCTTGATGACCTCTGTCAGCGAGAGGCCCGCGTCCTTTCCGGCCTTTGGCCTTTCAGTGCCAGCCTTTGGCCTTTCAGTGCCGGCCTTTGGCGTTGACGGCCGGGTGTCGGCCGGTTGTTGGTTTCCTGTCTTATCTGTCGTCTCTTTCATTTTTGTCATTTTATCTGTCGTTCAGTCTCATCGCCGCTCGGCTATTCTCAGTTTTGCGCTGCGGCTGCGCGGGTTGCGCTCCTGCTCCTCTGCCGAGGGCAGGATGACCTTGTTGTTGACCAGCCGGAAAGGAGTGTCAATCCTGCCGTAGAGGTCCTCGGCGATTTTCCCGTCGGGATTGCCGGCTTTCATCACGTTTTTCACGATGCGGTCCTCGAGCGAGTGGTAGGTGATGACGCTCAGCCGCCCGCCCTCGCCGATGAGGCCGGTGGCCGCCACGAGCATGTCGCGCAGGGCGCTCATCTCGTGGTTGACGGCGATGCGCAGGGCCTGGAAGAGCTTGGCCATCTCTTTCTTCTCGCGCTCGCGGCGGAAGGCTGGCTCCACGGCTGCCATAAACTGGGCCGTGGTGGCGATGGCGGCCTGGCTGCGGGCCTTGACGAGCAGCGAGGCTATGCGGCGCGCGTTGCGCAGCTCGCCGTAGAGATAGAAGATGTCGGCCAGCTCCTCCTCAGTGTCGTTGTTGACGAGGACGGCCGCCGTGGCCCCCGCGTTGCGGTTCATGCGCATGTCGAGCGGGGCGTCGAAGCGGAAGGAGAAGCCGCGGCTCTCGTCGTCGAAGTGGTGGCTCGACACGCCGAGGTCGGCCAGCAGGCCGTCGATATGCTCCACACCGTAGTAGCGCATCCAGTTGCTGAGGTAGCGGAAGTTGGACCTGACAAAGGTGAACCGTGCGTCATCGACGAAGCGGCGCCCGCCGTTGCCGTCCTGCTCCGGCTCCAGCACGTTCTGCTCGGCGTCGGCATCCTGGTCGAAACTGTAGAGATGGCCGTTGGGGCCAAGGCGGCGCAAGATCTCGCGCGAGTGGCCTCCGCCACCAAACGTGACATCCACATAGACACCGTCGGGCTTGATGGCAAGCCCGTCGATGCTCTCTTTCAAAAGCACGGGTACGTGGTAGATTGCGGCTGTATTCATTGTTTGCTCTTACCGCTGCTCGCGGTCGGTCTTCATTTGGTCCTCTATGATATGCTCCAGTGCCTCCTTGTCCATCGTGGGCTGTGCCGATTCTGCCTCGTTGGGCCATATCTCGATGCTGTCGCCCATGCCGACAAAGCGGATGCTCTGCCTGATGCCGACGCCCTCGAGGTAGGGGCGGGGGATGAGGATGCGGCCGTTGCCGTCGATGGTCAGCTCAACGACTGAGCTGACAAACGTGCGGAAGGCACGCTGCTCGGTGCGGTCCCAGCGCGACAGGCGGGCGCGCATGTCATCCATCAGCTGGTTCCACACGCTCTGCGGATAGAGGATGAGCAGGCTCTCGTACACATCCTGGCGAAGCACCAGCGAGGTCTCGCCCGATGCCGTCAGCACCTTGCGGAACGATGCCGGCAGAAAGGCCCTGCCCTTGGCGTCGGTCTTGGCTTCTATGTTGCCCAAAAAGCGCATGCTATACCTCTTTATTGCTATTCGGCTCCAAAGTTACAAATAATTCCCCCACTTTGCACCACTTCGCCCCACTTTTTTTAGTTTATCCCCGATATTTTTGACAGGCCCGGGATTTGCACGGCAATGGGTGGCCGGTGCGTCCAGGCTGCCGACACGGGCGCGGCGACCGTCAGCCTCAGTGTCCTGCGGCTTGACCGGCAGTGTCATGTGGCTTGACCGGCAGTGTCATGTGGCTTGACCGGCAAACTTGCGGTGACCGCTTTGTCCGTGCATGGCGGCCGACCCGCTCACTCGTGACGGCCGACCCGCTCACGCATGGCGGCCGCCGCGCTTTGTCGGTTGACGCTTCCGATAGCGTGACAAAGGCGTGCGGACATCGTCCTGATGGTCAGTTGAAATGTCCGGTGTGCCTTGTGTTTTGTTATTTTCATCGAATTTTTTTATGGATTAATAATGTGAGTTTGGAAAAGAAATGGTATTTTTGCAAGCTGATAGTATGTTAGTGTTTTATTAGCTGATATAGAGAAAGCCATGCAGAAGACAGTCGATGTGGAACAGGTGCTACGTAGCAAGATGGGCAGCAAGGCGCGTTATGTGCCCCGCTTCCTTGTGCGGTGGCTGCGCCATATCATCCATGAGGACGAGGTCAACGCGTTTCTTTGGGAGCACCGTGGCCAGGAGGGCACGGAGTGGCTCGTGGAGTGCGTGCGGTATCTCGGCATGCGGCTCACCATTGAGGGTGAGGAGAACCTGCCCCCCAAGGACGACGGCAAGCGTTACATCTTCGTCTCCAACCACCCCTTGGGCGGACAGGACGGGGTGTGCCTCGGGTCCATCATCGGCAGGCACTACGACGGGCGGTTCCGCTATCTCGTCAATGACCTGCTGCTGTTCTTGCCCGGACTGCGGCCGGTGTGCATCGGCATCAACAAGACGGGCAAGCAGGCCCGCAGCTTTCCGCAGGCCGTGGAGGAGGGCTTCCGGAGCGACAACCACATCCTGATGTTTCCCGCCGGTCTCAACTCACGGCTCATCAACGGCCACATCCACGACATCCCCTGGCGGAAGACGTTCATCGCCAAGAGCGTGCAGTACCACCGCGACGTGGTGCCCATCTACTTCAGCGGGCGCAACAGCAGCCGGTTCTACCGCATTGCCAAATGGCAGAAGCGGCTCGGGCTGAAGGTGAACATCGCCATGCTGTTTCTCGTCGACGAGATGTACCGCAACCGCAACAAGGCATTCCGCATCGTCATCGGAAAGCCGATACCATGGCAGACCTTCGACCACAGCAAGACACCGAAGGAATGGGCGATTTTTGTAGAAAACAAGGTTTATGAGCAAGCCGGCCCCGCAGGTCTCGATGCCCGTTAATACCATATAAGATACGTATCGAAGTCATCAGATGGAAGAGAAAATCATTCAACCGGTCAGCAAGGCGCTACTGAAATCGGAGCTGACGCCTGAGCGCGAGTTGCGCACGACCAACAAGAGCAACAATGAGATTTACGTCATCACGGCCAAGGAATGCCCCAATGTGATGCTTGAGATAGGGCGGCTCAGGGAAATCGCCTTCCGCACGGCCGGCGGAGGAACGGGCAAGTCGGTTGACATCGATGAATTCGACACTATGGACAACGGCTGCCGCCAGCTCATCGTGTGGAACCCCGAGGCCGAGGAGATCATCGGCGGCTACCGCTACCTCTTCGGCGAGGACTGGAAGATTGACGCCGACGGACAGCCGATGCTCGCCATGAGCCACATGTTCCATTTCTCGGACGAGTTCATGCACGACTATGCCCCGCACACCGTGGAGCTGGGACGGAGCTTCGTCTCGCTCGACTATCAGAACGTGCGTAAGAACACGAAGTCCATCTTCGCCCTCGACAACCTCTGGGACGGCTTGGGCGCGCTGACGGTCATCAATCCCAACTGCAAGTATTTCTTCGGCAAGATGACGATGTATCCCTCTTTCTCCAAGTTGGGACGTGACATGATTTTGTATTTCCTCCGCAAGCACTTTGGCGACAAGGAGGGCCTCGTCGTACCGATGGAACCGCTGAAAACTATCACTCCTGACGACCAGCTCGCCAAAATTTTCACGGAGTCCGACTTCAAGAAAGACTACCGCATCCTCAACCATCAGGTGCGTGAGCTGGGCTACAACATTCCTCCTCTGGTGAATGCCTACATGAACCTCTCGCCGACGATGAAGTTCTTCGGCACGGCCATCAACCATGAGTTCGGCGAGGTGGAGGAAAGCGGCATTCTCATCTCCGTCGACGAGATTTTCGAGGAGAAGCGCGTCCGCCATATCAACAGTTTCGTCAAGGAGCATCCCGAGGCCCTCAACCTTCCGGGGAACGAGAGGAATATAAGGTTATAGTCCGACCCCCTCTTGGGAGCCCCACCCCCTCTTGGGCGCTTAGGCGCCCAAGAGTACCCTCCCCCACCCAGGGGAGGGCTCTATTAGGCTTGCTATACCAAAAGGCGATTTGATAAGGCTTGTTGATTAAGTTGAATAAGGCTTGTAAGTAGAGTGAGGCTTATTGATTAAGAAGGGTGAGGCTTATTGATGCTGTAGAATTTGGAAGATGCGGTCGTAGATTTGGTTGGCTATTCTGAGGTGGTCTTTATAGACATCATCGTTGCTAAATCGAATTACCTCGTAGCCCATTTGTATTAAGTCTTTCGTTCGCATCTCGTCAGCGCATTGTTGGCTCCTTTCAGCATGATAAGCTCCATCAATTTCAATGACAAGTCGGTTTTTTAGGCAGACGAAATCAACGATGAAATCGCCGATAATATGTTGTCGTCGGAATTTTATATTATAGCGATTGTGGCTAAGCGCTTTCCAAAGAATTTGCTCAGCCGCCGTCATGTGTTTCCTGTTTTCCGTCGCATAAGCCTTTAAAACACCATAAAGATTGTCCGATCCAGTTTGGTAGCTATGTAGCTCTTTATCTTTTTCTTTATCTTTCTCTTTTTCTTGTCCGCCCTCATTCATAATACTCATTATCTTATAATTCAAAAGTCTGGTATGCTTATTGTATTAAAACCCTCCCCTGGGTGGGGGAGGGTACTCTTGAGCGCCAAAGGCGCTCAAGAGGGGGTGGGGCTATACTATCGGCAGCGCTATCCCGCTGATTTTCTGATAGATGTCCAGTGCATACACGTCCGTCATGCCGCTGATGTAGTCGAGAACGGCCATGATGCGGGTCTCAAGGTTGTCGCTGTGGATGTCGTACTGGCTTGAGAAGCGGTTCATGAGCTGTTGCGAGTGGAACTTCTCGGGATGAACCGCGGCACTGATGAACGTGCGCATGAGCGTCTCCATGATTTTGTAACCGCTCAGCTCCACGTCGAGCACCGGCTTGGAATGATAGATTTTCTTGTACGAGACCTCGCTGCACCTGCGGTAGGCCTCGCGCTGCGGCTCGGCAATATTCGAGATGAGGCTGCCCTTGAAGGTGCCGTTGAGGATTTCCTCCTCGTGGCTGACGAAGGTCTTCACGCACTCATGCTCCAGTTTGCCTACGGCGCAGGCCCTGAAATACACGATTTGCTCGTTTTCATCGGTCACCTGCTCCTCGGCGAGGCGGTTGAGGATGGCTTTTCTCGTGTCCTCGTCGAAGAAGCCGAGCAACAGCTCACGCGTCTCCTCAAACGAGAGGATGCGCAGCTTGTGAGAGTCCTCAATATCCATTATCTCATAGCAGATGTCATCGGCAGCCTCCATGAGATACACCAGCGGGTGGCGCACGTACGCGATGGGACTGCCAGGCTCTGAGAGGCGGATTATGCCCAATTCATCGGCGATTTTCTCGTAGATGGGGGTCTCGGAGTTGAAGAAGCCGAACTTTCCGTGCTCACCGGCCAGACTGCTTGACCGCGGATATTTCACCACCGAGGCTAAGGTGGCGTAGGTCATGACGAAGCCGCCATTACGTCGTCCCACAAACTGATGGGTGAGCAGGCGGAAGGCGTTGGCGTTGCCCTCGAAGTGCGTGATGTCGTCCCAGAACGGCTGGCTAACGTGCTTGCGGAGGTTGAGGCCCGCATCCTCGGTGAAGAACGTCTGGATGGCTTTCTCGCCGGAGTGGCCGAAGGGCGGGTTGCCCATGTCGTGGGCCAGTCCCGCGCTCTGTACAATGGTGCCAATCTCCTCAAACAGCGTGCCGCGCAGCTCGGGATGCAGCTCGGTGAGCCGCCGCGCCACGTCGTCGCCGAGGCTCTTGCCGAGCGACGACACCTCGAGCGAGTGTGTGAGGCGGTTGTGCACGAAGATACTGCCGGGCAGCGGGAACACCTGCGTCTTGTTCTGCAGACGGCGGAAGGGGGCCGAGTAGATCAGTCGGTCGCCGTCGCGCTTGAATTCGGAGCGGTCGTCGTGGCGGAGTGCGTGGTGATGCTCCTGCCCGAGCCGTTTGTTGGAGATGAGTTGTAACCAGTTCATACGGCAAAGTTACGCTAAAAGCCTTACATTTGACCTTTTTAAGTAATAAAAATAAGGTGTAATTCCATAAATTAAGGAGAATTGCTTAATTTTGCAGTTATTATGGTAAAGATTAAAGTTGTCAATGCCGGCCGTCAGCCGTTGCCGGCTTACGCCACGAGTCAGAGCGCGGGCATGGACCTCCGTGCCAGTCTCGACGCTCCCGTCACCCTGCGTCCCTTGGAGCGCAGGCTCATCCCCACTGGCCTGCACATTGCCCTGCCCGCAGGCTATGAGGCGCAGGTGAGACCACGCAGCGGACTGGCGCTGAAGCACGGCATCACCGTGCTCAACTCGCCCGGCACCATCGACGCCGACTACCGCGGCGAGCTGATGGTGCTGCTGGTCAACCTCTCCGACACCGACTTCACCGTCAATGCCGGCGAGCGCATTGCCCAGATGGTGGTGGCGCGCCATGAGACGGTGGAGTGGGAGCCTGCCGACGTACTCGACGAGACCGAGCGGGGCGAGGGCGGATATGGACATACAGGAGTGAAATGATGAGACGCAACGCTTTACATACGGTCATTCTCGGTGCCGTCGCCCTGGCCTGCTGCCTCGAAGGCCCGATGGCGGCCGCACGGTCGAAGAAAAAGGCCGCCGTCCCGAAGACTGCCGTGGCCGCCGACACGCTGAGCTATGCCGACAGCCGCCGCTTCGGCTATTTCTTTCTTGAGGCTGTCAACCAGCAGTGCGCGGGCCACTATACGGCTGCTTTCGACCTGCTCAACCACTGTCTTGACATCAATCCCAACGCCGCGGAGGTGTATTACTTGCGCTCGAGATACTACGGCACGCTCCACAAGGACTCCCTCGCGCTGCGTGACCTGGAGACCGCGGCAAGGCTGCAGCCCTCCAACAGCACCTATCAGGAAAGTATCGCGCAGCAATATATCGGCACCGGCAACTTCGCCAAGGGCACCGAGGCCTACGAGGAGCTGCTCGCCACCCACCGCGACCGCGATGACGTGGTGGAAATTCTCATCCAGCTCTACCGCCAGCAGAAGGACTACCCGAAGATGCTCAATGCCATCAACCGGCTCGAGCAGATTGACGGCACAAGCGACCAGCTCGCGATGATGCGCATGAACGCCTACGAGATGATGGGTGACGAGAAGCATGCCTACGCCACGCTCAAGGGACTGGCCGACAGCCATCCCAACGACTTGAACTTCAGGCTGATGCTCGGCAACTGGCTCATGCAGCACAAGCGCCAGAAGGAGGCCTACGCCATCTACCAGGCGGCCATGAAGTCGGAGCCCGACAACGCCATGGTGCAGGGGTCGATGTACGACTACTACCGGGCCACCCGGCAGGACACCCTTGCCGCAGGCATGATGCGCGGCATCCTCCTCGGCAGAAACACACCCTCGGCCACACGTGTGCAGTTTCTGCGCCAGGCCATACAGGACAACGAGCAGCGGAAGGGCGATTCCACCGAGGTCATCAACCTCATCAGGAGCGTGCAGCGCGTCGTGCCGGCCGACACGCTCGTCGCACAAATCAAGGTGGCCTACTACTCCATGAAGCGGTTGCCCAAGGATACGATAGACGCTGCACTGACCAGTCTGCTCAGGCTGCAGCCCGACAACGCCGGCGCGCGCCTGCAGCTCATCCAGGACCGCTGGGGCGACGACAACTGGCAGGAGATAGCCAGTCTCAGTGAGCCGGGCATGATGTACAATCCCGATGAAATGGTGTTTTATTTCTTCACAGGCCTGTCACGCTATTACCTCAAGGACGAGGATGGCGCGCTGGATGTGCTGAGACGCGGCGCCTCGGAGATTAACGACCAGAGTAATGCCGACATGGTGGCCAACCTCTATTCCATCATGGGAGAGATCTACCACAACAAGCACATGAAGACCGAGGCGTATGCCGCCTATGACAGTTGCCTCATCTATAAGCCCGACAACGTAGTCACCCTCAACAACTACGCCTACTACCTCAGTCTCGACGGCACCAATCTGAAGAAGGCCGAGGAGATGAGCGCCAAGGCGGTGAAGGCCGAGCCGAAAAACGCCACCTATCTCGACACCTATGCGTGGATACTCTATATGGAGAAGCGCTACGCCGAGGCCAAGGTCTATATCGACATGGCACTGAAGAACTCCGGCGACAGCCTGAACGACGGTACGCTCTACGAGCATGCCGGCGACATCTACGTGGAGCTGCGCGACTATCCTGCCGCGGTCGGCTTCTATCAGCAAGCCCTGCTTAAAGGCGGTGATGCCAAAGCTTTGAACAGAAAAATCAACCTCTATAAGAAACGGAAATGAAAAAGATACACCAGGCCATATTGCTTGCCATGCCCGTACTGCTTTGGGCGTGCGGCACCTCAAAACAGGCGGTTTCATCGGGCGAAAAGCATACTGCGGCCACCACCGGCGCCACCACCGGCAGTGCCGTCAAGGCGAGCCGCTCGGCCGGCAGCACGCTGGCCTTTGTGCAGAGAGTGAGCGACAACCGCGTCTATGCACAGAACATCGTGGCCAACATGACTTTCACCATCGACTACGGCGACAAGAATATCTCGGCGCCCGGCTCGCTGCGCATGCGCAGGGACAAGATGATCCGCCTGCAGCTCTTCATTCCCCTGATAGGCACCGAGGTGGGACGCATCGACTTCACCCCCGACTATGTGCTGGTGGTTGACCGGCTCCACAAGCAATACGTGAGGGGCGACTACAGCCAGCTCGATTTCCTGCGCGACAACGGCCTCGACTTCTATTCGCTGCAGTCGCTTTTCTGGAACCAGCTGCTGTTGCCCGGAACGAAGAAGATAGGTGAGAGCGACCTGCAGAAATTCACGGCCAACCTCGACGGAACGGGACAGAATGTACCTGTCACCCTCAACTACAACAAGCTCAGCCTCACATGGCTGGCCGACCGTGCGACGGCACTCATCAACCAGGCCAAGGTGGCTTACGCCTCTAAGGCCAGCGGCCGGTCGGCCCTGACGTGGAACTATTCCGACTTTACACCCGTCGGAGCAAAAAAGTTCCCCGCCAGGCAGGTGTTCTCATTCACCACGACCCAGACCGCGAAGGTGCAGACTGTGACGGTGACCCTCGACATGGATGCCCCCAAAACCACCGAAGGGTGGGACACGGAGACCACCCTGTCGTCGAAATACAAGCAGATGGATGCCAGGCAAATCCTCGACAAATTACTCAACATGTAAATGAAGCGTTCAGTATATCTATTAATGTTGTTGGCCGCGCTCTCAGTGTCTGCCGGGGCGCAGGTCAAGTCGGGAACGTCACGCAACAAGGCGCGCACGTCGCAGACCACGAAGTATGCGGCCAGGGGAAATGCGGCGTCAGCCAGGGGCAAGGCGCACGCCACGGCAAGCAGCAGGAAGAAAACGGCTAACAGGACGAAAGCGTCGAAGAACGCCAACGTCACCAATGCCTCGATACAGAAGCTGAAGAACCAGCAGGCCGCCGTTCAAAAGAAGATAAGGCAGCAGGAGAAGGCGCTCAAGGCCAACAAGGCAGACGTGGCCAAACGACTCAATGACCTGCTTGCCATCAATGGCGAGATAGACAAGAACCAGCAGAACATCAACGGCATCCAGCAGGATATCCACCATATCAACGGCAACATCGGCATACTCAACTCGCAGCTCACCTCGCTCAAGGCACAGCTCAAGGACCGGCAGGTCAAGTACATCAAGTCGCTGCGCTACATCGCGCGCCACCGCTCGGTGGAGGACAAGCTGATGTTTATCTTCTCGGCGAAGAATTTCTACCAGATGTACCGTCGCCTGCGCTTCATCCGCGAGTATGCGCAGTATCAGAAGGCGCAGGGCGAGGCCGTAAAGGCCAAGCAGCGTGAGGTCAACAACAAGCACACGCAGCTGCGCAAGGTGAAAGGACAAAAGAGCACATTGCTCTATAAAGGCCAGCAGGAACAGCAGAAGCTGCAGGCCAACAAAAACCAGCAGCAGGAGATTGTCAACGGCCTGCAGAAGCAGCAGCGCACCATCCAGCTGATTATTGCCGAGCAGCAGAAGAAGAATGCCGCGCTCAACGCCGAGATTGACCGTCAGGTAGAGATTGAGGTGGCCAAGGTGCGTGAGCGTGCCCTCGCAGAGGCGCGCCGCAAGGCCGCTGCCGAGGCTGCCGCAAAGAAGAAGCGGGAGGAGGAGCTGGCGCGCAAGAAAGCCGCCGCTGAGGCTGCGGCCCGGGAGAATGCCCGCCGCATAGCCGAGGCCAAGGCGCGTGAGGCTGCGGCGCGTGAGGCTGCCCAAAAGGCCGCAGCTGCACAGGCCGCCGCCGAGAGAGCCCGGCAGGAAGCGGCCGAGCGTGACAGGGCCAAGGCCGCACAGGCCGCCGCAGCCGCACAGGCCGCCGCCGCGAAAAAAGCCGCTGCCGAACAGGCTGCGCGTGAGGCTGAGGCTGCGCGTGAGGCTGCCGAGCGAAAGCAGGAGGCCGATGCCGCCCGTGCCCGGAAAGAGATTGCCAAGGTGCGCGAGCAACAGCAGGAGGCACAGCAGTTCTCGTCGGTTGACCGCATGATGAACAACGGGTTTGAGGCCAACCGGGGCCGCCTGCCCATGCCCATCACCGGAAACTACAGAATAGTCAGTCATTTCGGCCAGTACAATGTGGCTGGTCTGAAAGGCGTGACACTCGACAACAAGGGTATCAACATCATGGGTGGCGCCGGCTGTCAGGCACGTGCCGTCTACGACGGCGAGGTGAGCGCCGTGCTGAGCTACGGCGGCTCAGTGGTCGTCATGCTGCGCCATGGCGCCTACATTTCTGTCTATGCAAACCTGCGCTCTGCCGCGGTGAGCCGTGGACAGCACGTCAGCACGCGCCAGGTGCTTGGTACGGTCGGCGACGACCACATCCTCCAGTTCCAGTTGCGCAAGGAGCGGGCCAAGCTCAACCCCGAGGCGTGGCTCGGCCGCTGATGCCATAACGGCACGGGCGCTCTCACATCTCCAGGCCGTCGAGCAGCTGCTGGTAGGCGGCGATGGCGTGCTCCATCTCGCTCAGACAGATATACTCGTCAGCCGTGTGCGAGCGTGCCGACTCGCCCGGTCCCAGCTTCAGCGACGGCCAGTGCATGAGCGCCTGGTCGCTCAGTGTGGGCGAGCCGAAGGGCCTCATGCCCATTGCCACGCACCGCCTCACCAGCGGATGCCCGGTTGGGATGTGCGACGAGTGAAGGCGGAACGAATGCGCGCTGACCTCACTCTTCAGGTGCGACCGGATGATGTCGAACACCTCCTCGTTGGTGTAGCACTCGTTAGTCCTGACATCAACGAGCATCGTGCAGCGGTCAGGCACCACATTGTGCTGCGTGCCGGCGTTGACCACGGTGAGCGTCATCTTGACAGGTCCCAGCAGCGGGCTTGTCTTCTCAAAACGGTAATCCCTTATCCATCTCATGTCGTCGAGCGCCTCATAGATGGCGTTCACGCCCTCGTTGCGCGCCGCGTGGCCACTTTTCCCATGCGCGATGACATCCAGCACCATCAGTCCGCGCTCGGCGATGGCGGGCTGCATGCCCGTAGGCTCGCCCACGACGGCCACGTCAATCTTCGGCAACAGCGGCAGTACGCTGCTGATGCCCTGCTGTCCCGAAACCTCCTCCTCGCAGGAGGCCAGGTAGATGATGTTGTAGGGCTGCGCCCTGAGCGTGAGCCATCGGAACACCTGCAGCAGCGTGGTCAGGCCGCCGCCGCAGTCGTTGCTGCCCAGGCCGTAGAGACGGTCACCCTCCATGGTCGGCCTGAACGGGTCGCGTGTCCACGAGGCGGCCGGTTTCACCGTGTCGATATGCGCATTGAGCAGCAGCGTCGGCTTGCCGTCATCCCACGAGGGCGACAGTGCCCAGATGTTGTTGCCGTGCCGCTGGGGCGAGAGGCCGTAAGCCGTCATCTGCCGCTCCATGAGGTCGGCGGCAGCGCCCTCGTTGCGGCTTGTCGAGGGGGTCGCGATGAGACGGCAGAGCAAGTCCACCGCATCGTTAAGATAGTCGTGTTGTCTCATAGTTAATAATTGGTCTGTGCCGCAAAGATAACAAAATTCGCTTGATTTTCAACTCTTACCGGCGCAACGTGTGGAAAAGTAATAAGTTTTTTCACTCTATAGGCTTATAATTCGTGAATTTTATCTAAATTTGCAAGGAATAAAATCTACGAGTATGCAGAACAGAAGTCATCTGTCAGTCCTTATTCAGGAACAGGCAAAGAAGTATGGCGACAAGGCAGCCATGATGTACCAGGACTTTGGCGGTACAAAATGGAAGACTGTCTCGTGGAACACTTTTGCGGGAAAGGTGAGGCAGGCCAGCAACGCGCTGCTCAACCTTGGGCTCAAGCCCCAGGAAAAGATAGCCGTGTTCTCCCAGAATTGCGTGGAATACCTCTACACCGACTTCGGCGCGTATGGCATCCGCGTGGTCTCCATCCCTTTCTATGCCACCAGTTCGGAGCAGCAAATCCAATACATGATCAACGATGGCGGCGTGCGTGTGGTCTTCGTTGGCGAGCAGGAGCAGTATGACAAGGCACACCGCATCTTCGCCGTGTGTCCGACGCTCGAGCGTATCGTCGTTTTCGACCACGGCGTGCGCATCAGCACCCACGACCCCAACTCGCTCTATTTCGATGACTTTATGAAACTTGGCGAGGGCCTGCCCCGGCAGGATGAGGTGGAGAGGCTCTATTCTCAGGCCAATGATGTCGACATCTGCAACATTCTGTACACCAGTGGCACCACAGGCTCAAGCAAGGGCGTGGTACTGACCTACGGCCAGTATGCCGCCGCCTTCAAGGCCAATGACGCGTGCGTGCCGGTGGGAGAGGATGACCGCGTCATCGACTTCCTGCCCTTCACCCACATCTTCGAGCGCGGTTGGGCTTACCTTGCGCTCACTGAGGGCGCCATGCTCATCGTCAACACCAATCCCCACAACATCCAGCAGGCCATGCGTGAGACCCATCCGACGAGTATGTCGAGTGTGCCGCGCTTCTGGGAGAAAGTGTATCAGGCTGTCAAGGCAAAGATTGACCGCTCGTCGGCCGTACAGCAGAAGATGTTCTACGAGGCGTGGAAGATTGGTAAGAAATATAACATCGACTACCTCGCCGCAGGCCGTAAGCCACCACTATCGCTGAGGCTGAAGTACCAGGTTGCCAATAAATACGTGCTGTCATTGGTGCGTGCGCAGATTGGCTTGGAGCATCCCAATATCTTCCCCACCGCCGGTGCTTATGTGTCGCCCGAAGTGGAGGAATTCGTCCATTCCATCGGTATTTGCATGATTGTAGGCTACGGCCTTACCGAGAGCCTGGCCACCGTGTCGTGCGACCATAAGGGCGAGAAGTTCACCATAGGCTCGGTGGGACGGCCCATCAACAGCATTGAGATAAAGATAGGTGAGAACAATGAGATTTTGCTCAAGGGCCCGACCATCACCCGCGGCTACTACAACCGTGAGGAGCTGAACGCGCAGGCCTTCGATGCCGATGGTTTCTTCCATACGGGTGACGCCGGTTACCTCAAGGACGGCGAGCTCTATCTCACCGAGCGCATCAAGGACCTGTTCAAGACGAGCAACGGCAAGTATATTGCCCCGCAGATGATAGAGTCGCTGCTGCTCGTGGACAAGTTCGTCGACCAGGTGGCCATCATCGCCGACCAGCGCAAGTTTGTCTCCGCACTCATCGTGCCGGCCTACAATGAGATAGAGGCCTGGGCCACGGCTCATGGCATCAAGTTCGCTAACCGCGAGGAGCTTTGTCTGAACCCGAAGGTGCACAACATGATGATGGAGCGCATCGAGACCCTGCAGCAGGGACTGGCCCATTATGAGCAGATCAAGCGCTTCACGCTCTGCGCCCACCATTTCTCCATCGAGAACGGTGAGCTCACCAATACGCTCAAGATCAAGCGTCCGGTGATATATGAGCATTACAAGGCCGTCATCGACAAGATGTACGAGAATACGCCCTCCGACGGCGTGCTCACGAAGTAGGCGAGAGGGATGACTGGCGTGATGTGCGTGTGATATAACGATGAAAAGGTAGAATTTGAAAGATTATGATAACAGCTGACCAATTGAAGGATGTGGTGGACAGAACAGAAAAGCTTCACCACTATCTTAATATCGACCAGAAGAAAGTAGAATTCGAGGAAGAGCAGCTGCGTACCCAGGCCCCGGACTTTTGGGATGACCCCAAGCGGGCGCAGGAGCAGATGAAGAAGGTGAAGGGCATTGAGAAATGGCTCACCGGCTATAAGCAAGTGAAGGAGTATGCCGAAGAGCTGAAGCTTGCCTTCGAGTATTATAAGGAGGAGCTGGTTACCGAGGAAGAAGTCGATGCCGACTATGCCAAATGCCTCAAGGCCATCGAGGACCTTGAGCTGAAGAACATGCTGCGGCAGGACGAGGACTCGATGGACGCGGTGATGAAAATCAATAGCGGCGCGGGCGGCACCGAGGCGCAGGACTGGGCGCAGATGCTCATGCGCATGTATATGCGCTGGTGCGAGGCCCACGGCTATAAGGTTACCGTCACCGACCTGCAGCCCGGCGAGGAAGTCGGCATCAAGAGCATGACGATGACCATCGAGGGCGGCGAGTTTGCCTATGGCTTCCTCAAGAGCGAGAACGGAGTCCACCGCCTGGTGCGCGTCTCCCCCTACAATGCGCAGGGCAAGCGCATGACGAGTTTCGCCAGTGTGTTTGTCACGCCCCTTGTCGATGACACCATCGAGGTGTATGTCGACCCGGCCAAGGTGAGCTGGGACACATTCCGCTCAAGCGGCGCCGGCGGGCAGAATGTGAACAAGGTGGAGTCGGGTGTCCGTCTGCGCTACCAGTACGAGGACCCAGACACCGGTGAAAAGGAGGAAATCCTTATCGAGAACACCGAGACGCGCGATCAGCCGAAAAACCGCGCCAAGGCCATGCAGCTCCTCAAGAGCCAGCTCTACGACCGCGCGCTGAAGAAGCAGCAGGCCGAGAAGGCGAAGATTGAGGCCGGAAAGAAGAAGATAGAGTGGGGCAGTCAGATACGCAGCTATGTATTCGACGACAGGCGCGTCAAGGACCACCGCACGGGCTATCAGACCTCGGATGTCGATGGCGTGATGGACGGCAAGATTGACGGTTTCATCAAAGCCTACCTTATGGAGTTTGCCGAAAGTGACGCCGAGGCAGCCGAACAGTAAGCAGAACATTAAACAACAACTAAAAAATTAACTCATAATGGGAAACAACAAGAAAGAACAGGCCAAGCACGTCGCCGCAAGGGAAGTGAACAATGTGGCCACGCAGAAACACCGCACTGAGCGGGAGGAAAAACAGAAGAGTCAGGGCGACACCGTCGTAAAGTGGATATTCGGCGTACTCGTCGTGCTGGCGGTCGTCTATATGATTTGGTCGATGTTTATCGTATAAAAACAGAATAGGATTTATTAGAAGTCTTGAAGTCAAGAAGTCCTGAAGCTCAGCCAGCTGTCTAATATCGTATAAACGGGTATTATAATTGCGAAAACAGAACTTCAGGACTTCTTTATTTCTGTATTTTGGTTTCTGTTATTTGTTTTCGTGTAGAAAATGAGTGGATTAGAGATAGAGCGCAAGTTTCTGGTCTGTCATGGCGGGGCCTACCGCAAGGCCGCCACATCGTCGAGCCATATCCGGCAGGGCTATATCCCAGCCGACGGCGCTACGGTCAGGGTGCGCGTACGCGACGACAGGGCCTACCTGACGATAAAGAGCCACAGTACCGGCAACGGACTGTCGCGCTACGAGTTTGAGAAAGAGATTACGCTTGACGAGGCCTCCCATTTGCTGAGGCTTTGCAAGGGCGGGGTCATCGACAAGCACCGTTACCTTGTGCCTTGCGGCACCCACATGTTTGAGGTGGATGAGTTTCACGGTGACAACGACGGTCTCGTGATGGCCGAGGTGGAGCTTGGCAGTGAGACGGAAGCCTATGAAAAGCCCGATTTCATCGGTCCCGAGGTGACAGGCGACCGCCGTTTCTACAACTCCCACCTCCTTACTAATCCTTATTCCGCCTGGAAAGCCAGCGTGCCAGAGGAATACCGGTAGCTTGTCCTAAGGCAACGCCCACTGCGTCGGCCACCCAGTCGATGAAATCGCCGTTTCTGATGCCAAAGGTGCAGTAGGCCTGCGCCACCTCGATGAGGGCGCCCATGATGAGCGGGGCCACAATGGCGCCGCACAGCGCCCGGCGCCAGCCAATGGCGGAGTGGCAGCGTCCGTACTCCGTCCAGATGACGGTGCACAGGCCGCCGTAGAACACGAGGTGCGTCCACTTGTCGAAGAAGCGCACCTCACTCAGCGGTGTCTCGGGCAGGGGAATGAGGCACAGCACCCAGATGACAATGATGCAGCACCAGCTGACGGGATAGGCGGCAAAGAGATGCCGCAAGGATGGACAATTCATGTGATAATTTCTTTTGTTGCTACAAAATTAAACATTTTCACGATTAAATCCTTACGGTTTGCTTATAATCTCAATATTATTGTTTAATTTTGCAATATCATTGATTATAACGTATAGGTAAAGGACATTGATTGTGTTGTTATGACAGAAGAGAGAGCAAGTTTTGGCAGCAAGATTGGCATGATATTGGCCACGGCCGGCGGCGCGGTAGGACTGGGCAACGTATGGCGTTTCCCCTACATGACGGGTCAAAACGGCGGTGCGGCCTTCATTATCGTTTATATCGGCTGCGTGTTGCTGCTGGGTATCCCCTGCATGGTCTCCGAGTTTATCATCGGCCGTCACGGTGCGGCCAACACCTACCGGGCCTACTCGCGTGTGGCCGGCGGCTCTGCCTGGCGCTTCGTCGGTCTGCTCGGCGTGGTGACAGGCTTCCTCATCACGGGCTACTACGGCGTGGTGGCCGGCTGGTGTATGCAGTACGTCTATGCCTCCATCATGGGGCAGCTTCAAGGCAATCCCGAGTTTGTGAAGGAATACTTCACGCAGTTTTCCACCAATCCTGTCCAGCCGTTGTTCTGGCTTCTCGTCATCATGCTGGGCACCCACTTGGTCATCATCCATGGCGTGCGCGGCGGCATAGAGAAGGCGTCCAAGCTGATGATGCCCACCTTATTCATACTGTTGCTTGTCATCGTGGTGGCCTCCTGCCTTTTGCCCAATGCGTCAAAAGGCATAGCGTTTCTGTTCAAGCCCGACTTCTCCAAGCTCAACCAGGGCGTGTTCCTCGGAGCTCTGGGCCAGTCGTTCTATTCGCTGAGCATCGCCATGGGCTGCATCTGCACCTACGCCTCCTACTATACGCGGCAGACCAATCTGCTCAGCTCTGCCGTGCAGATCTCAGTCATCGACACCATGGTCGCCATTCTTGCGGGCCTGATGATTTTCCCCGCCGCCTTCTCGGTGGGCATCAATCCCGACAGCGGTCCCTCACTCATCTTCATCACCCTGCCCAACGTCTTCAATGAGGTGTTCAGCGGCATGCCGTTCGTCGGTTGGATTATCTCGCTGATGTTCTATCTCCTGCTCACGCTGGCGGCTCTCACGTCGCTCATGTCGCTCCATGAGGTCAGCACGGCCTTCTTCTACGAGGAGCTTCACATCTCGCGCAAGCGCGGCGCCACCATTGTCACGGTCTCCACGACGCTCATCGGCTGTTTCTGCTCACTGTCGTTAGGAGTCCTTCCTGGACTGTCGGTGGGCGGAAAGCCGTTGTTCGATGTCTTTGACTTTGTCACCGGTCAGATATTCCTGCCCGTCGGCGGCTTCCTGACTTGTATCTTCCTGGGCTGGTTTGTGCCGAAGCAGCTGGTCAGGGACGAGTTCACCAACTGGGGTACAGTGAGCCGCCATCTTTTCTTGCCTTACCTGTTCCTGGTGCGCTTTGTGGCGCCCATCGCCATCCTGTGCATCTTCATGCATCAGCTGGGCCTGTTTTGAGCGGCTGATGCTTCCAGGGACAGAACATGATTAATACAGCAATATGGAACGAGTCAGTTTTGGCACAAAGATAGGTGTCATCCTTGCCACGGCAGGGTCGGCCGTTGGCCTTGGCAATGTGTGGCGCTTCCCTTATATGACCGGCAAGGACGGCGGCGCGGCGTTCATCGTCGTCTACCTTGTGGCCATTCTCATGCTGGGCATACCCGGCATGGTGGCCGAGTTTGTGGTGGGCCGTCACGGAGCCTCCAATGCCGCCCGCGCCTATCAGCGCGCAGGCGGGCGCGCCTGGGGACTTGTCGGTTACCTCGGCGTGTTCACGTCGCTCATCATCCTGGGCTTCTATTCCGTTGTCGCGGGCTGGTGCCTGCAGTACCTGGCCGTGTCGCTCATTGGCCGCATCCACGGCGACGCCGCCTTTGCGGCCTCCTATTTCCGTGAGTTTTCCTCCGACCCCATAGAGCCGCTGCTGTGGACGGTGGTCTTTATCCTCATCACCCATTTCGTCGTGGTGCGCGGTGTCAGGCGCGGCATCGAGCGTGTGAGCAACATCCTCATGCCCGTGCTGTTCATCCTGCTGCTCGTCATTGTGGTGGCCTCGTGCACGCTGCCCAATGCCGGGAAAGGCATCGAATACCTGTTCAAGCCCGACTTCTCGCAGGTGTCGCGCAGCGTCTTCCTCGACGCGCTTGGCCAGGCTTTCTTCTCCCTGTCCCTCGGCACGGCCTGTCTCTGCACCTATTCCTCCTATTTCTCGCGCCAGACCAACCTGCTGAGGTCGGCCGGACAGATAGCGGCCATCGACACCCTCGTCGCCATCCTTGCGGGCCTGATGATATTTCCTGCCGCGTTTGCCGTCGGCATCAATCCCGACAGCGGGCCGTCGCTCATCTTCATCACGTTGCCCACGGTGTTTCAGCAGGCGTTCGCGCCCG
This sequence comes from uncultured Prevotella sp., assembly GCA_902497035.1. Taxonomy (GTDB): domain Bacteria; phylum Bacteroidota; class Bacteroidia; order Bacteroidales; family Bacteroidaceae; genus Prevotella. Next base: position 33,873 of record CABVDL010000017.1, read on the forward strand.
TTCCCGGCTATTTCGTCAGCGTGCTGTTCTATGCCTTGCTGGTGCTGGCGGCCCTCACTTCCACCATCTCGATGCATGAGATAGGCACGTCGATGTGGTTTGAGGAGCTGCACATCTCGCGCGGCAAGGGCGCCCTCATCGAGACGGCGGCTGCCGTCGCCATCGGCATCCTCTGCTCGCTGTCGTGCGGCGCCGCCGACATCACGATAGCCGGAAAGAGCATGCTCGACTTCTGCGACTTCCTCACCTCCAACGTTCTGCTGCCCGTCGGCTCGTTCCTCACCTGCATCCTCGTCGGCTGGGTGGCCCCGCGCAAGATGGTGCGCGACGAGCTGACCAACTGGGGCACGCTCTCCACTGGCATTTATAAGATATGGCTGTTTTTAGTCCGTTTCATCGCACCTGTGAGCATTCTTGTGGTGTTCCTCCATCAGCTTAATGTCATCTGACGGCAATAATTGTTGTGCTCATGGCGTTAGGATAGGAGACGGTACAGTTTTATTATGCGGCTTAAAGACTTCTTTTATCTCAGGCAATCCGACCGCGTGGTCGTCATCTTCCTCCTTGCATTGGGGCTTGTAGCCCTCGCTGTGGTCCTGTGGGTAGGCGGGGACAATGACACGGTGCCCACTGACGGTGCCGCCGACAGCACACTGATGCGCCGGTCAGATGCCAAGGCCTCCGCGCTGCGCGAGCGCCGCAATGCCCCGATAGCCTATGCCACCGAGGACGGCCGGCAGGTGGAGCGCTTCTATTTCGACCCCAATACGGCCGATTCCACCGACCTGCTCCGTCTCGGTCTCAGTCCGTGGTCGGTGCGCAGCATCTACCGTTACCGCGCCAAGGGTGGCGTCTACCGCCGTCCCAACGACTTCGCACGGGTCTATGGCCTGACCCAAAGGCAGTACCGCGAGCTGGCACCCTATATCCGCATCAGCGACGACTACCAGCCGGCCGAGGCCCTATACGTCCCGGCCAGCCGCGTTCCCCGCGACACGTCACGCCATTACACGCCAAAGCTGCGCGCCGGCGAGTATGTCGACGCCAATGCTGCCGACACCTCGGCGCTGAAGCGGGTGCCGGGCATCGGCTCCTATTTCGCCAGTCAGATTGTGCGCTACCGCGACCGCCTCGGCGGGTTCTACGACAAGCGGCAGCTGCTCGAGATTGGCGACTTCCCGGCCGAGGCCATGCCTTATCTCACCGTCTCTTCAGTGCCTGTACGGCGGCTCTCCGTCAACCGGCTTACGCTCAATGAGCTCAAGCGTCACCCCTACATCAATTTCTATCAGGCGCGCGACATCATCGAGTACCGGCGGCAGCGAGGCCCGCTGAGAAATATCCGCGAGCTGCGCCTTTTGCCCGATTTCACCGATACCGACCTGGAGCGGCTCAGCCATTATCTGAGCTACGAGTGACCTTTCCCTCCATCTTGTCCACATGCTGCAGCAGCCGGATGGCGTCCACATACTGCTCTATGCCTTGCGACACCTCCTGTGCGGCCTTCATGGCCAGCACTACGGTCTGCGGACGGTGCACCACGTCGCCGCCGGCAAAGACGCCGCGGCGTGTCGTCATGCCCATCGGGTAGTCGTTGGTGATGACGTAGCCCTTCTCGTCCACCTCTATGCCCGTCGTCGTCGAGACGATGCGGCTGGCGGGACGCGAGCCGATGGCGAGGAACACGCGGTCGAACGGCTCCACACGCTCGCCGTCGGGCGTCTGCAGGCGCAGGGCCTGGAGGCGGTTGCGGTCGTTGCCGATGAACTCGCTGACGGTGGTCTTCCAACAGAATTTCACGCCTTCGCTCACAGCTAAGTTGTATTCGGCCTCGATGGCCGGCATCTCCTCCTGCGTCTTGCGGTAAAGCACGGTGACGTCGGCCCCGAGGCGAATGGCCGTGCGTGCGGCGTCCATGGCCACGTTGCCGCCTCCGATGACGGCCACCTTCTCACCGCGCTTCAGGGGGATGTCCTCCTCGTTGAGCGCGCCCTCGTTGAAGGCGTTGACGTTGTGCAGGAAATAGATTGACTGTACCACGCCCCTGAGGCTGGCGCCCGGCGTGCCGGTCATATCTTTCGGCAGTGCCGTACCCGTGCCCATGAAGATGGCGTCGTAACCGTCGGCAAACAGGCTGTCCACCGTCACGCCGTTGGTGCCGACCAGGCAGTTGCGCACGAAGCGCACGCCGAGGGCCTCAATCTTCTTGATTTCCGTGCGCACCACGGCCTTGGGCAGCCGGTATTCGGGAATGCCGTACATCAGCACGCCGCCCAGCTCGTCCTGTCCCTCGAAGATGGTCACAGAGAAGCCCTTGCGCGAGAGGTCGGCGGCAACGGTCAGTCCGGC
>CABVDL010000018.1 GCA_902497035.1 uncultured Prevotella sp.
GCCACTACACTGCCACCGGTGACGCACCTTTCAAACGAGTACTGCGCCTGAAGTACTCGAGTAATCGGGCGTTGATTACTGCAGTACTTCACATGAAGTACTCGGGTAATTCGACGTTGATTACTGCAGTACTTCACGTGAAGTACTCGGGCAGACTGTCCCGCTATGAAAGTTCACACGGGCAGAATATAAGGGCTGGAAGAAAGGTAAGCGCCTTTCTTCCAGCCCTATATCTAAAACAAAAACCAATATAGTGTTTCTTCTCCTAACGGATGCGGTCCATGGACTTTATCAAATCATCGTCGTGCTTGACCCCCATCCTGGCCAGAAAGAAAAAGATGACGGCCACCAGTGGAAGGCAGGCCGCAAAGCAGAAGTGGAACTCGCCCAGCCGTTCAAAGGCATCGGTGGCATAAAATGAATAGCTGCCATACCATACGCCACAGATGAAGATGCAGCCCAAGCACAGCGCCATCTGCAACTTACGGCGGTGATAGAGGAAGATGGTGATGACCGTTAGCACCCCCGTTACGACCAGCTCAACGAAGAGCAACGGATGGGCTGTGACCACTTTGTCCATCGTGAGCCCGTAGTTGTACCATACAGCTATGGTATTGCCCGCTGCATCGTCTATCTTTCCGACAGGCAGGCAAAGGCACACGATGAGTGCCGCCAGCGCCAGAAGCAGGAAGATGGTCTGTTTACGTTGCAGCATTTAAGCCTCCTCCTGCTTAGTATCGTTGTCCTTCGACGGGTCTCTCCAGTAAATGTTGCCCTCGACAAATTCCTGAGTAGCCAGGAGTGAGGGCTTGGGCAGACGCTCGTAGTAACGGCTGATCTCAATCTGCTCACGGTTTTCGAAAACCTCCTCCAGTGAGTCGTTGTAAGAGGCAAACTCTGCCAGTTTCTTGCTGAGGTCAGACTTTATCTCCACAGCAATCTGATTGGCACGCTTACCAATGATGACCACACTCTCATAGATATTGCCCGTTTCCTTGCACAGGTCCATAATGTTACGGGTAATGGTGTTGACTGGTGCTTTCGATTTTTTGTAATCCATATTATAATAAGATGTCTATATAATAAATACTTCGCAGTTTAGTCTTGCTTTGTCTCGCCGGTGAACTTCTTGCACTTGGTGATGAATTCCTCAGCTTCCTTGCGCTCCTTGGAGTCGGGATACTCATTGATGAAGCCGTAGCACTCATCCTCCGCGTCCTGGTAACGCTCAAGCTTCTTCGTCTCAACGCTCTGCTCGGCCAGATGGAACTTGCTGCGCATAATCAGCGTGGCAAACTCCTCACGCTTGCTGGTGTAGGGGTAGTCCTTCAAGGCATTCTGCGAGGTTACGATGCAAGCCTCGTAATTGTTGCCGCCAAACGAGCAGTTGTTGAAATAGGAGCCAAGATTATAGTAGAGCTTTGCCGAAAGCAATTCCTTCTCCACCAGTTTGTCTTGTAAGGCAAACAGCCGCGTCTGGGCCAAATCTTTATGTTTGGCATCCGGGAAAAGGTCGAGGTACTCTTGGAAAGCCGAGATGGCCGACACCGTCTGCGTCTGGTCAAGCCTCGGCTCCGGCGTACTCATGTAAAGGCTTTGCCCGTCGTAGAACTGAGCCATTTCAACATATTCGCCCCGGGGATAAGTCTTCACATACTTCTTGAACGTCTCGGCTGCGGTCTCATAGTCCTGCGCCATATACTCCGCCATGCCAAGCATATAAAGGCTCTCCTGCGCATCCTGACTGCCTTTCATAGGAACGATGAGATCCTGAAGCAACGTCGCGGCGCGCTGGTACTTTCCCTCGGCAAAGCATTGCTTGGCATACTCGTACTTATAGCGATAGTCGGTGGACTTGTACACAGCATTGAACTCCTTCTGACAGCCTGTCAAAAGCAGCAGTGCAAGCACAGTCACGATACTGATGTTCTTCATTCTTGTCATTTACTCTGCAAATTTACAACTAAATATGGTTATCTCCCAAATATAAAGGCTCTTTTTTTAGTTATTTTACCGATTTTCATTGCCGTAAGCGAAAAATTGCTTAACTTTGTGGACTATGGATTTTCAGATAACCTCAAAATTCAAGCCAACAGGTGACCAGCCCGAGGCCATCAGACAGCTCACCGACGGAATAAAACGCGGGGACCCTGCACAGGTGTTGCTCGGCGTTACCGGTTCAGGAAAGACCTTTACGGTAGCCAATGTCATCGCAAACGTCGGAAAGCCTACCCTCATCCTCAGCCACAACAAGACACTTGCCGCACAGCTCTACGAGGAGATGAAAGGGTTCTTCCCACACAACGCCGTAGATTACTATGTAAGCTATTACGACTACTATCAGCCAGAGGCCTACATGCCCTCGACCGACACCTACATCGAGAAGGACCTCGCCATCAACGACGAGATAGACAAGCTCCGGCTGGCGGCCGTCAGCGACCTGCTCTCGGGTCGCAAGGATGTCATTGTCGTCTCTTCCGTGTCCTGCATCTACGGCATGGGAGCGCCGGTGTCGATGCAGGAGAACGTCATCCACATAAAAGTCGGACAAAAGCTGGACCGCAACGAGTTTCTGCGCCGTCTGGTCAATGCCCTATACCTGCGCAACGACGTTGACCTGCAACGGGGATATTTCTCGGTAAAAGGAGACACGGTGAACATCGCCATGGCCTACTCCGACAACATTCTGCGAGTCACCTGGTGGGATGATGAGATTGACAGCATTGAGGAGGTGGATGCCGTCTCCATGCACAGCCTGCAGCAGTTTTCCGCATACGACATCTACCCCGCCAACCTCTTCGTCACCTCCAAGGAACAGACCGAGAACGCCATCCGCATGATACAGGACGACCTCGTGAAGCAGGTGGATTACTTCAACGAAATGGGCGATGCCATCAAGGCGCACCGCATTAAGGAGCGCGTTGAGTACGACATTGAGATGATTAAGGAGCTGGGGCACTGCTCGGGTATTGAGAACTATTCCCGCTACTTTGACGGACGTCAGCCCGGACAGCGGCCTTACTGCCTGCTCGACTTCTTCCCCAAGGACTACCTGATGGTCATCGACGAGAGCCATGTCACCGTTCCGCAAATCAACGCGATGTTCGGTGGCGACCGCGCCAGGAAGCAGAACTTGGTGGAATACGGTTTCAGATTGCCCGCAGCTTTCGACAACCGTCCGTTGCGCTTTGAGGAGTTTCACGAGATGATCAACCAGATTATCTATGTCTCGGCCACCCCCGCCGACTACGAGCTGCAGGAGTCGGAGGGTGTCGTCGTGGAGCAGCTCATCCGTCCTACGGGACTCCTTGACCCAGAGATTGATGTCAGACCGTCGGAAAACCAGATTGACGACCTGCTTGAGGAGATTGTCGCCCGCTCCGCCCGAAACGAGCGCGTACTCGTGACGACCTTGACCAAGCGCATGGCTGAGGAGCTGACCGAATACCTGCTCAACCATAACGTCAAGGCGGCTTATATCCACAGCGATGTAGCCACACTCGACCGGGTGAAGATTATGAACGACCTGCGTGCCGGTGTCTATGACGTGCTTGTCGGTGTCAACCTACTGCGCGAAGGCCTTGACCTGCCGGAAGTGTCACTTGTAGCCATCCTCGATGCCGACAAAGAGGGGTTCCTGCGAAGCCACCGCAGTCTGACGCAGACAGCCGGACGGGCGGCGCGCAACGTCAACGGAAAGGTCATCATGTATGCGGACACCATCACCGAAAGCATGCAGCGCACCATTGACGAGACCAACCGCCGCAGGACCATTCAGCTGAAATACAACAGTGACCACCACATTACCCCCAAACAGATTGTCAAGAGCATCAAGGACAGCCTGCCGCAGACAGAGAGCAGCGAGACCACAAGGGCGAAGACTTATGACATCAGTCAGGCATACGTCGAACCCAACGAGGGCGCGTTTGCGGCCGACCCCATTATAAGGGAGATGAGCAAGCCCGAACTGGAGAAGAGCATCGAGCACACCAAGCTGCTTATGGAAGAGGCGGCCCGCAAGCTTGACTTCATTCAGGCCGCACAATACCGCGACGAGATGATACGCTTGCAGTCGCTCTTAGAGCAGAAGAAAAACGGATAAAAAGAATGCTTTAGAATTCAAAAAAAAGCAATATCATTAGTGAAGTGCGTAAAATTTAGTAACTTTGCTGATACAATCAACTTATACAATACAACTATGAGAAAAGTCATCATTGCCGCTATTGTCATACTTGCCTGCCTGCCCATGATTGGAATGGCACAAAATAACGTATGGGAAGTACCCGACGCTCCTACACTGCAAAAGGAGGTTAAGAAAGTGAAGAAAGAGCAGCCAAAGTCAAAGACAGACAAGAAGTATCTTGCCGGAGCAGTGCCGGAGACTGACGGTAAAGTTGTATTCACCCTCGACAAGGACGTTCCCGGCCTAAGCGCCGACGACATCTACAACAAGGTCTATGCCGTTATGCAGCAGCTTGTCAGTGAGACGCAGGACAAAGACATTACGCCCGGAAGCCGCATCGTGGCTGTGAACAAGGCCGAGCACACCATTGTGGCCAACATGAGAGAGTGGCTCGTGTTCTCCTCTTCGTTCATCCAGCTTGACCGTACACAGTTTTACTACATTCTCATCGCTGAGGCCAGCGACCGCCACATCAAGGTTTCCATGCAGCGCATCAGCTATGCTTACGAGATGAACCGCGGAAATGACGGCATGAAAGTCAAGGCCGAGGACTGGATAACGGACAAGGTGGCATTGAACAAGAAACAGAACAAGCTGGCAAGGATAAGCGGAAAATTCCGCGTGAAGACCATTGACCGCAAGGACAACGTCTTCTCAAGAATCAGCAAGGCTCTTGGCATTTGAACATCATTTAGGAACTTTTTTATGATTGAACGCAGACACAGGGGAGAAGAAGAAAGCAAGCCCGACCAGTTCAGGAACATCAGGCAGTGGCTCAACATCATTTTCATGATCGGGGCCATCACGGGAGTTGCTTTCTACCTGCTATACACTCCTCAGACCTTAGGCATTATTATCATACTCTCAGCAATGGTCTTCAAGATTGTTGAGTGTGCTTTACGATTCATTAAATGAAGAAACTTCTCTGCTTCCTCTTAATGGCTGTCGTCTCTTTGCACGTAGTGGCACAGAGCAACAATTACGGCAACAGCTTCAACTCAATTGACGCCGAAGGCAATATCAACAACCAACAAAACAGGAAGAAAACGGCCGACTCGCTCGGCACGGACAAGGAAATTCCCGAGGGCATACGCGTCTGGAAGATTGACCGCAAGTTCGGCGACCGTATTCCGGCTCAGCCGGATACGCTCACCGATATGTTCCAGAACACCATCTTCACCACCGGCATGCGGGGCGAATTCAATACCACGGGCAACTTGGGAGCGCCGAGACAGAACCGCATCTTTATTGACCGCCGGGAGAATGATAAATTCATTTTTGTCAATCCGTACGACTATTTCGTGACACCGGTTGAGAATTTTCTCTTTACCAACACGCTATCGCCGCTCACCAACATCAGCTACAACAACTGCGGAAACCGCACCAACGGTGAGGACCATTTCAAGACAAAGTTTGCCGTCAATGCGGGAAAGCGTATTGGCGTGGGCTTCCTTTTCGACTATATCTACGGGCGCGGCTACTACAGCAACCAAAGCACCTCTCATTTCAACTATACCATGTACGGCAGCTATTTAGGCGACCGCTATCAGGCTCACCTGCTGCTTTCCACCCTGCATGAAAAGATTACCGAGAACGGGGGCATCACGAGCGACTACTACATCACACATCCCGAGATGTACAATGAGAGCTTCACCAACTCGGAGATACCCACGATGCTCGAGCGCAACTGGAACAGAAACGACCATCAGCACGTCTTCTTCTCCCAGCGCTACAGCGTCGGCTTCAACCGCAAGGTGCGCATGACCGACGACGAAATCAAGGCTAGGAAATTTGCCATGGAGGCCGCCAAGGAAAAGAAAGCGCGAGAGGCCAGGGAAGCGTCGAAGAATGATGACGACAATGCCGACGAGGAGGACAACCGCAAAGTGAAGGCGCAGCCGACATTCAGCGGGAGACCCGACAATGCGAGAATTGCCGAGAAGACCGCACCACGCGACTCCCTCAGCCAAGAGACCAGGCTTAAGGTCAGCGGGAAAGCCGCCATTGACAGCCTGCTCGCGGCCGAGAAGAAAGCCAAGGAAGACACCATGTGGCTGAAAAATGAATATGTGCCGGTAACGAGTTTCATCCATACGGTGGAATTCAACAACTACCGCCGCATCTACCAGGCCTATGACACGCCGGAGAATTATTATCTCGACACCTACCAGGTTGCCGAGAAATTTGGCAATGACTCCATCTATGACAAAACGCAGCACTGGAGCCTGCGCAACACATTCGCCATCTCACTGCTTGAGGGTTTCAACAAATGGGTGAGGATGGGAGCCAAGGTCTTTGCGTCACATACGCTTGACCACAACACCCTGCCCGACTCTGCCGGAGTGAGGAGCTGGAACGAGCACAGCCTCACCGTGGGCGCACAGCTCAGCAAGACCCAAGGACAGACACTGCACTATAACGTCACCGGCGAGCTCGCAGCCCTGGGATACAACGTAGGAGAGCTGAAGATTGACGGTGGCGTTGACCTCAACTTTCCACTGTTCAAGGACACGATGACACTGGCAGCCTCTGGCTTTTACCACCATGAAAAGCCGTCGTTCTACTACCGTCACTATCAAAGCCGCCATCTCTGGTGGGACGATGACGGACTCTCGATGATTGACCACTTCCGCGTCCAGGGCGTGCTGAACTATCAGAAGACGCGTACGCGGCTGCGCTTTGCGGCCGACGAAATAAAGAACTACACCTATTTCGCCACCACCTATACCACGAGCGACGACGGCCGCCTTTACAATACCGCCTTCTCGCGGCAGGAGAGCGATCCCATCACAGTGCTCACCGCTGAGGTTGCACAAGACTTCACGCTGGGACCTCTCAACTGGGAATCGGTGGTCACTTGGCAGAAATCCACATCCAAGAGCGTATTGCCGGTGCCGGCCATCAATATCTACACCAACCTTTATCTGCGGTTTATGATTGCCCACGTGCTGCATTGCGATTTCGGTGCCGACCTCCGTTACTTCACTAAATACACTGCTCCCGACTACGTTCCCTCGCTCGGGCAATATGCGGTGCAGGCCAATGACAACAACGTAAAGGTTGGAGGCTACCCCCTTGCCAACGTATATCTGAACTTCAAGCTGAAGAAAGCCCGCTTCTTCGTGATGATGAGTCACGTCAATGCAGGCTCAGGCAACAAAGACTATTTCTTCACGCCACACTATCCGCTCAACACCCGCATCTTCCGTTTCGGCATCAGCTGGAACTTCGCCAACTGACATCGATGCCAGTGGGGGGCAAAACACAGCATATATTTATAGGAAATGATAAACGAGAACCATAACATCGCAACCAACTCGCTGGAGGCCTGGCTCTTGGCCGCCCGCCCAAAGACCCTTTCCGGCGCGGCAGTGCCGGTGATGATTGGGGTGGCCCTGGCTATGAAAGATGCAGGATGGGACCATTTTCAGGTCCTACCGGCAGTGTTGTGCTTTCTCTTCGCCTTTCTGATGCAGATTGACTCAAACCTCATCAACGACTATTTCGACTACACCCACGGCAACGACGACCCCGCCTCGCGGCTGGGGCCGAAGCGGGCCTGCGCTGAAGGGTGGATAACGACAAAGGCCATGCTGCGGGGCATCGTTGCCGTATCAGCAACGGCTTGCGTCATGGGCTTGCCACTTATCTGTTATGGTGGATGGGAGATGGTGATTGTGGGAGCCGTCTGCGTGGTCTTCGCTTTCCTTTATACCACGTTCTTCTCCTACAAGGGATTGGGCGACATCCTCGTGCTGGTATTTTTTGGCCTCGTACCCGTCACGTTTACCTATTACGTCATCATGCCTACACCGTTGCAACACTTCTCAGCTGCGGCCATTTGGTGTGGACTGGGCTGCGGAATGGTTATCGACACCCTGCTCTGCATCAACAATTTCCGGGACCGCCACAATGACGAGCGCGACGGAAAGCGTACGCTCATCGTCAGGCTCGGCGAGAAACACGGTGCCCGACTGTACAACATTGTCGGCAATGTGGGCGCATGCTTAACCATGATTATAATCATGGTAGAATGCCGGAGCAGCCAGTTGAAAGCCGTAGTCATCATTCCATTCTTGTTTTACGCTTACAAGCACTCGCAAAGCTATGAAGAACTGAAACGGATTTGGAATGGAAAAGAACTGAACAAGGTGCTGGGTATGACCGCCCGCGACATGTTTATATATGGACTGATGACCGTAGCCGCGGTCGCCATCTCATCACTATAAACCAGCCAGCACAAAGCACCAGTCCAACCGAACTAACAAAACCGTACTATGACAGGCAACAACGTGAATTTGGAAATCATGCAGTTTGTGGAGCAACAGATATTGCCCCGCTACAACACCTTTGGCCGGTCTCACGGCCTGACTCACGTGCAGCACGTCATCAGCAATTCGCTGGAGCTGGCACGCTCGCTTGGCGTTGATATCAACATGGCCTACGTCATTGCCGCCTACCACGACCTCGGCATGAGCGGACCCCGCGCAATCCATCACATAACAGGAGGAAAGATTTTGGCCACTGACGCGCGTCTGAGGAAATGGTTCTCGCCCCAGCAACTCCAGATCATGAAAGAGGCAGTCGAGGATCACCGGGCCTCCACCTCCCACACACCCCGCAGCATCTATGGCAAAATCGTATCGGATGCCGACCGCGACCTCGACCCGGAGACCGTGTTCACCCGCTGCATAGAATATGGCTTCGAGCATTATCCTGAGCTCGACAAGGAACAGCAATGGGAGCGGTTCTGCCAGCACATGAACGACAAATACAGTGCCCACGGATATATACGGCTGTGGATTGCGGGCTCTATCAATGAGAAACGGCTGAAAAAAGTACGTGACATCATTGACGACAGGCAACAGCTGCGACAGGTCTTTGACCGCATCTTCGACAATGCCGAGGAGCAAAAAGACAAAACAACATTATAAAACCTTACATCATAGCGCCCACTCAAGCTCATTGATGTAAGGTGTTCTGGTTCAGGTATCGGCCCTGCTGACGGCCGTGAGCCGTGGTCTCACCGATACCTGAGATCTGCTAATGAGGCAACAGCATTAATGCCGCTCTATATAGTCGGCAATCCATGCTCCGACTTCTTTAGTGCCATAATGTGCGCCGCCCTCGACCTGAATCTCCGGCGTGCGGACATTCTGCTCAAGGCTGGCGTCACAAGCCTTGCGGATGGCAGTGCCCTCCTCGTTGAGGCCAAAATGCTCCAGAAGCATGGCGGCAGAGAGAATTTCGGCCAACGGATTGGCAATATTCTTTCCGGCAGCCTGCGGCCACGAGCCATGCACAGGCTCGAAAAGGGGTGTATGCTCACCAAGTGAGGCCGAGGGCTGCAGGCCCATGGAGCCTGTGATGGCACTCGTCTCGTCGGTGAGAATATCGCCGAACGTGTTCTCCGTTACGATAACATCGAAGAAGCGAGGCTCCGTAAGCACACGCATGGAAGCATTGTCGATAAACATGTAATCGACACTCACCTCAGGATATTCTGGCTCCATCTCCTTGGCAATCTGACGCCACAGACGGGAGCTGGCAAGCACGTTGGCCTTATCGACAACGGTCAGATGCTTGTTGCGGCGCATGGCAAAGTCGAAGGCGACCTTAAGGATACGCTCTATCTCGGGACGATAATAGATGTCGGTGTCGTAGGCCTTTTCGTTGTCCTGATATTTCTCTCCAAAATACATTCCGCCAGTCAATTCCCGGATGACGACAAAGTCGGCCCCCTTGATGAGTTCCTCTTTCAGCGGGCTCTTATGCAGCAGACAGTCGAAAGTGGCTACGGGGCGTACATTGGCAAAGAGTCCGAGCTTCTTGCGCATGGCCAGCAGGCCGGTCTCCGGGCGCACTTTCAAGGTGGGGTTGTTGTCAAAGCGAGGGTCGCCGACAGCGGCAAAGAGCACGGCGTCGGCATTCATGCAGGTCTTGAAAGTCTCATCAGGGAACGGGTCGCCACACGCATCTATGCCGTGGGCACCGCAAATAGCTTCCTTGTAAGTAAACTCGTGACCAAACTTCTTCGCCACGACATTCAACACATTGATGGCCTGAGGCATGATCTCCGGCCCTATGCCGTCGCCCGGCAATACTGCAATTTTGAGTTTCATGTGATTTTCTGTTAGCAGGAAAGCGTGGCGTCTCCCATCTGAAAGGCGCCCGCCATCCTTGTATTATTTAATTGTTGTTTTCTTCCTCTATCATATTGAGCATCTTGATGGTAGCCTGAATGGCAGCCTCCGTCTGGTCGGCATCAAGGCCACGCGTGCGCCACTGCTTCTCTCCGTCGTTCCAGGTGATGACCGTCTGCACCAAGGCATCAGTGCGTCCGCCAGGCGGTATGGTGACAGCATAATTCTGCAGCAGCGGGAACGTGCGGTCGAGCTTCTCCTTGTAAACCTTGCGCAGGGCTTTCACAAAAGCGTCGTACTGACCGTCTCCGGTAGAGTCGGCCTCATACTCCTGGCCGTTAATCTGAATCTTCAGACTGGCAATCGGCTTCAGGCCATAGCTCGTTGAGACCATGTAGCTGACCAGTTTGACCCGCTGCTTTGGCGATGAGTGCTTCAGCACATCGCTGACGATATAGGGCAGGTCGTCTTGCGTGACGAGCTGCTTGCGGTCGCCCAATTCTGTGATGCGGCGCGTGACGGCCTGCGTCTGCTCCTTGGTAAGCTCGAGGCCGAGGTCGGCCAGATTGCGGATGATATTGGCCTTGCCCGAGTTTTTGCCAAGTGCGAACTCGCGATGGCGGCCGAAACGCTCTGGCACCAGGGCGTTGCTGTAGAGATGAGCCTTGTTGTCGCCGTCAGCATGAACGCCCGCAACCTGCGTGAAAACGTTCTCACCGATGACCGGCGTGTTCTGAGAATAGCCGATGCCACTGTAGCCTGACACGATGTTGCTGATTTCCATCAACGTAGATTCGTCAATATGGTCAGAGACCTGCATCTGGTCCTTCAGCATGACATGAATGCTGCTCAACGGCGCGTTGCCGCAGCGCTCGCCCAAGCCATTGACCGTCACGTGCAGACCCGAGGCACCGGCCTCAACAGCCATAAAGGAGTTTCCCACTGCCATATCGTAGTCGTTGTGGGCATGAAACTCAAATTTCACGCCAGGATAACGGTCGGTCATGGCCTTGACATAGGCATAGGTGTTGTCGGGATTGAGAATGCCGAGCGTGTCAGGCAAGAGAAAACGCAGGATAGACTTGTCACGCAGGCCGTCAATCATCTGCCAGACGTACTCACGGCTGTCGCGCATGCCCTGCGACCAATCCTCCAGATAAAGGTTGACATTCATCCCTTTGGAATGGGCATAGTCGATGACCTCTCTCACGTCGGCGATATGCTGTTCGGGCGTTTTCTTCAATTGGTAAGTGCAATGGCGCAGGGAGCCTTTGGCAAGAACGTTGATGGTGCGGCAGCCGCATTCGTCAATCCAATCGACCGACTTGTTGCCATCGACGAAGCCCAACACCTCAACGCGGTCGAGCATACCATGCTCTCGGGCATACTTGCAAATCATGCTTACTGCCCCTTTCTCGCCTTCCGACACGCGGGCCGACGCGACCTCTATGCGGTCAACGCCCACCTCTGCAAGCAGATAGCGCGCTATCATCAGCTTCTCGTGGGGCAGGAAGCTCACTCCGTTGGTTTGCTCGCCGTCACGGAGCGTGGAGTCCATTATTTCTATTTCACGTGTGCTGCTTCCCATGCCTCTACCTTGTCTCTGTTCTGAACGAGGAAATCAACATCGTCCAAACCGTTTTCCAAACAATGTTTCTTATATCCGTTGATTTCAAACTTCTCGCTATGCCCCGTGGCAAGGTTGGTGACTGTCTGGTTGGGCAGGTCAACTCTCACCTGGGTCTTATGGTCTTTGGCAATGCTGTCGAAGAGCTCCTGCAGGAACGACTCACTCACGACCACCGGCAACACGAAGTTGTTGAGCTCGTTGTTCTTGTGTATATCAGCAAAGAAGGAGCTGATGACAACACGAAAGCCATAGCCCGCAATGGCCCAGGCGGCATGCTCGCGCGAGGAGCCCGAGCCGAAGTTCTTGCCGGCAACCAGAATGACGCCGCTGTAAGAGGGGTCATTCAGCACGAAGTCCTTTTTCAGGCTGCCGTCCTTATTGTATCGCCAGTCACGGAAGAGGTTGTCGCCAAAGCCTTTTTTGTCGGTTGCCTTCAAAAAGCGGGCGGGTATTATCTGGTCGGTATCTACGTTCTCCAGCGGCAAGGGAATGCAGCTGGAAGTAATGACATTGAATTTCTGCTTCATAAGATTACTTGCTATTATCTGTCGAATAAAGTCCTTGGGTCGGTTATCTTTCCCGTGATGGCAGCAGCGGCTGCCACCAGTGGCGAGGCCAGAATGGTGCGGCTACCGGGACCCTGACGGCCCTCAAAGTTGCGGTTACTGGTTGAGACGCTGTACTTTCCTGCCGGAATTTTGTCGTCGTTCATGGCCAGACAAGCCGAGCATCCGGGCTGGCGGATGGCAAAGCCGGCTGCCTCAAGGTCCTTGTCAAGTCCCTCGGCCTTAATCTGCTCCAGCACATGCCATGACCCCGGAACAAGCCATGCCACCACGTTGGGAGCCTTGTGATGCCCCTTGACCAACTGCGTGAAGGCACGGAAATCCTCAATGCGGCCGTTGGTGCAGGCGCCAAGGAAAACGTAATCTATAGGATGGCCCAACAACTTCTCACCCGGCTCAAAGCCCATATAGCGCAGACTCTTCTCAAAAGAAGCCCTCTCGGTATCGTCGATTTCATCCAAGGTGGGAATTGAGCCGGTGATGGCGATGCCCATGCCGGGGTTGGTTCCGTAGGTGATGCGCGGCTCAATGTCTGCGGCGTCGAACGTCAGCTCCTTGTCAAAGACGGCGTCGTCGCCGCTCTTCAGGGTCTTCCAATAGGCCACGGCCTTGTCCCAGTCGGCGCCCTTGGGGGCATACTCACGTCCCTTCAGGTATTCGAATGTCGTCTCATCCGGGGCCACGAAACCGCCGCGCGCACCCATCTCGATAGAGAGGTTGCACAGCGTCAGCCGGCCGTCCATTGAGAGATGGCGCACCACGTCGCCCGCATACTCCACGAAATAGCCCGTCGCGCCGGAGGTGGTGAGCTTGCTCATCAGATACAGGGCTACGTCCTTTGCCGTCACACCGGGCCTCAACTTGCCATTGACATTGATGCGCATGGACTTCGGCTTCTGCTGAAGGATGCACTGGGAAGCAAGCACCATCTCCACCTCGGAGGTGCCTATGCCGAACGCCACGGCACCCACGGCACCATGCGTAGAGGTGTGAGAGTCGCCGCAGACAATGGTCATGCCGGGGAGCGAAAGGCCCTTCTCCGGACCGATGACGTGGATGATGCCGTTGTCCTTGGTGTTCATCTTAAACTCCTTGAGGCCGAACTCCTCGCAGTTGCGGTCGAGGGTATCCACCTGCTTCCGCCCAATCGGGTCCTCGATGGGCTTGTCCTGGTCGTGAGTGGGAATATTATGGTCGGGCATGAAGAAGTTCTGCTTCGGGCGGAAGACCTTCAGCCCACGCTGGCGCAAGCCCTCAAAGGCCTGGGGCGTAGTGACTTCATGGCCGTAGAGACGGTCGATATAAAGCTGCGTGGGACCGTCCTTGACAATCTGAACAACGTGGCTGTCCCAAATTTTATCGAATAATGTGTTCATCGGTTACTTATTTCTAAACTTGTTAATGCAATCAAGATAGGCCTCGACAGAAGCCGTAACGATATCGGTATTGGCACCGAATCCATAATAGACGTGGCCGTCATACTCCACTTGCATATGCACCTTGCCGACGTCATCGGAACCTTGCGTGATGGCCTGAATGGTGAATTCTTTCAGCGTCATCTGCTTATGGATGATGCGCTTCAGGGCCTTGATGGCTGCGTCAACCGGGCCATTACCCGTTGCGCTCTCCTCAAATTTCTCCCCTGCGATGTCAAGTCCGATAGAGGCGACGTTGCGCACGTCCTTGCCTGATACCACCTGCAGGTAGTCCAACTTCACCGAGTGGTTGGCAGCCTTGTCGGCACCGGCGAGCACCAGAATGTCGTCATCGGTAATCTCCTTCTTCTTATCGGCAAGCTTGAGGAACTCCTGATAAATCTTGTCAAGCCGGTCCTCATCCTTGATGTCAACTCCATTGACCTCAAGCCGGTATTTCAAGGCGGCACGCCCAGAACGCGCAGTCAGCACAATCTCATTGTTCTCCAGACCGATGTCCTTGGGATCAATAATCTCGTAGGTCTGAACATTCTTCAGCACGCCATCCTGATGGATACCGCTTGAATGGGCAAAGGCATTGCGTCCTACGATAGCCTTGTTAGGCTGCACGGGCATGTTCATCAGCGAGGAGACCATACGGGAGATAGGATAAATCTTTCTGGTATTGATGTTGGTGTCGATTCCAATACCTTTATGACACTTCAAAATCATGGCGATTTCCTCAAGCGAGGTATTACCGGCACGCTCGCCTATGCCATTGACCGTCACCTCCACCTGACGTGCGCCGTTGAGCACA
Organism: uncultured Prevotella sp.; assembly: GCA_902497035.1. Lineage (GTDB taxonomy): Bacteria > Bacteroidota > Bacteroidia > Bacteroidales > Bacteroidaceae > Prevotella. Next base: position 14,755 of record CABVDL010000018.1, read on the forward strand.
CCCTCAAGTGTGTTGGCAGTGGCCATGCCCAAGTCGTTGTGGCAATGGGTGGAAATGATGGCCTTGTCAATGCCGTCCACATGTTCCTTCAGATATTTAATCTTGGCTCCATACTCACTCGGCAGGCAGTAGCCCGTGGTGTCGGGGATGTTGACCACCGTTGCACCGGCTTTAATGACGGCCTCAACCACCTTTGCCAGATACTCGTTGTCCGTTCGGCCGGCATCCTCAGCATAGAACTCCACATCCTCAACATATTTTTTTGCATAGGCGACAGCCCGCACGGCGCGCTCCAGGATGTCGTCAGGATTGGAGTTGAACTTGTATCTGATGTGGTAGTCACTTGTTCCTATACCAGTGTGGATGCGCTTGTGCTTGGCATACTTCAGCGCCTCGGCGGCACAGTCAATGTCTTTTTCCACAGCGCGAGTGAGCGCACAGATGGTAGGCCACGTCACCGCCTTTGAAATTTCGACAACAGAATTGAAATCGCCCGGGGACGAAATGGGGAAGCCTGCCTCAATGACATCCACGCCAAGAAGCTCCAACTGCTTTGCCACCTGAATTTTTTCCACTGTGTTCAGCTGGCAGCCTGGCACCTGCTCGCCATCGCGAAGTGTCGTGTCAAAAATATAAAGTCTTTCACTCATAAGATAGGAATTTATTTCTTTTCTATTTTAATGCGCTAAAATTAAAAAAGCCTTTCCACTTGCCGGAAGTGGAAAGGCTTTATCATGCAATATCATCTTATACATGTACACACGCCATCACACTTCCGGCCACTTTCCGCAGTCGAATGCTAATAATAATGCTTAGGATGGCGTATAATGCACTCATGTCGTTTGCTTTTTAATTCTGGTTGCAAAGTTATATAATAAATACGAGCTACCAAAATAATTCATAAGTTATTTACTGTTTTTTATAACAAATCATCATATTTCTTACATGTGCAAGCAATAACAGCCTTGTCTTCCCTACTCGAAAGGCACACTCATGTCTTGTGGACTGAGCGGGTCATCCTGATTGAGGCGAGACCGGACAATCTCGCCGTCCATGCCGCTGTCGAAAGACGGATTGGCCACATCCTCGATGTTGGAGAAGCGGGTATACTGGCCCTCAAAGGCCAACAGCACGTCGCCCGTAGCGCCCTTACGGTGCTTGGCAATGATAATCTGTGCCTTACCCCGAAGGTCATTGCCTTTCTCATCCTGCAAAAGGTGATAATACTCAGGACGGTGTACGAACATCACCATATCCGCATCCTGCTCGATGGCTCCAGACTCGCGCAGGTCGCTCAACTGTGGCCGTTTGGCCTCCAGGTTGGAGTCGCGCGTCTCAACCGAACGGTTCAACTGCGACAAGGCTATAATTGGGATATCGAGCTCCTTGGCCAACTGCTTCAGCGACCTTGAGATGGTGGATACCTCCTCCTGGCGGTTGCCGAAACGCGCGCCACTGGCGTTCATCAGCTGCAAGTAGTCAATCATAATGAGCTGGACACCCTTCTCGCGCACCAGACGCCGGGCCTTAGTGCGCAGCTCAAAAATGGACATGCCGGGGGTCTCATCAATATAAAGCGGCTTGCCCATCATCTTGCGGACACTCTTGTCCAAGCGTGCCCACTCCTCCTTAGACAGCTGACCGTTCATCACCTTCTTGCCGTCAATCTCACACACATTGGAGATAAGGCGGTTGACCAGCTGCACATTGTTCATCTCCAACGAGAAAAATGCCACGGGAATCTGATAGTCTATAGCCACATTCTTGGCGATGGAAAGGGCAAACGAAGTCTTACCCATGGCCGGACGGCCAGCGATAATAATCAGGTCACTCTTTTGCCAGCCAGACGTGACGGCATCCAACTTATGGAACCCTGAAGGAATACCTGTCAGACCGGTCGTGTTGGATGACGCATTCTCCATAATCTTCACAGCCTGCGCCAACACAGGGTCAATTTGCGTATAGTCCTGACGCATGTTCTTCTGTGAGATATCGAAGAGTGAGCTTTCCGCTTCCTGCATCAGCTCGTCCGCATCAATCATGGGGTCGAAAGCCTTCGTCTCGATGACACTGGCAAAAGAAATCAGCTGGCGTGCCATGTATTTCTGCTGAAGAATTTTCGCATGATACTCGATATGCGCGGACGAGGCGACATGAGACGACAGGTCGACCACATAGGCCGGACCGCCCACCTCTTCCAGGGTACCGTCCTTAGTGAGCTGGTTGGTTACGGTCATGATGTCAACAGGGTTCTCCTCCAGGTTAAGTTCCTGAATAGCCTGGAATATCTTTTGATGGCGTGGCTCATAAAAGCTATCTGGAGAAAGCATATCTGAGACAACGGAGAACGCGTCCTTGTCTATCATCAGCGCGCCCAGCACCACTTTCTCTATATCAATGGCTTGCGGCTGCAAATGGCCGAAACTGGGATCGATGGGCGTAGGGGCCTTGCGGCGCTGACGTGAACTGTTGGAATGATTTTGTTCGGGCATGGTATGAACAAACTAATATTTAGAATGAGGGATAACCATAGAAATTGATGCAAATTTACAAATTTTAGATGAAATGCCGACCCGCTTTTCAAGAAAATAGATTATATTTGTGCCATGATAACATTTCCATGCGCCAAGATCAACCTTGGACTCAACGTCATAGCCGCACGCAAGGATGGTTACCACGACATCGAGACCGTGTTCTACCCTATTCCCTTGACCGATGCGCTTGAGATTAAGTATATGGACGAGCATTTCCCGTCCGAGTATCCCTGTGACCTGAAAATCACAGGTAATGCCGTCGACTGCGACGAGCAGCACAATCTGGTGACAAAGGCATACGACCTGCTTGCCGCCGACTTTGAGCTGCCGCGCATCCACGCTCATCTGGTCAAGCGCATACCCATGCAGGCCGGACTGGGCGGGGGGTCATCTGACGGTGCCTATATGATCAGGCTGCTTGACGAGCGTTTCCGCCTCAACATCGGCATGGCCGAGATGGAGCGCTATGCCGCCCGGCTTGGCTCCGACTGTCCGTTCTTCATCTCGTCAGAGCCGGCATTTGCCGTAGGCAGAGGCGAGATCCTCGAGCCTGCCGATGGGCCCAAGGGCAATCTCAACGGCTACTACATTGCCGTCGTCAAGCCCGACGTAGCCGTCTCTACCGCAGAAGCATACCGGCAGACCGCCTGCCGGAGGCCCGCCAAATGCTGCCGCGACGTAGTGAGGCAGCCCATCGACACCTGGAAAGACGACCTGAGCAACGATTTTGAGGCATCGGTCTTCAAGGCTCATCCAGAATTGCCAGCCATCAAGCAGCGGCTATACGACCTCGGTGCCGTCTATGCGCAGATGAGCGGCAGCGGCAGTGCGCTTTTCGGCATCTTCCGTACTGAGCCAACCAACATAGACAAGGAATTCAACGATTGCTTCACTTTCACTTCCGCTCTCTGACATATACACCTTATTATATATAGTCTGCAACAGAGACTAACCGGCAAAAAGGAAAATCGGTTCCACCAGCACCAAGACTGACGGAACCGATTTTAGTATATGGTAATACCCTGTTTACTTCGCGTATGCCACAGAGCGCGTCTCGCGAATGACGGTAATCTTCACCTGGCCGGGATAGGTCATCTCATTCTGAATCTTCTCTGCGATTTCCGAGCTGAGCTTATTGCTCTCGTCATCGGTCATCTTGTCAGCCCCGACAATGACGCGGAGCTCGCGGCCGGCCTGGATAGCATAGGTCTTGGTAACGCCGGGATAGCTCATGGCGATAGCCTCAAGGTCGTTCAGACGCTTGATGTAAGCCTCGACAATCTCACGACGGGCACCAGGACGGGCACCAGATATGGCATCACATACCTGCACAATTGGAGCCAGCAATGTCTTCATCTCCACCTCATCGTGGTGAGCAGCAATGGCATTCACGATTTCGGGCTTCTCTTTATACTTCTCAGCAATCTTGGCACCGAGCAGTGCGTGCGGCAGCTCGCTCTCCTCATCAGGCACCTTGCCGATGTCGTGAAGCAGTCCGGCACGCTTGGCCTTCTTCGGGTTCAGACCCAGCTCAGCTGCCATCACCGAGCAGAGGTTGGCTGTCTCGCGGGCATGCTGAAGCAAGTTTTGTCCATAAGAAGAGCGATATTTCATCTTTCCAATTATCCTGATGAGCTCCGGATGGAGGCCATGAATACCCAAGTCTATTGCTGTACGCTTACCCGTCTCAATGATTTCGTTGTCAAGCTGTTTCTTTACCTTGGCCACAATCTCCTCAATACGTGCGGGATGGATACGGCCGTCAGCCACCAACTGGTGCAGCGCCAGACGGCATACCTCACGGCGGACAGGATCAAAAGCGGAGATAACGATGCTTTCAGGCGTGTCGTCAACGACAATCTCGACGCCGCAGGCAGCCTCCAAAGCACGGATGTTACGTCCCTCACGACCAATGATACGGCCTTTCACCTCATCGTTGTCAATATGAAACACGCTGACCGAATTCTCAATAGCGGTCTCGGTAGCAACGCGCTGAATGGTCTGAATAACAATCTTCTTAGCCTTCATGTTGGCATCAAGCTTGGCCTGGTCAACCACCTCGTTGACATAGCTGGCAGCATCCATCCGGGCCTTGTCCTTCATGCTTTCCACCAAGCGGTTCTTGGCTTCTTCAGCCGACAGGCCCGACAATTCCTCGAGCTTGGCACGCTCCTGCTCCTGCATCTTGTCAAGGTCCTGGCGCTTTACCTCAAGGAGACTCTTCTCGTTTTCAATGCGCTGCTGCTCACGCTCAACATCCTGTTTGGTCCTGCCAATTTCCTCCTGACGCTGGTTAAGCATGAGCTCACGCTGCTTGAGCCGGTTCTCCACAGCCTGCATCTTTTGGTTGCGCAGCTGAACCTCCTTATCCAACTCATTTTTCTTATTAAGAAACTTCTCTTTGACCTCAAGAAGTTTTTTCTCTTTGATCACATCGGCATCTTTCTCAGCCTCAGCCATCTTTTTCTTATAGATTTCCGTCAATACGTAACGGAATATGGCATATCCAGCCACTCCGCCCACAACCAACGCGGCTGCTGCGGCAATAATTATACTACTCATCTATTCTATATGTTTAAATTGATTCATATTCCAAGTAATCTTTTATTCCCCTTGTTTCAGCACCGCCTCTATCTCAGAAGTAAGCTTACTTAGAATATCATCATAAGGCTTGGTGTCATTGCGTTGATTGGCCTTTTGCAAGCGCAATCCCAAATCAATCATGGCAAAGTAAACAATCTCCTTATCGCTCTTGCTCCCCTTGAAGTTGGAGTAATACACATTGAGGAGCTCATTGATGAGCTCCGCATCCCTGCGATAGAGAGGCTCTTCCTCGCGCGGCACCCTGACACTGATGTCGGTGTCGTATATGTGTAACCTTATGTTGATCTTATCCTTATCCACTTCTTCTTTCGTCGCTCTGTCTTAAGGTTTTTCACTGAGCAGCGTGATGCATTTGTTCACGTCTCTGATAAGGCGGTTGATGCGTTTCTTCGAGGTTTCGATGTCACCATCAGTCAGCTGCATCATCCGCGCCATCTTCAATGTGTCGTAATCATGCTGGACTCGGGTAGTCTTGTTTTCCAAAGTCTTGATCCGCTCGTCACGCTGAGCAACCTGAGTACGAAGCCTCTGGTTCTCTTTCCGCAGCGCCTCGTACTGCAAAAGCATCTGCCTCACACGAGTCGCGAACGTATTGATGACTTGTTCTTTGGAATCCATGACAACTTAAATTTGTGCAAATTTAGCTTTAATAAGTGATAATTCCAAGAAATTACTCACTTTTTCTCAAAAAAACTAACGGCAACCAGTTATTTCTTTCCCAACTTCTTTTCAGCGGCTTCGGCCTCTTCCTTTGATGGCGCAGGTTCCTTTTTGGCAAGCATCACCACCTGATAGACAAAATCTGTAATCCATTTCTGGGAGAAATTGAGACGGGTATTGAACTTGCGGATGCTCATCACCGACTTGATGACGCTCGGATCCTTGAAACTGTTCTTCGTAAAGATGTCCGCTACCGTTTTCTCCGTCATCGCATAAATGGTCTTCTTGAAGAAGGACGGCACACGGAGCTTGAACTTCATCAGATTGCCCGTGAGCATCATCAGGTCTTGTGTGAAGTTCTGAAATTGAATGAGATAAGCTTGCACGTCAGTGATGCGCTTGCAATTGTGGCGAATGCTCTGGTCTATCTCCTTGAAGAAGCCGTCATCGGTGTGGTAGATTTCCTTCATCATCTTGCGGCAGTAGGCTTTTTCTCCCACTCCAAGCTTGTTGCCCTGTGTGGGGACATGAAGCGTGGTCTTGAACATGCGGAGGTCTGGAAACATGGCGAGATTGGCAATGCCCACCTGGGCGGCGATGGAGGCCTGGAAATACACCCTGACTAGCGACATGTAATTCTCCATGCCGCCCACCTTGGACTCCTTCGCCTTTCTATTGAATAGCTTTGTCAACAGATTCATAATTATTTCAACTTTTATAAGTTCATATAAGAATTCTATGTGCAAAGCTACTCATTTTAGCCGAGAAGACAAAACAAAGGGTTATAAAATTGCTTATTTCTCAAAATTTAGACGGGGCTAAAGCAGGATATAAGGAATAATTCGTAACTTTGCATGAGATAATACAAAAGAATATGGCTAAAATCGCAGTAGATTTTGACGGCACTATCGTAGAGCATTGTTACCCGAAGATTGGCAAAGAAATCCCATTTGCCACCGAGACACTTCGCATGCTTATGGCTGAGAACCACAAGCTCATATTGTGGACTGTCCGCGAAGGGACATTATTGGATGAGGCCATTGAGTGGTGCCGCCAGCGGGGCGTGAAGTTCTTTGCCGTCAACAGTGACTACCCTGACGATGAACTTGACAAGGGGCGCCACTTCAGCCGCAAGCTGAAAGTGGACTATTTCATCGATGACCGGAACATTGGCGGATTACCCGACTGGGGACAGATTTACCGCATTATTCATGACCACAGGTCTTATGCCAGCCTTATCCGTGAACAATCTGGCTTGCCAAACGAGAACAAGAAAAAGCACTGGTGGAATTTTTAATCCAATATGAAGAAAGAAGATTTAAGGATAATATTTATGGGTACCCCCGAATTTGCCGTCGGTACCCTCAGCCGACTGATAGAAGATGGCTATAACGTTGTGGCCGTGGTGACGCAACCCGACAAACCCGTAGGCCGCCACCAAGACCACCTTCAGCCTTCCGAGGTAAAGCAATATGCCCTTGCCCATGACATACCCGTGCTACAGCCTGTGAAAATGAAAGACCCAGAGTTTGTCAGCCTGTTAGCCAGCTACAAGGCCGACCTTCAAGTAGTTGTCGCCTTCCGCATGCTCCCCGAGGTGGTGTGGGCCATGCCACGCTTTGGCACATTCAACGTCCACGCGGCCTTACTTCCTCAATATCGTGGCGCGGCTCCCATCAACTGGGCCATCATCAACGGCGAGAAAGAGACGGGCGTAACAACTTTCTTCCTTGACCAGCACATTGACACAGGGCGCATTATCATGCAGAAACACTTCCCCATACCCAATGATGCCGACGTGGAATATGTCTACGACGGACTGATGCGGCTCGGTGCCGAGATAGCCGAGGAGACCATCGACCTCGTGCTTGAGGGCAACGGCAAGGTAGAGGCCATTGACCAGAACAGCCTCACCGGCGGAAAGAACGAGGTGCTCCATCCAGCGCCTAAGATTTTCAAAGAGACCTGTGTCATCAGGTGGAACCAACCAGCAAAGCACGTATACGACTTTATCCGAGGACTCTCACCCTACCCTGGAGCCTGGACAACGCTGCAAGCAGACGACAGCGACAAGAGCCTGGTACTCAAAGTGTTCAAAGCCACCATGCTTCCCGATGAAGCTACTGGAGTAACACCCGGTACCATCAGTGCGGAAAAGGGTCAGCTACGCATCGCCACAAACGACCGCTGGTTGCAGATAGACGAACTGCAACTGTCGGGAAAGAAAAGGATGAAGACCGCCGACTTCCTTAATGGCAACCGAGACATCGAGTCATATCACGCATGAACGTCACGGGGTTCTACACCATCTTGCTGCTGTTCTGCAGCAATATTTTCATGACGCTGGCCTGGTATGGGCACCTCAAGCTACAGCAGACGGGCGTCAGCTCACACTGGCCGCTTTTCGGAGTAATCGTTTTCTCGTGGTGCATCGCTTTCTTCGAATACTGCTGCCAAGTGCCGGCCAACCGCATAGGTTTCGCGGGCAACGGCGGGCCTTTCTCTCTCGTACAGCTCAAGGTGATACAGGAATGCGTCTCCCTGATTGTCTTCGCCGTCGTTGCCAACTTGCTTTTTCAGGGTCAGACATTGCATTGGAACCATTTCCTGGCTTTTGTGTGTCTTGTGGCTGCCGTCTATCTGGTGTTCATGGAATGAGTCACCGCTAACATTCCCGACATTCACCAAAGACATCTCCCTGCGCTTATTTTCAAACAATTATTTATAAGGAGTTTGCTAAATCAAGAAAAAATATTAATTTTGCGACAAAATAATTAAAGCCGAAAGGCTGGGTAAATAATTCAAGACAACTTGATAGAGAAGCATATCGTATTAGAGGACATTGAGCCCCTCATCTTCTACGGGGTCAACAACTCGCACCTGCAGATGGTGAAGTCACTGTTTCCCAAACTGCGTATAGTGGCGCGGGGAAACGTCATCCGTGTGCTTGGCGACGAGGAGGACATGGCCAAGGTGGAAGAGGACCTGGAAAAAATCAGATGCCATGTACTCAAATACAACACCCTCACCGACGAAGACATCCTCGACATCGTCAAGGGCAACAGGACAAAGGCCGATGCCGTGAAAGACGTGCTGGTCTATAGCATATCGGGAAGACCTGTCAAGCCTCGGTCTGAGAACCAACAGAAGCTCGTGACGGCCTTTGAGAAAAACGATATGATATTCGCCGTCGGACCGGCCGGAACGGGCAAGACCTATCTGAGCATCGCTCTTGCTGTGAAGGCGTTGAAGGAAAAGGCCATCAAGAAGATTATCCTCAGCCGCCCGGCCGTGGAGGCCGGCGAGAAGCTCGGATTTCTTCCGGGCGACATGAAGGACAAAATTGATCCCTATCTTCAACCGCTCTACGACGCGCTGGAAGACATGATACCAGCCACCCGTCTGCAGGACATGATGGAAAAGCACATCATACAGATCGCGCCGCTTGCCTTCATGCGGGGACGCACGCTAAGCGACGCCGTGGTCATCCTCGACGAGGCACAGAACACCACAACGGCACAGATACGAATGTTCCTCACCCGCATGGGCTGGAACACAAAGATGATTATCACGGGCGACATGACGCAAATTGACCTGCCACGCGAACAGAAGAGCGGACTGAGAGAGGCTCTTGAGATTTTGTCGGGCGTAGAAGGCATCAGCCTCATCAAACTCTCGCAGAAAGACATCGTAAGGCACAAGCTCGTCACGCGCATTGTCAATGCCTACGACGCATACGACAAGAAAATAAAAGAGCAGAAAGAGAAGGAAAAAGACAAAGATAAAGAAGATAAATAAACCATATCAACATCCACAACAATAGCTCTGTACACCCTCAGTACAACGGGGCCATCCGCCCCCGATGGAGGATGGGTAACGGCTAAACCACTGGGTGAGGCATTAAATATTTCATATTATGAAAGCTTTAACAAAGACTGATTTCCATTTTGATGGACAGAAAAGTGTTTATCACGGCAAAGTTCGTGACGTGTACAACATCAACGATGACCTCATCGTCATGGTAGCCACCGACCGCATCTCCGCCTTCGACGTGGTTCTGCCGAAGGGCATTCCCTTTAAGGGACAGGTGCTGAACCAGATTGCATCCAAGTTTCTTGACCTCACCGCTGATATCTGTCCCAACTGGAAGTTGGCCACACCGGACCCGATGGTCACAGTCGGCCGCAAATGCGAGGGTTTCCGTGTGGAGATGATTATCCGCTCCATCCTCACCGGATCGGCCTGGCGCGCCTATAAAGACGGCTGCCGCGAGCTGTGCGGCGTAAAGCTGCCCGACGGCATGCGTGAGAACGAGCGATTTCCCGAGCCCATCATCACGCCAACCACAAAGGCTGATGAAGGCCACGACATGAACATCTCGCGCGAGGAAATCATCAAACAGGGCATAGTCTCTGCTGAGGACTATGCCGTCATTGAGGACTGGACACGAAAGCTCTTTGCCCGTGGACAGGAGATTGCCGCCAAACACGGTCTCATCCTCGTGGATACGAAATATGAGTTCGGCAAGCGCGACGGCCAGCTCTATCTCATCGACGAAATCCACACACCTGACTCCAGCCGCTATTTCTATGCCGACGGCTACGAGGAGCGCTTCGCCAAGGGTGAGCCGCAAAAGCAGCTCTCCAAGGAATTTGTCCGCCAGTGGCTCATTGAGCACAACTTCATGAACCAGCCCGGCCAGAAGATGCCTGAGATAACCGATGAATATGCCGAGAGCGTGAGCGACCGCTACATTGAGCTGTACGAACACATCACCGGCGAAAAATTTGATAAGGCAGCCGAGGAAGGTGACATCGCCGCACGCATTGAGAGAAATGTGAAAGCTTACCTTGCCTCAAGAGAGTAATGTACCAGCAGGAAAAGATAAAGCCCTACAATGCCAGTGAGGGAAAAGGCAAACAGGTGGAGGAGATGTTTGACAACATCGCCCCCACCTACGACACGCTCAACCATCGGCTGTCGTGGGACATTGACAAGTGCTGGCGGCGCAAGGCCATCAAGCTGCTGGAGCCCTACCACCCCAAGACGATGCTCGACATCGCAACGGGGACAGGTGACTTTGCCATTCTTGCGGCATCCATGCTGAAGCCGGACAAGCTCGTCGGAGCCGACATCTCTGAAGGCATGATGAGCATCGGACGAAAAAAGGTGGAACAACTGGGCATGGGCCAGGTCATATCCTTTCAAAAGGAAGACTGCATGGCACTGTCTTTCCCAGACAACAGTTTCGACGCTGTGACTGCGGCATTCGGCATACGCAACTTCCAGAACCTCGACCAGGGACTAAGAGAGATGTGCCGCGTCACCAGGAAAGGCGGCCATCTGAGCATTGCCGAGCTGACAACACCAGTCTCTTTTCCTATGCGCCAACTGTTTCACATCTATTCCCACACCGTCCTGCCGATATATGGTCGTCTGATTAGCAAAGACCGCAGTGCCTACGACTACCTCACCGCTACCATTGAGGCGTTTCCCCAGGGAGAGCGCATGATGGACATCCTTCGCAAGGCCGGCTTCTCAAAGGTGAGCTTCAAGCGGCTCACCTTCGGCATCTGCACTATATACTTCGCCGAAAAATAAGTTTTCATTATGGATAAATACGGATTGATTGGCTACCCGCTGGTGCACTCGTTCTCCATCAGCTACTTCAACGAGAAATTCAAGAACGAGGGCATTGACGCCGTTTATGAGAATTATGAGATTCCTACCATTGAGGAATTGCCCGAAATTATTGACACCAATCCTCAATTGCGCGGCCTCAACGTGACCATCCCTTACAAGGGAAAGGTGATAGGCTACCTTGATGCCATCAGTCCTGAGGCCAGTGAGATAGGTGCTGTCAATGTCATTAAAATTACGCACAAAGGCAAGAAGGCCATTCTAAAAGGTTACAACAGTGACGTGACAGGATTCACACGCAGCATTGAGCCCCTGCTCGAGAATTTTCACAAACATGCCCTGATACTCGGCACTGGCGGCGCATCAAAAGCCATCGACTTCGGACTGCGGTCGCTTGGGGTGGAGACCCTGAAAGTGAGCCGTTCTGTTAAACCCGGGACTATCCGCTATCAAGACATCACCCCCGAAATGATGAAAGAATGGAACGTCATCGTCAACTGCACGCCATGCGGCATGTATCCGCACAGCGACGAGGCGCCATTGTTGCCCTACGAGGCAATGGACAGCCACACCTTATTATATGACCTCATCTACAACCCCGACGAGACACAGTTCATGAGCCGGGGCAAAGCGCATGGCGCCATGGTGAAGAACGGACTTGAGATGCTACTCCTGCAAGCTTTCGACAGTTGGGAGTTTTGGACTAAAGACTGATATTCCTATTCTACACTTACATTTCGGTAGAGCCGAACAACTGAGAAAACAATATCCAATATATTCAATGCTGTAGTTTTATTATGAACAACCGATATATGATGCGAGGCGTCAGTGCGGCAAAGGAAGATGTCCACAACGCCATCAAGAATATAGACAAAGGTATCTTCCCTCGGGCTTTCTGCAAGATTATGCCCGACATATTGGGCGGCGACCCTGATTATTGCAACATCATGCATGCTGACGGGGCTGGTACAAAGTCGTCATTAGCCTACATGTACTGGAAAGAGACAGGCGACCTTAGCGTGTGGAAAGGCATTGCCCAGGACGCTATCGTGATGAATACCGACGACCTGCTCTGCGTGGGTGCCGTCGATAACATCCTGGTGTCTTCAACTATCGGGCGCAACAAGATGCTTATTCCTGGTGAGGTCATCTCTTCCATCATCAACGGCACCGACGAGCTGCTGGCCCAGCTGCGTGACCTGGGTATCGGCATCTGGCCCACCGGTGGTGAGACGGCTGACGTGGGTGACCTGGTGCGCACCATTATCGTTGATTCTACAGTAAGCTGCCGCATGAAGCGCAGCGATGTCATCAATAATGCCAACATCAGGCCTGGTGATGTCATCGTTGGCCTGAGCTCGACAGGTCAGGCCACTTACGAAACCCGCTACAACGGTGGGATGGGCAGCAACGGACTGACGTCGGCACGCCACGACGTCTTCTCCAAGTATCTGGCCGAGAAGTTCCCCGAGAGCTACGACCACCAGGTACCCGACGAACTGGTGTATAGTGGCAAATATCATCTCACCGACACCATTGACGGCGTGCCCGTTGACGCCGGCCAGCTGGTGCTGTCACCCACCCGCACCTATGCCCCCGTCATCAGACAATTGCTCGAGGAGATGCGCCAAGAGATACACGGCATGGTACATTGCACAGGCGGCGCCCAAACCAAAGTGCTCAACTTTGTCGGCGACAACTGTCATGTGGTCAAAGACAACATGTTCCCCATCCCTCCATTGTTCAAGATTATTCACGACTGTTCCGGCACCGACTGGAAAGAGATGTATCAGGTGTTCAACATGGGGCACCGCATGGAAATCTATGTCCGTCCGGAGACAGCAGACAAAGTCATTGCCATCAGCCGGCGCTTCAATATCGACGCGCAGGTCATCGGCCGTATTGAGGAGGGCAAGAAGTCACTGACCATCCATTCAGAATACGGACAGTTTGATTATTAACGGTTGAGTAAGTAACGTTGTGCAGCAACATCAAACCGACCAAAGCCAATTACAAATATAATGTCAGAAGAAAACAGCATACTGCAGAAACTTGAGGGACTCGATGCCCGCTTTCAGGAAGTAGCCACGCTCATCACCGACCCGGACGTCATCGCCGACCAAAAGCGCTACGTTAAATTGACCAAAGAGTACAAGGAATTAGGCGACATCATGGACGCCCGTAAGCGTTACATCGCATGTCTTAATGCAATAAAGGAGGCCAAGGACATCATTGCCAACGAAAGCGACGCTGACATGAAAGCCATGGCACGCGAGGAACTTCAGGAAAACGAAGCCCTGCAGCCGAAACTGGAAGAGGAAATCAAACTCGACCTTGTTCCCAAGGACCCGGAGGATGCCAAGAACGTGCAGATGGAGATACGCGCGGGAACGGGTGGCGATGAGGCTGCCCTGTTTGCGGGCGACCTGTTTAACATGTACAAGCGCTTTTGCGAGTCTAAAGGCTGGCAGATTAGTGTCACATCGTTCAACGAGGGAGCCGTGGGCGGCTATAAGGAGATAGACTTCGCCGTGACCGGCGACAGTGTCTATGGCACGCTCAAATACGAGTCGGGAGTGCACCGCGTGCAGCGCGTACCTGCCACAGAGACACAGGGCCGCATGCACACCAGCGCAGCCACCGTGGCCGTACTGCCCGAGGCCGAGAAGTTTGAGGTGCACATCGATGAGAGCGCCATCAAATGGGACACTTTCCGCTCAAGCGGTGCCGGTGGACAGAATGTGAACAAGGTCAGTTCCGGCGTACGCTTGCGCTACCCTTGGAAAAATCCCGAGACGGGCGAGGTAGAGGAAATCCTTATAGAATGTACTGAGACACGTGACCAGCCTAAAAATAAGGAGCGTGCACTGAGCCGCCTCTATACCTTTGTCTATGACCGCGAGCATTCGAAGTATGTCAATGACATTCAGAGCCGGCGCAAGTCGCTTGTCTCCACGGGCGACCGCTCTGCCAAGATACGCACCTACAACTTTCCACAAGGCCGTGTCACCGACCATCGCATCGGCTATACCACACACGACCTCCAAGGGTTTCTCAATGGCGATATTCAGGATATGATTGACCACCTGACTGTAGCTGAGAACGCCGAGAAGCTCAAGGAAAACGAACTTTAAAAGAAAGATTGCCATGGGACAATTTTGGACAAAGAAGAAAGAAGACCATTCAAGGGAAAAGGAGACCATGCAGTCGGATGACTTCATCTCACGATGGGTCAAACTGCAAAAGGAACCTGTCAAGGGCGAACAGCCTAAAATAGAAAACACCAAATAATCATGAACAGAGCAGAACTCGTAAATGAGATTTTTCGCAAGAAGACTTTTCTCTGCGTCGGTCTCGACACTGATACCAACAAGATACCCGAATGCCTCAAGGAGAGCGAAGACCCAGTCTTCGCCTTCAACAAGGCCATCATCGACGCAACCGCGCCTTACTGCGTAGCCTACAAGCCAAACCTGGCATTCTACGAGTGCTACGGCCTTGACGGTATGGCTGCCTTTGAGAAGACCATCGACTACCTGCGCAAGTTCTATCCCGACCACTTCATCATCGCCGATGCCAAGCGCGGAGACATCGGCAACACGTCAAGGATGTATGCCAAGACGTTCTTCGACACCTACGGCGTTGACGCGCTCACCGTGGCCCCCTATATGGGCGAGGACAGCGTGACCCCATTCTTGGAATACAAGGACAAATGGGTGATCGTACTGGCACTGACGAGCAACAAGGGATCCCTCGACTTCCAGCTCACGGAGGACCGAGACAGCGAGCGCCTGTTTGAGAAGGTGATACGCAAGACCCAACAATGGGGTACTCCCGAAAACATGATGTATGTCGTCGGTGCCACCCGTGGCGAGATGTTCAAGGACATCCGCCGGGTGGCTCCCAACAGCTTCCTCCTGGTTCCAGGCGTCGGGGCACAGGGTGGCAGTCTGCAGGAGGTATGCAAATATGGCATCATCAAGGACTGCGGCTTGCTGGTCAACTCCAGCCGTGGCATCATTTACGCCGGCCACGATGAACATTTCGCTGAGGCTGCCGCAGACGCAGCCAAGAACCTTCAGGAGCAGATGGCAGAGCAGTTGACCCTGCTTTAGCCATCATTACACAAAGTCCCGGGGTTTGTGCATTATTGTACCGTTTCTCATAAAAAAAAGAAAATATAAACACACATACGGCGGTTATCTACGCATTAATTGCTATATTTGCAAAAATATTTCAAACCATATCGAAAAATGGAGTTTACAGCCAAGCAAATAGCCCAATTCATTGGGGGAAAAGTGGAAGGCGACGAGAACGCCAGTGTCCACACCTTTGCCAAGATAGAGGAGGGTGTCCCCGGAGCCATCTCGTTCCTTGCCAACGAAAAATACATTCATTACGTTTATTCTACCAAATCGAGTATAGTCCTTATAGACAGCAGCATAGCACTCAACGAGCCAGTGAGTACGACGCTTATCCGTGTAAGCAACGCACGCGATTGCGTGGCCAAGTTATTGCAGCTCTATGCCTCTGCCCAGCCCAAGAAGAAAGGCATCGATCCGCTGGCTTTCATCTCACCGAAGGCTAAGATTGGCCAGGACTGCTACGTAGGGGCTTTTGCCTATATTGCTGACGGTGTGGAAATTGGCGACGGCTGCCAGATATATCCCAACGTAACCATTATGGAGAATGTGAGGCTCGGCAACAATTGTCTGGTCTATCCCCATGTCTCCATCTATCACGGCTGCCGCTTGGGCAACAACGTGGTGCTTCACTCGGGTGCCGTCATTGGTGCCGACGGTTTTGGATTCGCCCCCAACATGGAGACGAAGCAGTATGACAAAATTCCGCAGATTGGCATAGTGACCATTGAGGACGATGTGGAGATTGGCGCCAACACCTGCGTTGACCGTTCCACGATGGGATCAACATTCGTGCGGAAGGGCGTGAAGCTGGACAATCTCGTACAGATAGCCCACAACACCGATATCGGCGCCAACACGGTGATGTCCTCCCAGGTGGGCGTTGCCGGCTCCACAAAGGTCGGCGAATGGTGCATGTTCGGCGGACAAGTGGGCGTATCCGGCCACATCACAATCGGCGACCACGTCTTGCTTGGCGCACAGTCGGGAGCTCCCGGCTCTATCGACAGCAATCAGGTGCTTATCGGCACCCCGCCAATGCCCAAGATGGGCTATTTCAAGAGCCAGGCCATCTTCCGCCGTCTCCCGGAGATGTATAAGCAACTCAATGAACTTCAGAAAGAAGTGGAACAACTTCGTAAACAACAGAAATAAGAACACGTCATCATTATGGATACAGAAAAACAAACCACCCTTGGCGGAAGCTTTTCGCTTTTCGGAAAAGGCTTGCACACGGGTCTTAGTCTGACCGTAACATTCAATCCCGCTCCCGAGAACTACGGCTACAAAATCCAGCGGATTGATCTTGAGGGACAACCTGTCGTTGACGCAGTAGCCGAGAATGTAGTGGAGACCAACCGCGGCACGGTGGTGCAGAGTGGCGAGGCCCGCATCTCGACCATAGAGCATGGCATGTCGGCTCTCTATGCGCTCGGTATTGACAACTGTCTCATTCAGGTCAACGGGCCGGAATTTCCCATTCTCGACGGTGCGGCCGACGCTTACGTCAAAAAAATCAAGAGCGTCGGCATTGTGAAGCAAAACGCACCCAAGGACTACTATATCATCCGAAAGAAAATTGAGGTACGCGACGAAAAGAGCGGCTCTATCATCACCATCCTGCCCGACGAGGACTTCTCCATAACGGCAATGTGCTCGTTCGACTCAAAATTCATCAGCTCGCAGTTTGCCACACTCGACAATATCAGCAAGTACGCTACCGATATCGCACCGGCCCGCACCTTTGTTTTCGTGCGCGACGTTGTACCCCTGCTTGAGGCCAATCTCATTAAGGGTGGAGACCTCGACAATGCGATCGTGATTTATGAGCGTCAGGTAGAGCAGCAGCAGCTGGACAAACTCGCCGACCTGCTTCATGTACCTCATATAGACGCTACGAAGATAGGTTACATCCAGCACCGTCCCCTGCAATGGGACAATGAATGCACGCGCCACAAGCTGCTTGACATCATCGGCGACATGGCGCTCATCGGCAAGCCCATCAAGGGAAGAATCATCGCCACACGCCCCGGGCACTCCATCAACAACAAGTTTGCCCGTCAGATGCGCCGTGAAATTCGCAAGCACGAGGTGCAGGCTCCTATCTACGACCCGAATGATGAGCCGCTGATGGACAACGTGCGTATCCGTCAGCTGCTGCCCCACCGCTATCCCATGCAGCTCGTTGACAAGGTAGTCGCTATGGGCGCAACGACCATTGTCGGTGTAAAGAATGTCACAGCCAATGAGCCGTTCTTCCAAGGACACTTCCCCGAAGAGCCCGTCATGCCCGGTGTCTTGCAGATTGAGGCCATGGCGCAATGCGGCGGCCTGCTGGTATTGAGCCAGCTCGAGGAACCTGAGAAGTGGTCCACCTATTTCCTTAAGATTGATGACGTGAAGTTCCGCCACAAGGTGGTGCCGGGTGACACCCTGCTGTTCCGCGTTGAGCTGCTCGGTCCCGTACGCCACGGCATCAGCTCTATGAAAGGCTATATGTTTGTCGGCGACCAAGTGGTGTCAGAAGCCACGTTCACCGCGCAAATCGTAAAAAACAAATAAGCTCAGTCAGATAATGAATCAAATCAGTCCCTTAGCATACGTACATCCAGAGGCCAAATTGGGTGACAACAACATCATTGGGCCTTTCTGCTACATCGACCGCAACACTGTCTTGGGCGACAACAACGTGCTGCAAAACAGCGTTACCATAAACTACGGAGCCCGCATTGGCAACAACAACGAGATCTTCCCCGGCGCAAGCATCGCAACAAAGCCGCAGGACCTGAAGTTCAAGGGCGAGGACACCATTTGCCAGATCGGTGACTTCAACAGCATCCGCGAGAACGTCACCATCTCCCGTGGCACTGCCTCAAAGGGAAAGACCGTCGTAGGAGACCATAACCTGTTGATGGAGAACATGCACCTGGCACACGACTGCGTGCTTGGAAGCCACTGCATCATCGGCAACTCAACAAAGTTCGCCGGTGAGGTTACCATCGACGACAATGCCATCATCTCAGCCACCGTTCTCTGTCATCAGTTCTGTCACATCGGCGGATACGTGATGATTCAAGGCGGCTGCCGCTTCAGCCAGGACATTCCTCCTTATATTATAGCCGGCAAGGAACCCACACGCTATGCCGGCGTCAACCTCGTCGGACTGCGTCGCCACGGATTCAGCAATGACCTCATAGAACTCATCCACAACGCTTATCGCACGCTCTACAGCGAGGGCATACTGGCAGACGGCATCAAGAAGATTGAAAGCGAGCTGCAGGTAACCCCCGAAGTGCAATACATCATCGACTTTGTCAGAGCTTCAAAGCGTGGTATCATCCGATAAGGACGCAGCCCCCATACTCTTTGTCCTCCTCGGACCTACGGGAGTCGGCAAGACAGAAGTGGCCATCGCTGTGGCCAATCACCTCGGTGTGCCGGTCATCAATGCCGACTCCCGTCAGATTTTCACCGAGCTGCCCATCGGCACAGCAGCGCCGACACACGCACAACGGGCCAAAGCAAAGCATTATTTCGTCGGCAATCACCACATCACCGACTACTACAGTGCCTCTCTCTATGAAGAAGACTGCCTGCAGCTCCTCGGCCGGCTGTACAGCGGACAAGAGGACGGCACCCCCTACTCCACCGCTTTGCTTTCGGGCGGCAGCATGATGTATATTGACGCCGTATGCAAGGGCATTGACGACATCCCCACCGTTGACGACGAGACCCGCGCCATGATGAAACGCCGTCTGGCAGAGGAGGGCCTGCCGGCACTTGTGGAAGAGCTTCACCGCCTCGACCCCGGGCATTGGGCCGTCGTTGACCGTCACAATCCGCGCCGGGTGGTGCATGCTCTTGAAATCTGTCACATGACCGGCCGCACATACACATCGTTTCGTACCAATGAGGTCAAGCAACGTCCGTTCCGCATCGTGAAAATCGGACTCAACAGGCCGCGCGGTGAGATGTATGAGCGCATCAACGAGAGAGTGCTGCAAATGATGGACCAAGGGCTTGAGCAGGAGGCCCTTTCTGTTTATCCCCACCGCGAACTCAACGCGCTCAATACAGTAGGATACAAGGAAATGTTCGACTATCTTGACGGACTGATAACGCGCGACGAGGCCATCCGTGAAATACAATCGAACACTCGCCGCTACATGCGCAAACAGCTTACCTGGTTTAAGAAAGACACAAGCATCAAATGGTTCCAGCCCTCCAACATTGAAGAAATCTTAAATTATATAGACGAGATATTGATATAACGGCGTTATTTCCTAATTTTGCATATAATCATACATTGTCCGGCTTGATTTCCGGCAATACTCATTATAAAAAGCAAACATGAAAAAAGTAAAAGCCTTTCTGGGTTGGTGCATGCGCAAGGCGCGCGGCTTCTGGCCTTGGTATAAAGGCCTGTACAAGGGACGTGCCTGGTACACCAAGACCCTTATTGGCTTCGTCTCTTTCATTGCCCTGATCCTCATTTACTTAGGAGCTGTTGACATCAACTTCCTTTGGCTGTTCGGCAAAAGCCCCGGCTATTTCTCGGGCATCCTGGATCCTCCCACCAACCAAGCCTCGGAAATCTACAGTGCCGACGGAGTTCTCATTGGAAAATATTTCAATGAGAACCGCACCCCGGTGAAATACGACCAGATAAATCCCGCTTTTTTCAAAGCCCTCATCGACACCGAGGATGAGCGCTACTACAAACGTCCGCGCGGCATGGCCGTTGACGTTGTGGGCATTTTCGCCTCCATCAAAGACGCCTTGCTGCGTCACGACGGTCGAGGCGCATCTACCATATCCCAGCAGCTGGCCAAAAACATGTTCCGCGTGCGCTCTCAGTACAGCACGGGCCTATTGGGGAAAATCCCAGGATTGAAGATACTCATTGTCAAAAGCAAGGAGTGGATTATCGCCACTAAACTGGAAACGGTCTATAACAAGCGCGAGATTATCACGATGTATGCCAACACCGTTGACTTCGGCAACAATGCCTACGGCATCAAGACGGCTTCCAAGACCTACTTCGGCACCACTCCCGACAGCCTTTCGACGCAGGACTGCGCCGTGCTTGTCGGCATGCTGAAGGCCACGACGATGTACAACCCGAAGACCAACCCCGAGAACAGCAAGCGGCGCCGCAACGTCGTGTTGTCCAACATGTATGCGCACGGCGACCTCACCAAAGCCTCCTGCGACTCACTGCAGCAGCTGCCCATCGAGCTTCACTTCAAGGTGGAGGAGAACTACGACGGACAGGCCATGTATTTCCGTGAGGCCATCGCCGACTACCTCAAGGACTGGTGCGACGAGAATGGCTACGACCTCTACAGCTCCGGACTGAAGATTTACACCACGCTCGACACCCGCATGCAGAAATACGCCGAGCAGGCAGCGATGAAGCAGATGAGGCAAGTGCAGCAGAACTTCAACAACCACTGGGGCATCTTCCGCAACCAAAGCAAGAACTGGATGCGGATGGCCCCGTGGCGGGATGAGAACGGC
>CABVDL010000019.1 GCA_902497035.1 uncultured Prevotella sp.
TGGGAAATAATCACGTGTTATCCTGCGGGGTTAGGGCGGGGATAAACCCCGCCCATATATGTCGAAAAGTTGATAATTATTATTAAATTGTGGGATTGTGCTTAAACTTTTAAACCGTTTTCCCATCAATATAGCGTGCGCACAACAATTAACATCAACCATTTAATTTAGTCACACTTATGAAAAAGATTGTTTTGACAGTAATAGCAGCCCTGACGATGTCGGTTGCAATGGCACAGAGCAGTAACCAACAAGGTAACGGCCACGGACAGAACGGCCACCGCCAGATGAATGCCACAGCGATGACCGAGCGCTTGGCAAAGGAGCTGAGCCTCACCGACAGTCAGAAGAAGAAAGTGCTTGCCCTGAACAAGGATATGGTGGAGCAGATGCAGAAGCAGGCATCCAACAAAAGCGATATGCGCCAGGAGTATGAGAAGAAGCTGAAGGAAATTCTGACTGCCGACCAGCAGAAAACTTATGAGCAGAACAAGAAGAACAGAAGACGTGGCCGGCATGGACGGCAAGGACAGCTCGGTAAGGGCAACGAGTCTCAGGACAGCAAAGGCCAGTGCAAGAGTTCACAAGGCAACTGTTGTCAAGACAGTCAAAAAGAGAAAAAAGCGGAGTAGCCTCGCAATAACCGCACAGATCAATAATAGTCAAGTGGAAAATAAGGTAAGGAAGTATTGATGAAAGGATAACAAGGAAGGCACTGCATCTTGACGTGCAGTGCCCTTATTAATTCCTTATATAAATCTAAATGTTGTAGAGTTATTAATATTATCTAAAATAGTGATTATTATTAACACTTAAATGTTAAGCGATTAAGATTTTGCCTATCTTTGCGGCATGAAGAAGAAAACCATTTGGTCAATAGCCATCATCATGGGAC
The DNA here is from genome assembly GCA_902497035.1 of uncultured Prevotella sp. GTDB lineage: Bacteria > Bacteroidota > Bacteroidia > Bacteroidales > Bacteroidaceae > Prevotella. The sequence goes on from CABVDL010000019.1 coordinate 896, forward strand.
TGTCCTTCATCATTCTGCTTGGCCTGCAGCTCACCTACATGCGTGAGATGGCTGATATGAAGAAGGAACAGTTTGACGAAAGTGTCAACCGGGCCCTCTATCAGGCATCCCGCAACCTGGAGTTGAACGAGACGCTGCGGTTTCTCGAGCGCGACATGTCGTCGCAGCGTTCACGCACGGGCCGGGACAGCAGCAAGGTGGCAACGAATGCTGATGCCGGAGGCACTGCCGCAAGCGGCGAGCAGTTTGTCACGTTCAAGCTGAAGACGATGACCAACAAGCCGGTGAACATTCCCAAGGCCATGATCTTGCGCAATGACACCGGCTCCAACAATGCCGCCAGCCGCTCGCTGCAGGAACTCGTGAAGAACCGTTATGTCTATCAGCGTGCCCTGCTCGACGAGGTGGTGATGAACATGCTCTATTCTTCTTCTGAGAAGCCGTTGCAGCAGCGTGTAAACTTCCGCATCCTCGATCAGGACATCAAGGCAGAACTCATCAACAACGGCATCAACATCCCGTATCATTTCACTGTCAGTACGCAGGACGGACGTGAGGTTTACCGTTGCCCCGATTACAGCGATGAGGGGTCGGAGTTTACCTATACCCAGACGCTCTACCGCAACGAGTCGCCCTCGCGGATGGGTGTGCTGCGCGTTCATTTTCCCGACATCAACAGCTATATCTTCTCCAGTATCCGCTTCATGATACCGAGCATTGTGTTCACGCTCATTCTGATAGTAACTTTCATCTTCACGATAGTGGTCAGCTTCAGGCAGAAGCGCTACAGTGAGATGAAAAATGATTTCATCAACAACATGACGCATGAGCTGAAGACGCCGATTGCCAGCATCTCGCTTGCCGCGCAGATGCTCAACGACGACACGGTGCCGAAAACCGACAAGATGATAAAGCACCTTGTGGGGGTGATCAGCGACGAGACCAAGCGCCTACGTTTCCTGGTGGAGAAAGTGCTGCAGATGTCGATGTTCGACCGGAAAAAGTCGTCATTCAAGAAGAAACGCCTTGACCTCAACGAGATGGTGGAGTCGATAGCCAACTCATTTTCATTGCGTGTCGAGCACACCGGCGGCAAGATTTTTGTGGACATTGAGGCGGTCGACTCCACTATCTATGTCGACGAGGTCAACTTCCAGAATGTCATCTTCAACCTGATGGACAATGCTGTCAAGTACCACAAGCCCGAGCAGCCGCTCAATGTCACGCTGAAGACCTGGAACGACGACAAGTGGCTCTACCTCTCGGTAAGCGACAACGGTCTGGGCATGAAAAAAGAGGACTTGAAGAAAATTTTCGAGAAGTTCTACCGGGTGCATACAGGTAACGTACACGACGTGAAAGGGTTCGGCCTTGGACTGGCTTACGTCAAAAAAGTCGTTGACCTGCACGACGGCGAGATAAAGGTCGACAGTGACCTTGGCAAGGGTACGACTTTCACCATCAAATTGCCTGTTATCAAGGAAGATTAAATACAGAACAAAATTAATAATAGATAATTCAATGTTAAATCGCTGACTTCCGTCCCAGTAATGAGAGTGTTGACGGGGATGGTTTAGGCAAAAAACTTACGACAATGGAAGAAAAGACTAAAATTCTGCTTTGCGAGGATGATGAGAACCTCGGCACGCTTCTTTGCGAGTATCTTATAGCCAAGGGCTTCGACGCTACGCTGTGTCCTGACGGCGAAGTGGGCTTCCGCGAGTTCCAGAAGGACAAGTTCGACATCTGTATCCTCGACGTGATGATGCCAAAGAAAGACGGCTTCACGCTGGCGCAGGACATCCGGCAAATCAATTCGCAGGTGCCTATCGTGTTCCTTACTGCGAAGACACAGAAAGATGATGTGCTTGAGGGCTTCGACAAGGGCGCTGACGACTACATTACGAAGCCTTTCTCCATGGAAGAGCTCGTGAAGCGTGTGGAGGCCATTCTGCGCCGTGTGCGTGGCAAGCGCAACCGGGAAAGCACGAAATACAAGATTGGCCGTTACACTTTTGACACGCAGAAGCAGTTGCTCACCATCGGTGACAAGCAGACAAAGCTCACCACAAAGGAGAATGAGCTGTTGGCGCTGCTCTGCTCGCATGCCAACGAAATACTGAAGCGCAATGATGCCCTCCGCACCATCTGGATTGACGACAACTATTTCAACGCCCGCTCCATGGACGTCTATATCACCAAACTGCGTAAGCATCTGAAGGAAGACGACCAGGTGGAAATCATCAATATCCACGGCCAGGGCTACAAGTTGATTATTCCCGACGAGGAATAAGTTGGGTTAAGTCATTAGAGATTATCCGTACAAATCAATGTGGCGGCCGGCATCAAGCCGGCCGCCAATCGTTTACGGCCACAAGTCTCCTTTACAGTGAGCTGATAACAATGCCGCCCAAGGATTGAAGCGATACGCTCAGATGACCGTCTTTCCCTATTTTTGCAAAGCCTTTCACTGCCTCTCGCTGCTTGCCGTCGGTTAAAAGCATTACTTTCTGTCCGGCCAACATCGGCAAGTGCAGCGTGAGACGCAGTGGCTTATCCATCCCGTTCAAACCTCCGACGTACCATTTACCTGAGGCAGCGTCTTTTCGTGCTATGACAGCATATCGGCCAGGGTAGCCGGCAATGAGTCTCGTGTCTGACCAAGTTGTGGGAAGAGCCTTGAGAAAGTCACGCTCTGCGGCATTGAGAGTGGAGTCGGCCTCAGGTGTCACGGCCACACAGTTGATGCTCGTTTGGTTGGTGATGGCGGTCGCCAGCTCAAAAGCATTGCTGGTGTATCGACGATGCCGACTGCGATTGTCACGGCTTAGATAACGATTTAGGATGATGCCGCCCCAGTCGAAGCTGCCCACCGCATTGCGGCAGAACGGGTGCATGGTCATTTCAAATCCCTCGTTCTTGGCATGGTGTTCCATGAAATAGACATTCTCGCTGGCGAGAGCGGCTTCCGAGGCAACGTAGTTTGGGTACATCCTTTCCCAACCGCGGGGCAGGGTGCAGCCATGGAAGATAACGGCCAGGTTGTGGCTGTTGGCGTCGCTCAGAATGTCTTCGTACAGCTGCATGGTCTCTTGTTTGTCGCCCCCAAAGAAATCCACCTTGATGCCTGCAATGCCGGTGCGCTCCATCCACTCCATGTCTTGCTTACGCCGGATGGCGTCGTTCATGATATTGCGTGGCGTCTGGGGCGCGTCGTTCCAGTAGCCATTGCTGTTGTACCATAGGATGAGCCTCACGCCTTTCGCTTTGGCATAATCTGCGAGACGTGCAATGCCTTCTCTTCCAATGTTAGAGTCCCAGTTGGCATCAATGAGTACGTACTCATAACCATAACGTTCGGCCAGGTCGATGAATTTCACCTGATCAGCATAATTGATGGAGTTGTTCTGCCAGATGAGCCAGCTCCAGGTGTAGCGTCCCGGCTTGTATTCACCCGATGCCTGGTATTTGGGTTCCACAACATCAAAGGATATTGTGGTCTCTACGATGGGTGCCAGTCCCTGTCCGACGGTAATGGTGCGCCAGGGTGTAGAGCCGGGCAGGGAGATGCCGGGTGTGGCTGAGCCGTTGCCGTTGTCCTCGCCAGACTGCGGGAAGGCTATGGTGTAGCCTGACTGTGAATCGTAGTCACCTAACCGGCTGGCGCAATAACCGCCGTCAACGCCGGTCTCTGAGATAAGTACCCAGTAATCGGACTTCCCGCCATTGTCGGCCGCCTGCTCATGGAAAAGGCATGGGAAAGTGTAGCCCACTCCGTATTTTGACCTGGCACTCATGGGAGCGTCAGCGGTGTATTCCTCCTCATAGGAGGGCTTGGTGCGCTCCCAGCCTGTCATTGGTGCGGTTTGCGGACAAAGGAAGGTCGTAGTTCCATCTGGGAGACGAAAACTGGTAGCCTCACGGCGGATGACGGCGCAACCGGCACTGTTCCCCTTTTGCCTTGGTATGGTGTATCTCAGGGCTACATTGTTGTTGTCAACGACGATAGTGACGATGAAACACAGGCCTATTGCATTGGTGAATGTCACGTCGGCAGCGTTGGCCTTGAAGTCGCTATGCGCCTTCTTGGTGCGCGTCATGGCATAGTGTCTGTCTACCGTGTAGTCACGGATGCCGGTGATTGACATGCCACGGGTCAGGTCGGCAAAGTCGGTGACGAGGCCGAGGCTTGAGGGCCGCATCACCTCTTGTCTGCCAAGGGATATGGCATAGGCCGGACTTCCGCCGCTGTCGGTTAGGGTGACGGTGAGCAGGCCGTCGGGTGATGCAATGGCCTTGTCTTTTGCCGCACACGGTAAGGCGTGTACCAGCACCAGTATTGGTGAAATGATAAGGAGAGCGAGTTTCATTTTCATTTGTGGAATTGTATACTTACAGCCATGCCCCCACTTCCTGCAGGCGCTTGCGCAGGTGCTGTATATCTATGGTATGCACGTTGCCGTCTGTCTCGGTGATGGCATGTTGGGCCGCCATGCCTGCTGCCTCGCCCACGACGAGGCAGCAGGGCATGATGCGGGTGGAGCCAAACACGTCAGCATCAACAGAGATGTCGCGTCCAGCGGTGAGCAGGTTTTTCAGTCCTTTCGGTGTAAGGCAACGGTAGGGGATGCCGTGTGACTCTCCACGTCCGTATTCCTTGTGGCTGCCTTCCTTTCCGTGGATATCGATGTAATAGCAGTTGCGTCCTATTCCGTCGTCAAATGAGCGGCGTGCCTCCCAGTCAGACAAGGTCAGCGTGTAGTCGCCCTCGATTCGCCTGCTTTCCCTTATTCCCAAAACGGTGGCAGTGCGCGAGAGAATGGCGTTGCCAAAGGTCGAGGGCTTGCCTTCCTTAAGTGCGGCAATGTGCTGCCAGGCCACTTGTCTGCCTTTCAACATGGCCTCTGACACCTGCCATGGGTCCGTGGTGTCCTGGACATGCAGGTGTCCGGCATTACAGCCTATTACGTCACCGTCAACGCGGTTGTTGCAGAAATGGCCGTCTATCAACGGATACTTCCCTGTCTTCTTCATTTGTTCGATTACGGTGTCGGGCCCTCCCCAAAGATTGGCACCGTTGTTGTAGTCTGCCACATTGACTCCCGCAATCTCAAAGCAGAGTGTGGAGGCCTGCTGATGTCCGGCATCATCGTAGCCGAGCTTGTACTTGGCTCCAGCCCACATGGAGAGGCTCCCGTTGCCGGTGGCATCGATGAAGACTTTGGCTTTGAGTGTGGAGAGTCCGCGCTGGTTGGCCACGACAACGGCCTCTATGGTGTCGTCGGCACTCTTTTTCACATCACACACGCGTGAAAAGAACAACACCTGCACTTTAGCCTCGGTCACCATCTTGTCATAGACCAGCATGAGCCATTCGGGATTGATGGGTACCCAGTCCCACGTAAACCTATCGACAAAGGGTACACCTTTCTTGGCCTCCCTGAAGATGCGCTGGGCAAGTCCACGATAGATGACTTTCTCGCCATCGGTAAACGGACACCAGGCGGGCACCATGCCGATGGTACCCAGACCACCAAGCTGCCCAGAGTCTTCAATGAGAAGAACCTTGGCACCCTCGCGTGCGGCGGAGATGGCGGCTGTGCAGCCGCCGGGGCCACCGCCCACTACGATTACGTCCCATGACGACATGGGGCCGTTGTCGGCCAAGCCGTTGGCCGGTTGACTTGCGGGTTTGTCTGTCTGGTCACCCAATCCGAGACCGGCGGCCTTGCCGAGGGTAGGGATAGTCGCGGCTGCCGACAGCAAGCCAAGCTGTTTAATGAAATCTCTTCTTGTACTCATAGTTGCTCTTATTGTATGTTGTTGCCTTTGTCCTTCTTCTGATACACCCTGACATAGTCAATCACATAGCGCATCGGGAAGGCCGAGTCGTCAATCTGACCGCCGCAGTTGCCTCCGATGGCCAAGTTGAGCAGTATGTATTGCGGCAGTCCCCTGAAAGGATTGATGTTTCCGCCCCGTTCAGCGTTGACAGTCTGCCGCAACAGCGTCTCGTTCATCAGCGTGTCGTCCACGTAGAGCCGGATGTACTGCTCCGTCCAGTCCATCCGCCAGACATGGAACTTCTCGCCCCAAGCAGGGTCATCAACCATGAAGTGGGATATGGGCATGCTTTGGGCGTCCCACACGGGGTTGAGTGCCTTGTCGGAGCCCCATCCCACATTTGCGTGAATGGCATTCTCTCCGTTGACCCGGTACATCTCCATGATGTCTATCTCACCATTGTCGGGCCAGTCCCGGCCTGTGCCGAGGGTCCAGAAAGCAGGCCATGCGCCGCCGCCTAAGGGCAGCTTGGCCCGCATCTCAAAGCGGCCGTAGACAAACTCGTGCTTGCCCTCTGTGTTGAGGCGCGCCGACGTGTAGCTGATGTATTCCCGCCTTGTGCTGTTGTCGTCTGTTCCCGGCTTGTATTGAGGGTTGGGCTGATGGACGCGCCGGGCCTCAATCACCAAGTGTCCGTCCTTGATGTAGGCGTTGGCAGCATCGCTGGTGTAGTATTGGTCCTCGTCGTTCCAGGCCCAGCCGTGCATGAAGTTCCAGGATGTCGTGTCGATGGCCGGCCCGTTGAACTCGTCGCTCCATACCAGCCTGTACTTGTCGCTGCCCGACACCTCCTCCCCGCAGGAGAGCAGGAAGAGGGTGGCAAGCAGGATGAAAGTCCTATACATAGATATTTTAGTATTTTGGGTTCTGCTTCAGGTTCTTGTCTACGAGCAAGTCATCGTAGGGGATGGGCCAGAGGTAGTCTTTGTCCTTGTCGAATGAGGGCTGCGTGAGTTTCTCTATGTATCCCTTTTCAGCCATTCCGCTGAGGTCGGGGATGCCGTCCTCGTCGATGGGAGGAACGCCACCCACGGGATAGTTGCCGTCGTCCCAGTTCTTCAGCAGCCGCTTGAAGTCGTCGCTGAGCGTGACATTCGACTCTGAGCCGGTCTTGCCGTTCCACTGGGGCGAGCCCGACCAGCTTCGTGAGAGCACCCATGACGGACGGGTAAACACTTTGTCGGCTATGCGCCAGCGCAGCAGGTCGCGGTAGCGTATCGACTCAAAGGCGAACTCCATGCGGCGCTCCATGCGTATGGCTTTGCGCACCTCCTGCTGCGTGGTCATCATCACGCGCGGGTAACTGTTGTCGCCGGTTCCGTAGTAAGCGCGGGCACGCACCTTGTTCACGGTAGCGTCGAGGATGGACTGCGTGCACTTGCCCATTTCGTTCATGGCCTCGGCATAGCTGAGCAGCACCTCGGCATAGCGCAGGTAAGGGTAGGCATTGTAGGCAGCCCCGTAGGTGTTGCCCCAGTTTGCCCAGCCTATGCCGACGTACTTTCGCATGGTCAGTCCCGTATAGGAGGCGTATTCCGACACTGCCTTGGAGTCGGTGTTGCTCTCCATCTTCTTGCTGATCGCGTTGTAGAGCTGCGTGGCGTAAGGGTTGGGCGTATATTCGTAGCCTAACTCCAAATAGTCTGGATATTTGCTGCTGAACGTCCCGTTGGTCTTGGCGGCCTCATATTGTGCATAGTCGCGGCTGTATTTGGTCTTGAACGGCTGTATGCACTTGAAGAGCCTTGGGTCGCGGTTTTGAAATGGGTCTTTCGGGTTGTAGAGCGGCGACTGGTCGATGGGTTTCCCATCGGTACAAGTGTAGGAGCAGAGCAGGTCGAGCGTCGGTATTAAGGCCGCATAGCCACCGCTCTTTCGCGACAGGAAGTTTCTAATGTTGCCAAAGATATATACCGAATGGTTGTGTGAGGCGTCGCCCTGTAGCCGCCAGATGTACTCAGACGAGGCGGGATTGTTGAACAGGCCGGTGTAGTAAGTGTAGAGCTGATAGACATTCATGTCCATCACGGCCTTGGCATAGTCAGCCGCACGCTGCCAGTCGCTCTGGAAGAGCGCATAGCGCATGGCGAAAGCCAGGGCGGCTCCCCTTGTAGGCCGGATAACGCCGTCGTATTTGGAGGGCAGCAACAGGGCGGCAGAGTCAAGGCAACTGTAGGTGTAGTCAAGCACTTCGCTCTTGGGAGAGCGCCCCAGCTTGTAGGCCTCGCTGAGGGGTATCTCGTGCTTGTAGAGTGGCACGTCGCCCCAGTAGGTGGCCAGCATGCCGTAGGAATAGCCTAAGGCAAAGTAAGCCTCTCCCCGCAGCTGCTGGATTTGGGCTTCGCTGAGCCCTCGCTCCGCGGCATTGTCCAACTGGGCTTTTAGCTTCAGAGCTCTTGTGATGCACTTGTAGTGGGCTGTCCATCGCGAGCTTACCGTGGAGTTGGTGGAGGTTAGTGCGCCGCTTACAAACTCGTTGGTCCCTGTACGGTTCACCATGTTGTCGCTCCATGTGATGTCGTCGATAGGGTAGAAGGCATCTGAGAGCAGGTTGTTGGCCGCCTCAAGGTACTCGGTGTAGTTGGCATACCAGCTCTTTTCCGGCACCTGCATCGTAGGGTCTAAGTCGAGGTCGGCGCAGGCGGTGACCAAAGCTCCCGACACGACTGCCACCAGTCCTCTCTTTAACAGGACTTTACAGTGACTATATATTGACTGATTGTTTTGCATGTTGGTTTCTGATTTTATGATTTGTCTTATTTGAAACTTTGGACGTGCTGTTTGGAGTGCAGTGTCTTAGAAGCTCAGCATCAGACCGAAGGTATATGAGGTCATGATGTATTGCCCGGAGCTATAGTAGTAGCTTGGGTCCCATCCCTTGGGATAGTTCGGGGCAATGGCGGGCAGGTCGTTGACGCTAACGTAAAAGCGCAGACGGCGAATGCCGTATTTCCTCATCAGCTGCTGAGGCACCGTATAGCCTAAGGTGATGTTCTTCACGCGGAAGTAGGCACCGTTGAACAGCCAGAAGTCACTCATGGCATAGATGCTCTCCGTATTTGTGGCCGTGAGTTTCGGGTACTTGACCCTGGCGTTCTGCTCATCAGTGTTCATACTGCTCCAGTAATTGCCAATCATGTACTTGGCAATGCTTTGCGCGGAGGCCACGTTCGGGTGTATCCAGTCTTCAAGCATGCGCCGTTTCCAGTAGCCCACGCCATTGAACGTTAGGTTGAAGTCGAAGTCCTTGTACTTGGCCCAAAGCTGTCCGCCGTACTGGTATTGCGGCAGTGAGTTGCCCAACAGCACGCGGTCCTTGTCGGTGATGCGGCCGTCGCCGTCCTGGTCGACATAGCTCAGGCAGCCTGGACTATCGTTGGCGTTGACCACGGGTATTCTCTTTCCAGAGGCATCTGTCATCGCAGCCTCATTGGTGATGATGCCATTGCTGCGATAGCCGTACCACTCGTTGTAATACGTGCCTTTCATTGCCACCCGGGTTCCGAGCGTGGCTATCTTGTCGCCCATGTAGCCCATCTTTGAGAAGTAGTTGGACACGTTGGCCTTGGCTCCATAGCTGACGGGGCCAATCTTGTCCTTCCATTGCAGTTCGAGGTCCCAGCCTGTGGTGTGCATGTCGGCTGCATTGGCCATGGGTGAGTTGTAGCCGTAGAAAGAGGGAAATCCCACACTTATCAGCATGTCGCGGGTCTTCTTGTAGTAACCGTCGAAGTTCACTTGCAGTCTGTTGCTGAAGAGTCCGAGGTCAACACCTATATCATAGGTGGTGGTAGTCTCCCAGGTGATGTCGTTGTAGGCGTAGGTAATCTGCGCCGCGCTCTTTGTGGTGGTGGTGCTTCCCGAGCTGTTGGGGAGGTAGTTGTCAAGGAGCGTCATCAGGCCGACATAGGGGAAATCGGACCCTATACGCTCGTTGCCGAGTTGGCCCATCGAGCCTCTGAGCTTCAGAAACGTCACCGTGCCGCGGCGGAACCAAGGCTCTCTTGAGATAATCCAAGCGGCGCTGAGCGAGGGGAAAGTGCCCCAGCGGTGGCCGCTGGCAAAGCGCGACGACCCGTCGGTACGCACATTGACCTGCGCCAGATAACGTTCTGCGTAATCATATTTCACTCTTCCGAAATAGGAGCGGTAGGCGTGACGGGTGCCGCTGCCACCGTTTTGGATGTTGTCAAGCCCGCCAAGGTCGAGATAGGGAATGTCAACATCGAAGCCTTTGCGTGTGGCCGACACATTGTAGGTGTCGTAGCTGTAGCTCTCGTATCCGGCCATGGCCTCCAGGCTGTGCTGCCCGAACTTCTGCTGGTAGTTGGCATAGAGCTGGAAGGTGAGCTCACGCACGTTCTTGTGGTATTCGTTGAGGTCGCGATACGTGAAGTACGTACAGTAGATCTCGTCGCCGTTGAGCTGTCGCAGCGTGACGAGGTTGCGGTAGGTCTTCGAGTGCTGCAGGTACCAGTTGGGCTGGGCGGCCGCACTGATGGTGAGCTGCTGTATGGGCTTGTAGTTGAGTTGCAGCTTGCCGCGGAAACGCGCGTAGCGGTTGTTTGAGCTGCCGCCCTCCTTGACGGCTGCCAGCGGGTTCCATCCGTCCTTGGCGTAGGCGTAGGTGCCGTCGCTCCACTTGGCCGCATATATCGGCGCATACTGTCGGGCTTCGGTGTAGCCGTTGGTCATGGGCATGTGGCCATGGTTGTAGATGATGGCTAAGTCGAGCTGTGCGCTGAAGTGACTGTCAAGATAGTAGTCATTGCCAATGTTGATGTTGTAACGCTCATATTTGGCGTTGGGCTCAAGATAATTTGCCTTATAATAGTTGATTGAGAGGCGGCTCTTCAGGCTCTCGGTGCCAGTGGCGAGCCAGAGCGTGTGCGACTGGTGGGAGGTGCCGTCCTTGAGCATTGCTTTCTGCCAGTTGGTGTCGGGGTAGAGGTCGGGGTTGGCGGCATGGTTGGCGGCATACTGGTTGATGTAGTCCTCGCTATAGACCGAATAGTGCGAGCCTGCGCCGTCGTTGTATTTTAGGTCGTTGACGGCTTTCATCCAGTCCACGGCTCCGGCATACTCAGGCTTGGCGGTGGGCTTGTCGTAGCCGGCCTCAAAGCCGTACGACAGGCGCAGCGAGCTGTCCTGACCGCGCTTGGTGGTAACGATGATGACGCCTGCGGCGGCGCGTGCGCCATAGATGGCGGCTGTGGCGGCATCCTTTAGCACGTCAATACGGTCGACATCGTTGGGATTGATGTCGTTGAGGGAGTTGGCGGGCATGCCGTCCACGATGATGAGCGGACTGCTGTCGGAGATGGTGGTAACACCACGCACATGCACATCGGCAGCTGTGGCGGGATCGCCGCTGTTGCGTATAATCTCGACGCCGGGTAAGGCTCCCTCGAGCTGTGCGTCGAGGTTGGGCGAGGCGTGGTCGCTGAGCTCGTCGCCCCTTATGGATGACGTGGCACCGGTCAGGTCGGCGCGGCGCTGTGTGCCATAGCCCACTACCACCACATCGTCGAGGAGCCTGGAGTCTTCGGCCATGACGGTGCGTCTATTCTCGCCTGCTTTTACCGTGACCGGGATAAAGCCCACATAACTGATGTCAAGCCACTCGCCCTCGGGAGCCTGGACGGTATAATGGCCGTTGGCATCGGTCACGACGGCAGTCTTGGTGCCGCGCACGGTGACGGTGGCCCCCACGCATGGCTCGCCCTTCTTGTCGGTCACGGTGCCTGATGCGTTGATTGTTTTGGCGCCCTGCCTCAGCGGCTGTGTCTGGACGGGTCTGGCAGGCGATGGTGCGGGCGTGGGGGTGTCTTTGCTGAGAATGATGAACTTGCCCTGTATGGTATATTTCACATGCTGACCCTGCAACATGCGCTCAATGACCTTGCGGAGCTGGTAGGTACCCTTGATGCTCACTTTCTGTGAGGCATCAATAAGGTTCGACTTGAAGACAAAGGCATAGCCTGTCTGTTTTCGCATTTGGGCCATGGCCTTCTTCACACCCATGGAGGGTATGTTGACGGTTATGCTCTGGCCCCAGGCTTGGGTACTCCCCATCAGGATGAGTGCCACTAATAAGGTTTTTAGATGCATATTGTTTTGGTTTAATTTGAAGTGGAGTCTTGAATTAATGAATTCGGTAGTTGTCCCTTTCCCTTGAATAGTGAAGGCCTTCTGACTGCGAGATTGCGTCAAGTATGTCTTCCAGCTTGTCGTCCTTGCTGTTGAAATAGCCGTCGAACCGCTGGCCTCTGATGCGTGGTGCCACGCTGATGTCGACATGATAGACCTTGGAAAGCCTGCGTGCGATGTCCTCCAGCCTCGTGCTCTCAAAGAAGAGGTCGTTGTCTGTGGTTTTTGGCTTGGGCCGGTCTGCCGGTCGTGTCCAGGCAACAAGCTCGCCATCGGGATTGACGGTGATGCTCTCGTGTGGCTCGAGCGTATAGGGTCTTGCCATAGGCCGCTTGCCCTGCACGGAGGCTTTTCCGCTGTAGAGAGTGACCGACGCGTTACGGTATGATGCCCTGTCGCTCACCCTGAACACGGTTCCCAAGTCAGTGACGACGAGATGCGGGGTGTGGATGCGCATGGGCATGCTGTCCCGGTGCCTGACATTGAATACGGCCTGACCGTCAAGGGTCAGCTCACGATGGCTGTAGCCGTACCCCCTTGAAAAAGCCAGACTTGACCCCGAACGGAGTCTGACGCGGCTGCTGTCGGGTAGTATGATGACAAGGTCACGGCCGGAGGGTGCTTTCATGCGTGTCTCGCAGACTACAGGCTCCAGCTCGGGGCGGTCGGCTTCGTGGTGCCAGGCCAGAGCCATGCCTGTCAAGACGAGCAACGAGGCTGCCACGGCAGCCCAGGCGTAGAGCCTGACCATGCGGTGACGGCGGTGGCTGCTGAAGATGCGCTTGACAAAGCGGCACTCGGCCTCTTCGCTGTCGAAGTGCTGCCAGCCGGCAAACATCTCGTCGCACAATGACTGCAGCTCCTGCTGGTTCTTGTCGGATGTGGTCTTGCCTTTGCTCATGATAAATGGGTGTGGGAATTTACTTTGTCATTGTATTAAAGGATTCATGGTTACTATTTTCTCAGGTCTTTCTTCGAGAGGGTGGCCAGCGCAGCCTTAATCTGGTATTTTACGGTATTGACCGATATGCCAAGCTTGTTGGCGATGTCGTTGTAGCTCATATCTTCCTCGCGGCTGAGTCGGAATACCCGTTGCATGCCGGTCGGCATCTCGCTGATGGCCTTGTCGAGTCTTCGTCGGTACTCCTGTAGCACCATGTCGTCGAGCGGCGTGCTGTCACAGGTGAGCAGTTTCTCGCATTCCTTGAAGTAGGTGTCGGGCAACAGGCTCTGGTTCACCTCGTGACGGCGCCTCATCACGGTCAGCTCGTTGATGGAACGGTTGCGTGTTGCGCGCAGCAGGTAATGCTCGAGGTTGTCAATGTGAAGACACTCATGGTTTTTCCAAAGCTGGAACAGTACGTCATCGGCTACTTCCTCAGCAGTCGCTCTGTCTTGTGTGATGAGCATCGCATAATTGCACAGCAGCTCGTAGTATCGGTCGAAAATCTGATGAAAGGCTTCGAGACTGCCGGAGCGAATGCGTTGCAAGAGTGATGACGTATTGTCCACAACGGTGTGGTAAGAATTAATGAGTAATGATGAATATGAGAATTTAGTCCTTACAGTGGATTCTTATCGACTGTATGCGCACGAAGAAGCCGCTGACGGTGCTTGTCACGCGTATCATGGCGTTGCCGCTGGCCGGACGGCCGTCGGCTGGTACAAAACGGTAGGTCTCATACTGCTCGGCCATGTTGGTACGCAGCTTGTCGGTGCCCGACAGCCTGAAGTCGGTCATCGGGCTGTCGTCTGACGTGCTGCCAGCCTCAAGCCATCCGCCGGGGAACTTGGCGCGGACTGTAATCTCTATGAACGAGATGCTCTTCAAGGGGGTCGTCAGGAAGAGATAGGGGCCGTTGCGCAAGTCGCTGTCGGTGGCGCCAAGCTGCAGGCCTGTGAAACCTTTGGCAATGTAAAGAGCCTTGCAGGTGTGCTCAAAGGTGCAGGTCTTGCCGTCCTGCTTGACGGTGAGGCGGTTGGGTGCCAGGGTGATGCCTTTCTCCATCGGCGACTGCGATGTGCAGTCGAAGTCGAGAAAAATATCAGATGCCTGGCAGACCAATGCCGTCACCATCAGCAGGACGCTGGTCACAACTCGCCTCATTTCCATGGACTGTCGTCTTTGTCGTCCCAGAGCATGCCTTTGCTCTTCTGGACTTTGTCGCCTACCACGTCGTTCATTTTCAACGAACCGCTGAGCAGGGACTCGTCATTTCCCATTGCTGCCACCCTGGTGGCAGGCTTTACATATAGTGTTTTCATAGTATAAACATTTAACGGTTGAAATATTTCTTTCCGCCGCGGATGACGATGCCACGATAGCTGCTGTCAACACGTTGGCCGGAGAGGTTGTAGATGTCGTCTGCCTTGTTTGTGGCACCTGTGGTGAGGTGGCTGATGCCTGTCGTGGCCGTATCAAGCGACCAGCCCTTGGCCGACGTGGCAGTGGCGGGCGCGACAAGATAGGCCTTGTGGGCGGCGCAGGTGAAGGCTGCTCCGTTCTCCGCGCCCCAGTAGAACCCGATGGAGCCGGGATCACCGGAAGCATTGAGCGAGAGCATGTAGAAGAGTCCGTCGCCTGTGGTTGTGGCCTCAGTGTCGGTGCCTTTCAGCATGTTGGCCTTGTCGGTCTCTCCGGCCTCGGTGCTGACGGGAAGGTCGTAGGTACCCTCAGCAGCCTTGACGACGACGCCCGTGGCCTTTGGAATAACACTGCCCTCTTCGTAGGTCTTGCTGATGAGCAGCTGGTTGTTGGCCACCGTATAGGTGTAGGCGGTGGCGCCGGCAGGAACGCTGAGGTTGTTGGTGCCGTCGTAGAGCGTGCCATACCCCTCTGCGGAGACGGCCAGGCTCTGGCCTACGAGCGGAATGGTGCTGGTGGTGGCATCGGTCACGGTCACGTAGCCAGTGCCGTCAGGCACTTCCTTCCCGTTGTCGACGAGACTGAAGCCGACGATGCCGTTGGCATCCTTGCCTAAGGCAAAGACGGTCTTGCCGTCGCCCTTTACGGTGCCGTCGGAAATCTTTACCTCAGAAGTCACTGCTGTGCCGGTGTCGGTTGTGGAATTGGTGGTGACGAGCGGGTAGGTGGCAGCTTGCTTACCCTTGACCAGCACCACGCTGTTGGCTGCGGTGAGGCCAGAGACTGGCGTAAGCTGGGCCTTGCCGTCTTTCACGGTCACGCCATAGGCGGTGAGGCCGGAAGCGGCGTAGTCTATCGGTGAGGTGGAGGTGACAGCCGTATAGAGCATGTCGGGTATCTCGGCCACGTCGCAGGTTAAGTCCATCTTCTGCAGACGCAGGTAGAAACCCTTCTGCGAAGAATTCATCTTGAACATCAGATTGCCGTTGACCGGCTGGAAGCCTGCCGTGCGGAATGTGTATTCGGTAAGTGTGCCGGCTACCGGTGTCAGTTCTACAGGGTCGTTGCCGGGATTGGTTGTATCACGGGAATAATAGAATCTGGTGAAGTTGTCCCCTTTGTCGTTTGTGTAGCCGGCACAGAATGTGCCACCTCCAGTTGAGTAACTGCCTTTCATGGTGAGCGTCAGCTTCTTCATTCCCGCAAAGGGCAGGTTGAAATAGATGCCGTCCCAGTTTAATTGGTATTGAGAGTTGCCAAACTGCACACCTTCATAATTGCCGTCTATCCAGGTTGTCATGCTGCCTTTGATGGTGAGGCCGTAGGTCATGTCGCCCATGTGGGCCTCATTGTTTACATAGTTGTAGACATTATAGACTTGGTTGGCCGGCACGCCGGTGCAGTCGAAGTTGAGGACGAAGTGTCCTGTCTTTGCATTGGCCGGCAGAGCCAGTGCGGTTAGCATGGCGAGACATGCTGTTTGTAAACTTTTTCTCATAGTTCGTTAGTTTTATTATAAGTTGGGTTTTATTGGCCTTGAGTACCGATGCTTCTTTGATTATTAGACAAAAATAAAAGCGGGCAGGGTAGGAGACAGATGAAAAAAATAAGGATTTTTTTGCATGCGTATCGTAATCATCTGCAAAATCTTGCCATTTTCACGGGATGCAAGTCCAAAAGCCTCGAGATAATCCTTCACCATAGGTGTAAATTTGAATGGTGATGATTATAGCAAATATTGCAACGAATTCTGAGAAAACCACAAACTTGGCCATTATTGTGTACTATTTTTCTCCTAAGTTGTTGTTCATTACCTCATAAAACCTTTCCAAGAGCATTTGAGCCAACGTGTTGAGCAGTGAATGAACTATAATATAATAAGGTATAATCTCCTCCATCCAGCTCTACCGCAAGCAGCAAATGACGCGCCAGTCTCTCATCGACCAGATAAGGCACCTCAAGGATAGTGCCGATGAGGCATAGCCGTTGGATGCCCTCGGCGGAAAAACAACTCATTCCGGGCTGCCGCGCTATGCGAGAGCCCGGAATGACCGAACAGGAATCAATGTAGCTATCAGATATTCAAATAAGGATCAGGTCCTCTTTTCCTGCCTCACATACCCCACGATGCCCAAGAGGATGAGCAGCAGCGGGAGCAAGAGTAGGAGATTGTAATTGGTGAGTCCCGTGAAGTAGAATATGCCCATCAGCAGCACCCCAGCGTAAACAAACGGCAGGCCGATGTGCGCCGTGCCACGCTTAATGAGGCGCCAGAGCCATGAGGCAGCCCTTTTCGGCTTGTCCATTGAATAATGCCTTTTACCCATTCCTATCAGTTTGACAAAACTAAGTGATTGTCTTTCCGGCTGCAAAAATACAAAGAAATGCAGTCACTGCGTCACTTAATGCCTCCCTTGCGTGCATAATAAATGTTAAAAACGAAAATTAGGTCTGTGGGTGGCCGCTGGAATTGGGGAATTTTCAGTAATTTTGCACTCGCATTTTTGCAAAAACAACATTATTCATTCAAAAAGTAGTATGAATCATTACGAAACCGTTTTCATTTTAACTCCCGTTTTGTCTGATGAACAGATGAAGGAAACGGTCGCTAAATTCAAGAAGCTGCTCACCGACAATGGTGCTGAGATTCTGAACGAAGAGGCCTGGGGACTGAAGAAGATGGCTTATGCGATTGAGAAGAAATCCACAGGTTTCTATTGCCTGCTGGAGTTCACCGCTGAGCCCAGTGTAGTCAACACCCTCGAGACCGGCTATCGCCGCGACGAGAAAGTTATTCGTTTCATGACCGTCAAGCTCGACAAGTATGCTGTGGCATACGCTGAGAAGCGTCGCGCTAAGCTCGGTAAAAAATTGGAGGCATAAATCATGGCAGAGCAGAAGAATTCAGAAATCCGTTATTTGACCGCTCCTTCTATCGACACCCGCAAGAAGAAGTATTGCCGTTTCAAGAAGAGCGGAATTAAGTACATTGACTACAAGGACCCCGAGTTCCTGAAGAAGTTCCTCAACGAGCAGGGCAAGATTCTTCCCCGTCGCATAACCGGTACTTCGCTGAAGTATCAGCGTCGTGTGGCCCAGGCTATCAAGCGCGCACGCCAGATAGCACTTCTTCCTTATGTAACTGATTTGATGAAATAATTAAAAGGAGGAGGCTAATCATGGAGATTATACTGAAAGAAGATATTATCGGACTTGGCTACAAGAACGATATCGTTAACGTGAAGAGCGGCTATGGCCGCAACTATCTCATCCCCACCGGCAAGGGTGTCATCGCTTCCGACAGCGCCAAGAAAGTGCTGGCCGAGAACCTGAAGCAGCAGGCCGCCAAGCTGGCTACGCTGAAGGCTGATGCCGAGAAGCGTGCCGAGCAGCTGAAGGATGTCGTGCTGACCATCCCCGCCAAGGTTGCCGTCACCGGTCATCTGTATGGCTCGGTCGGTGCCGCTAAGGTGGCTGAGGAGCTGGCAAAGCTCGGCATTGAGATTGACCGCAAGATTATCACGATGAAGGAAGCCCGCAAGGTGGGTGACTTCGAGGCTACCGTCCACTTCCACCGCGACGTCGAGGTGAAGGTGCCCGTGAAGGTCGTTGCCGAGCATGAGGCCGCCGCTCCCGCTGAGGAAGCACCCAAGGCAGAGGAGAGCGCTCCCGCAGAGGAAGCTCCCAAGGCAGAAGAGCCCGCTCCCGACAAGGCTAAAGAGGAAGAGGCTCCCGCAGCCGAATAAATCCCCGGCTGACGAGACAGTATATTTTGCACTGTAAAGCATTTCAACAGAAAATCCCTTTCATCATATGGTGATTGGGATTTTTTTGTTTAACTTTGCATGTATAAACCATCATCAGATAATTAATTAAGAAACAAGATGAAAGCATTCGTTTTTCCCGGACAAGGGTCGCAGTTTGTCGGCATGGGCAAAGACCTCTATGAGAACCATGCCTTGGCCAAAGAACTATTTGACAAAGCTGACGACATTCTTGGATTTAAAATCACGGATATTATGTTCGCGGGTACCGACGAGCAGCTCAAGCAGACCAATGTCACCCAGCCTGCCGTCTTCCTTCACAGCGTCATCTCGGCCCTATGCCTGGGCGACGCTTTCAAGCCCGATATGGTGGCCGGCCATTCGCTCGGCGAGTTCTCGGCGCTTGTCGCCAGTGGCGCCCTGAGCTTCGAGGATGGCCTGAAGCTCGTCGCCGCCCGTGCCAATGCCATGCAGAAGGCCTGCGAGAAGAACCCCGGAACGATGGCAGCCATCATTGCTCTGCCCGACGAGACCATTGAGGAAGTATGCGCCGAGGTGAGCAAGGGCGGCAAGGTCGTCGTGGCCGCCAACTACAACTGCCCCGGCCAGCTGGTCATCTCGGGCGACAAGGAGGCCATCGCCGAGGCTTGCGAGAAGCTGAAGGGCGCCGGTGCCAAGCGCGCACTGCCCCTCATGGTGGGTGGCGCTTTCCACAGTCCCCTGATGCAGCCTGCCAAGGATGAGCTGCAGGAGGCTATCGAGAAGACCAGTTTCTCGGCTCCCTCTTGCCCCGTCTATCAGAACGTCGATGCAAAGCCCCATACCAATCCTGACGAGATTAAGGCCAACCTCATCGCACAGCTCACCAGTCCCGTGCGCTGGACCAAGTCGGTGCAGCAGATGATTGCCGACGGCGCCGACGAGTTTGTCGAGTGCGGTCCCGGCAAGGCACTGCGCGGCATGATTGGCCGCATCGACCGCTCGGTCAACGCTCACGGCATCGAGTAATCCGACGCACACGCACTTTCTGTAGCCTTATCAATAAGCGATGGAGAGGAAAATCACCATCTACCAGGTTTTGCCACGCCTTTTCGGCAACCGCAACACGACGCGCAAGCCCAATGGCACGCTTGCCGAGAACGGCGTGGGAAAACTCGATGACTTTGACGCCACACGACTGAGGAAAATCCATGCCATGGGCTTCACCCATGTGTGGTTTACGGGCGTCATCCGCCACGCCACAACCACCGACTACAGCCGCTACGGCATACCGCGCCAGCACCCCTGTGTGGTCAAGGGCAAGGCCGGGTCGCCCTATGCCATTGCCGACTATTACGACATCGACCCCGACCTCGCCGTCGACGTGGCACACCGCATGGACGAGTTTGAGGCACTTGTCGCGCGCACCCATGCCGCCGGTATGAAGGTCATCATCGATTTTGTGCCCAACCATGTAGCGCGCGAGTACCACTCCGTCTGCCGGCCTGAAGGCGTGGCCGACCTTGGCGAGACTGATGACAGCGGCAAGCATTTCGATCCCCAGAACAATTTCTATTATTGCCCCGGGCAGCCGTTTGTCGGTCCTGTGGCACCCGCAGCCGGTGAGGCCCCCTATGTGGAGATGCCGGCGAAATGCACGGGAAACGACCGTTTCGACAACTGTCCCGGCGTCAACGACTGGTATGAGACCGTGAAACTCAACTATGGCGTTGACTATTGCGACGCAGGCGGCCGCAGCACTCACTTTAACCCCATTCCCAACACGTGGGTGAAGATGCGGGACATACTGCTTTTCTGGGCCTCAAAGGGTGTTGACGGCTTCCGCTGCGATATGGCCGAGATGGTGCCGCATGAGTTTTGGTCTTATGCCACTTCTGCCGTCAAGGCACTGCATCCTCAAATTATCTTTATCGGCGAGGTGTATGATCCCGGCCAGTACCGCACGTACATCGCCTCAGGCTTCGACTATCTCTACGACAAGGTGGGCATGTACGACTGTCTGCGTGATGTGGTCTGCGGCCGCCGTCCGGCCAGTGCCATCACCGGCTGCTGGCAGCAGACCGACGACATCTGGCCGCACATGCTCTATTTTCTTGAGAACCACGACGAGCAGCGCATTGCAAGCGACTTCTTCTGCGGCGATGCGCGCAAGGCCATGCCGGCGGTGGCGGTTGCACTGCTGTTCCGCTCCAATCCGTTCATGCTCTACAGCGGACAGGAAGTGGGCGAGCGCGGCATGGACGAGGAGGGCTTCTCGGGAAGGGACGGCCGCACGACTATCTTTGACTACTGGTCGGTCGACAGCATCACCAGAGCCTATTTTTCGCCTGCCAGGCTGCCTAAGGACCAGTGGCAGCTGATGCGGGACTACCACACGCTGCTTCAGGTGGCCAACCATGAGAAAGCCGTCCGCGAGGGCGAGACCTTCGACCTGATGTACGTCAACAGCCAGTCGTGGCGGCTCAATCCGAATGCGCAGTTCGCATTCCTCCGCAAGAAAGACAAGGACCTGCTGCTGGTCGTGGCCAATTTTTCGGCAACGCCCGTCGGCGCGGCAGTCATCATTCCCGGCCATGCGTTCAAGTTTCTTGGCCTGCCGGAGAAGGAGACCTTCGGGGTCAACCTGCTCAACAAGGTTAAACAACGTGTCAGACTGCAGGCGGACGGGGCCATAGATGTCAGCCTCCCGGCCAATGGCAGCGTCGTATTGAAGATAAGACTATGATGGAAGAAAGAGCAACGGTGTTCAACATCCACAACAAGGACGAGTTTCCGCCCGCCCACACCGCGGAGCATCTTCTCAACCAGCTGATGGTAAGGATGTTCGGTTGTGAGCGGTCGCGCAATGCCCACATTGAGCGACGCAAGAGCAAAATCAGCTATCAGCTTGACCATAAGCCCACGCGCAAGGAGGAGAAGGCCATTGAGGACGAGATGAACCGCCTGATAGCCGCCGACCTGCCCGTGAGCTATGAGACCGTTGACCGCGACCACATCCCCGAGGGGGTCAGGCTCGACCGCCTTCCCGAGGACGCGTCGGAGCTTATCCGTCTGGTGCGCATCGGCGACTACGATGTCTGCCCGTGCCTGGGCAAGCACGTGCGCTCAACGTCGCAGATAGGCCGGTTCGAGATGCTCGGCACCAACTGGGACGAGCCGTCGCACACATTCCGCATCCGTTTCAAGGTCATTCCATGACCGCTTATGAAAACAGACAAAATTCCATCGGATTGTCGGGTATGCGTTCTTATACAGTCGGATAACCGGGGTATTGCATGCATGGAATGTGACGCGGCATTTTAATGCAATGAAATCTTTTTTTTGCTCAATTCATACGTCTTTCAAATCTTTTTGTTACTTTTGCAGCCATGGTATCGCAGTGTTCCGGCCTGTCGCCGACATCCTGACAAGGATGGAGGAGGAAAGTCCGGGCAGCATAAGGCGCTCTCCTTCTGAAAATGGAAGCTGTTGGCGACAGCAGGTGCAGACAGAAGAAAACAACCGCCTCTCCAGAAACGGCCTGGCCACTGGCCGGGCTTGTCGGAGACGGTAAGGGTGAGAAGGTGGTGTAAGAGACCACCAGCCGCCGGGTGATCGGCGGGCTGTGTCGATGAGAGGCTGCAAGTTCATGTAAACCATCGTCAGTCAGGGTTGCCTGCCCGATGGCCTTTGAGGCCAACGATGGAGGGTAGAACGCTTAAGTTGCGGGGTGACTCGCAAATTAGATAAATGACAGTGCGCTCCGCTCCTCGGGGTGGGGTTACAGAACCCGGCTTATCAGAACACTGCATACCTTTTTTATTTGAAGACTATGAAAGAATTGCAGCCAAACTTGCTGGATGACTACGAACATCTCATTACCCGTGGCATAGAGCGCTACGGCGGTGAGTCCGGTTTTCCCCGGATGGAGGCGGCGGGCGTCACGCGTGAGCAGCTTGACGACTTCCTCTTCGAGGTGCAGAGCGCGCTCGACAGCGAGGGCTCACAGAAGACCCAGCTCACGAAGTACGGCATTGTAGCCATACTGCCAGTCATCGTGTTCAGCGCCTTCCCCGAGAGCATGCTCCCCGGCCGCGGCTATGCACTGTATATCAGCATTGGCATCGGCCTGCTGCTTGCGCTGCTGTGGAAAGGCCTGTCGGTGCTGTCGGTCAGGCATCGCATCAATAGCCTGAGGCGCGCCAACGAGGCGGTTGCCGGCTATGCCGACAAGGTAGAGACTTATGTCAAACAGCGTAAAACCAATTAATCCTTGTACATCATCATATGGAAAACAAGCCACTTCCCGACTTCATGAAGTTTCAGGGCGGATTTTCGCCCAGCGCCTTTCTTGACAAGATAGAGCACATTGCCAAGCGGGCCGGCGCCAAACTCGTCTATGCCGCTCTCTTGCTTTACTATACGCTGCAGAGCGACACAGTGCCGGTCAAGGACAAGGCCATCATCATCGGTGCTTTGGGCTATCTCATCAGTCCGGCCGACATCATCCCCGACGCCATACCCATAGCCGGCCTTGGCGACGACATGGCCGTACTGCTCTTCGTGCTTCGCAAGGTCTGGGGTGAGGTGCCCGAGGATGTGAAGACCAAGGCTAAGGGCAAGCTGTCGAAATGGTTTGACGAGGACGAGATGAGCGAGGCCAATGGCCTCTGCCAAGGAGACATCAGTGACGGCGGCGAGTGAGTGTCAGCAGCCATTCAGCACGGCGTATTGTCAAATTTGGTTATTCTTTTGGTGAATAGCGAAATTACCCTTATCTTTGTAGGCATCAATTTAGAATAGTCAGTTCATGTCAGGCAAAACAGCATCAACCATAGCACCGGCGAAGACCCGTGCGAAGACCGCTCGGAGGAAGGACTCGGGTAAGGGCAAGAAACGCGATGTGAAGCGCAACATCCCCACCGACCTCATCCCCATAGAGAAAGAGACGTGGCTGCTGCAGCCCATTGCCGTGACCATGATGCGGCACGACTATTCGCTCATCCAGATCAGAATACTGGTGAGCATCGTCGAGCGCATGCAGGAGAAGCTGCGCGAGATACTCAATTCGAGTATCCGTGAGCCTACTATCTTCTCACCTCAGGAGCTTGACGACGACGGCCGCCTTGAGGTGCATCTCTTCTTCAAGACGCTTGGCGTCGACCCCAACCATTACCCGCAGTTGCGCGAGAGCCTGAAGCTGCTCGCGTCGGTGCCTGTCGAAATTCCTTACCGCACGTCCGACGGCAAGAGCTACCAGAAAATTACCAACCTCTGCGATGTCTATTTCCCAAACGAGGAGATGGTCGTCTATGAGAAATACGCCATCCTGAAGATTGACCGTCAGGTGGCACAGCGCCTGTTGTCGCTCGACTTGGGCTACCACCGTCTTGGCAAGCAGATAGTCTTTGCCTGCCGCAACCGCTACACCCAGCGCATCTATATGTTCATCGAGAGCTGGATCAGGAAGCGCGGCACCGTCATCAACACGTTGGAGTTCCGCAAAATGCTGCGGCTGGAAAACCGCTACAGCAAGTTCAGTGACTTCTGCCGCCGCGTGCTTGAGCCGGCCAAGACCGAGCTGCATATGCTGGCCGAGAACGGGTTCTGCGACTGCTACTTCAGCTATGACAAGCGCTACAACCACGGCCAGCGCGGCGGCGAGCCCGACGAGCTGGTGTTTCACATTTTCATTCCCGAGAACCGCCAGGGCATGCTGCTGCAGGTGACCGACATGCAGCGGGCGCAGTTTGCCGATATGCTCACGCGCTATTTCGGCTTCGACGTGACGGCGGCTGCCAAAATGAGCGAGCGCATCACGCCTGACAACTATCAGGGGGCCGTGTCAAAATTGATGGAGCTGCGCAACCGCCTGAGAGACAATCTCAACATCAACGACCGCGCGGCCTACACCTATGCGGCCTTGGACAATTTCTTCCGCGGCATCACGTTTGAGCGGAAGAGCTAAATGACATTTCAATTAAGCACAACATACACAATTATGAGATCAAGAACAGCAGACTGGTTTGAGACAAAGATAAGGTACGAGAAGACCCAGGAGGACGGCACACAGAAAAAGGTTACCGAGCAGTACGTCGTCGACGCGCTGAGCTTCACCGAGGCAGAGTCGGCCATCACCGAGGAGATGAAGGCCTATATATCCGGCGATTACAAGATAACTGACATTAAAATGGCCGCCTACCACGAGATATTCTTCTCCGACATGGACAAGGACGACAAGTGGTACAAGGCCAAGCTGCAGTTTATCACCATTGACGAGAAGACGGAAAAGGAGAAGCGCACCTCCATCTTCTATCTGGTGCAGGCTGGTTCGCTGACCAAGGCAGTCGGCTATATTGATGAGTTCATGGGCAAGACCATGATTGACTATGCCATTGCCAGTGTGGCCGAGACACAGATTATGGACGTCTTTGAGCACGATGGTGGCGCCGACAGCCACAAGCAGCAGGACAATGCGTCAGAGGAGGCTTGATCATGGACATTGATGTCGCAAAAAATCTGAAAGAGGTATTGGCCACTCTCCCCGAGGGCGTCAGGCTCGTTGCCGTGAGCAAGTTCCATCCGGCGGAATACGTCATGGCCGCCTACAACGCCGGCCAGCGCATCTTCGGCGAGAGCCACGAGCAGGAGCTGCAAAAGAAGGTGGAGGCGCTGCCGAAAGACATCGAATGGCATTTCATCGGCCACTTGCAAACCAACAAGGTGAAATACATTGCGCCTTACATCAGCATGATAGATGCCGTCGACACGGTGAAGCTGATGAGGGAAATCAACAAGCAGGCTGCGCGCCACAACCGTGTGATCGACATCCTGCTGGAACTTCATATTGCCGAGGAGGAGACAAAGTATGGTTTTACGCCCGATGCCTGCCGCGCAATGCTGCAGGACGGCGAATGGAAGACGATGGGCAATGTGCGCATTTGCGGAGTGATGATGATGGCCAGCAACGTACCCGACACGGCACAGATAAAAAAGGAAATGACCACCGCATGGGACTTCTTCCAGGAGGCGAGGCGCAACTATTTTGCGGATGCGCCTTACTTCAAGGAATGCTCGTGGGGCATGAGCCATGACTACAAGATAGCCGTCACCTGCCATTCCACGATGGTGCGAGTGGGAACGGCAATATTCGGTCCAAGAGTATATTAAATAAAAAGATTCACAATATGGAAACAGGTAAGGTGGATGTCCTGCTGGGTTTACAGTGGGGCGACGAAGGTAAAGGAAAGGTTGTTGACGTGCTCACGCCCCGCTACGACGTGGTGGCACGTTTCCAAGGCGGCCCCAATGCCGGACACACACTGGAGTTTGAGGGCCAGAAATATGTGCTTCGCAGCATTCCCTCAGGCATATTCCAGGGTGGCAAGGTCAACATCATCGGCAACGGCGTGGTGCTGGCTCCCGACCTTTTCATGGATGAGGCCAAGGATTTGGAAAAGAGCGGCCACGAGCTGCACTCGCGGCTCCATATCTCCAAGAAGGCCCATCTCATCATGCCGACTCACCGCTTGCTCGACCGCGCCATCGAGGCCGCCAAGGGCAAGAACAAGGTCGGCACGACGGGCAAGGGCATTGGTCCGGCCTATACCGACAAGGTGAGCCGCACGGGCCTGCGCGTCGGTGACATCCTCGATGACTTTGAGACAAAATACAATGCCCACAAGGAGCTGCACATGAAACGGCTACAGGCTTTGGGCTGGACTGACTTCGAGGGCTTCGACGAGGTAGAGAAGAAATGGATGGAGGGCGTGGAGTACCTGAAGAGGTTCCATATCGTTGACAGCGAGATTGAAGTCAACCGTCTTCTCCGCGAGGGCAAGTCTATTCTCTGCGAGGGTGCACAGGGCACAATGCTCGACGTGGATTTCGGCTCTTATCCTTTCGTCACCTCGAGCAATACCATTTGTGCCGGCGCTTGTACAGGCCTCGGCATTGGGCCCAACAAGATAGGCAACGTTTATGGCATCATGAAGGCCTACTGCACCAGGGTGGGCGCAGGCCCGTTCCCTACGGAACTTTTCGACGAGACGGGCAAGACCATACGGGACCTGGGACATGAGTACGGCGCCGTGACGGGCCGTGAGCGACGCTGCGGCTGGATTGACCTGGTGCAGCTGCGCTATAGCATCATGGTCGACGGCGTGACCGAGCTTATTATGATGAAGAGCGACGTGCTTGACAGTTTCGATACCATCAAGGCCTGTGTTGCCTACGAGTTGCCCGACGGCACCGTGACCCGCGACTTCCCCTATGAGATTGACAATGTGAAGCCGGTCTACAAGGAATTGCCCGGATGGAAGACCGATATGACGAAGTTCACGTCGCCCGACCAGTTCCCGCAGCAGTTCAAAGACTACATCAGCTTCCTTGAGAGCGAGCTGGAGACGCGCATCGGTGTCATCTCCATCGGCCCCGACCGTGAGCAGACCATCGAGCTTTAATCAAGACAAACATATAACGACAACAACGATAATGGGAAACAACAAACCGTCAATCCCCAAGGGTACCCGCGACTTTGGCCCCGAGGAGATGGCAAAGCGAAACTATATTTTCAACACCATCCGCGAGGTGTATGCCCTCTATGGCTTCCAGCAGATTGAGACACCCGCCATGGAGACGCTGCACACGCTGCTCGGCAAGTACGGCGACGAGGGCGACAAGCTCCTGTTCAAGGTGCTCAACTCGGGCGACTACCTCAAGGGCATCAGCGATGAGGAATTGCAGGGCCGCGACACGCTCCACCTGCAAACAAAGCTGTGTGAGAAGGGTCTTCGTTACGACCTCACCGTGCCTTTTGCCCGCTATGTGGTCATGCACCGCGATGAACTGCAGCTGCCGTTCAAGCGCTATCAGATTCAGCCTGTCTGGCGCGCCGACCGCCCTCAGAAGGGACGTTACCGTGAGTTCTATCAGTGCGATGCCGACGTGGTCGGCTCTGACTCTCTGCTCAACGAGGTAGAGCTGATGCAGATAGTCGATACGGTGTTTACCCGCTTTGGCGTACGCATCTGCATCAAAATCAACAACCGCAAGATACTTACCGGCATTGCCGAGGTCATCGGCGAGGCCGACAAGATTGTGGACATTACCGTGGCCATTGACAAGCTTGACAAGATTGGTCTGGACAAGGTCAACGAGGAACTGCGTGACGATGGTCTGCCCGAGGATGCCATCGGCAAGCTGCAGCCCATCATCTCGCTGCAGGGTACCAACGACGAGAAGCTCGACACCATTGCCGAAGTGCTGAAAACCTCAGAGACCGGGCTGAAGGGCGTGGAGGAGTGCCGCTATATTCTCAACATGCTGAAAGAGTCAGGACTGAACAATCAGATCGAGCTTGACCTCACCTTGGCTCGCGGACTTAACTATTACACGGGAGCCATTTTCGAGGTGAAGGCTTTGGATACGCCCATGGGCAGTATCACGGGCGGCGGCCGTTACGACAATCTTACGGGCATCTTTGGTATGCCGGGGCTGTCGGGAGTGGGCATCAGTTTCGGTGCCGACCGCATCTATGACGTGCTCAACGCACTCGACCTTTATCCGAAAGAGGCTGTCAACGGCACCCAACTGCTGTTCATCAATTTCGGTGAAAAAGAGACGGCTTATTGCATGCCGGTCGTGGCCAAGGCCCGCCGGGCAGGCATCCGCACAGAGATGTATCCCGACAAGGTAAAGATGAAGAAACAGATGAACTATGCCAACGCCAAGCAAATCGCATTTGTGGCACTTGCCGGCGACGACGAAATGGCGCAGCGCAAGCTCACTCTGAAGAATATGGTCACCGGCGAGCAGCATCTGGTGTCGCCCGATGAGCTGGTGAATGAGGTGCTGGGATAGGCGATGTCCGGAAGTACAGTCGTATGCAGCATAATCTGATCATAGGTCATGCTAAGGTAGTGGCTGTACTCCCGTAACTTCGTACTTCTGTGCTTCCGAACTTATATCTGTTAGGGAATCGCATTAAATACAACTTTTCTTTGTATTATTTCCAATTATACTTTGTGGGTTCTGGATTATTTATTACCTTTGCATCAAATAACAAAGTAAACTAATGAAAGAATACGAACTCACAAAGACAAGATTAGCCAAGTGTGGCATCCGTCCCTCGACACAGCGTATGGCTATCATGCATTATTTGCTGACCCACCGCACGCATCCCACAGTGGAGGATGTCTATCAGGGTGTTGTGACTGAGGTGCCAACTTTAAGCCGCACGACGGTTTACAACACGCTCCGCATGTTCTCTGAGCATCATGCCGCACAGATGCTTACCATTGACGACCACCGCATCTGCTACGACGGTGATGTCCGTCCTCATGTCCACTTCTACTGCAGGGAGTGCGGCCACGTCTATGACATGTTTGACAAGCGTGCGCCCAAAGTTAAGAACCCTGTGTTGATGGATGGCAACCTTGTTGACGAGGCCCAACTCTATTATAAAGGTATCTGCAAAAGCTGTCTGGAGAAAATGCAGGCAGCACAACATGAAGAGAAAGTCGTCTGATTAAAGACACTTTATACTTAAACATTATTGTTATTTAAATACAAAAGCATTATGAAGAAGAAGTTTATTTGCACTGTTTGCGGCTACATCTATGAGGGAGAGGAAGCACCTGCCAAATGCCCCATCTGTGGAGCAGGAGCCAATAAGTTCCAGGAACTCACGGAAGATACTACTCCTGAGTTTGCAGCTGAGCATAAGTTGGGCATTGCCTTCGAGGAGGGTGTACCTGCCGAACTGCTGAAGCATTGCCGCGACACCTTCAAGGGTGAGTGCAGCGAGGTCGGCATGTATCTGGCCATGGCCCGTCAGGCTGACCGTGAGGGCTATCCCGAGATTGCCCGTGCTTTTGAGCATTATGCTATGGATGAGGCCGGTCATGCCGCACGTTACGCTGAATTCCTCGGCCAGTCCATCCTGCACGACACCAAGACCAATGTCGAGGTGCGCATGGCTGCTGAGAAGGCTGCTACCGCAGAGAAGTTTGAGGCTGCCAAGCTGGCCAAGCAGCACAATCTCGATGCCCTTCATGACAGCATTCATGAGATGGCACGCGACGAGGCCCGTCATGCTGCCGGCTTCATGGGTATTTACAAGCGCTATTTCCAGGATAAGTAAAAGGATTAGTAAATATAGAATCAGTATATGAGAAAAAGCCATGCCAGGGCGTTGTGTGCCTGACATGGCTTTTTTCTTTTTCCTTATTCGTAGTCGTCGATGACGCTTATTCGTAGTCGTCGATGACGCTGTTGGCAAAGTCCATCATCGGCTTGCCAGTCTTGAAGATGCGCGCCATGGCTTCCTGCCAGTTGTCTTTGAGGAAGAAGTCGTCGCCCACCGTTGACCAGGCGCAGTAGTCTTTCATCTTCAGATAGTCAGCAAAGGCGTAGTCTTTCGGAAAGTCTTTGGGTGTTTTCTTCAGATGGGCGATGCCAAAGCCTTTCGGAGTTGCCGGATAGTCGTCTTGCCATGATGAGGTCTGCGGATGGCCGTAGTATTTGACGAAGTCCTTGCTTTCCACGCATCGCCTCCATTCATCGATGTTTCCCATTATCTCATTGCGCATGGCCGTCAGAATGTTGGTCGGCAGCCAATAGCTGCCGATAGCCAACAGGCAGTGGCCTGGCTGTAGATGAATGTAGTAGCCTCCGTGGAGTGCCTTTTTGCCGTGCGCTGCAATGTAGGCCCCGAAGTGTCGTTTGTAGGGCGACTTGTCGGGACTGAAACGGATGTCACGATAGAACCGGTAGCAGCAGTCTTTCGGCGTAAGGTGTGCGATGGAGCTGTCGAAGCTGGCAATAGTGCTGATGGCCTCGGCAACGCCCGACTCGAACTCGGCCTTGGCTGCCGTGTATTCGTCCTTATGCTGGTGGAACCATTCGCGGTTGTTGTTGGCGGCAATCTCTTTAAGAAAGTTGAGTATGAGTGTCGTATTCATTATTGCAGTTTGCTTCCCTCCATCAATTTGGGACATATCTTGGTAAACGGACAGTCATCACACTGCGGGTGCTGGCTTTTGCACACGTAGCGGCCATGCAGAAGCAGCCAGTGGTGGGCGCGCGGAATGTCGTCCTCACTGATGTGCTTGGTCAGATACTCCTCAACCTTCAGCGGCGTATTGGCAGTCTTTGGCACGAGACCGAGGCGGTGCGCCACGCGGTAGACATGGGTGTCCACCGCCATGACCGCCTTGCCGAACCAAACGGCCTGAAGCACGTTGGCAGTCTTCCGGCCTACCCCCGGGAGCATGGTGAGTTCCCTCACATTGTCGGGCACCTCGCCGCCGAACTGGCTGACCAGCATTCGCGCCATCTCAACCAGGTGACGTGCCTTGGCGTTGGGATAGCTCACGCTGCGGATAAACTCGAAAATATCCTCAGGCTCAGCCTGAGCCATGAGTTGTGGAGTGGGGTAGCGCTCGAAAAGCGGAGGCGTCACCTCATTGATGCGCTTGTCGGTGCATTGCGCCGAGAGCAGTGTGGCCACAAGCAACTGAAAGGCTGAGCCAAACTGCAGCTCGGTGCTGACCTCCGGCGCAGTCTGCCTGAAGTACTCGATGACGAAATCGTAGCGTTGTTCGCGCGTCATGATGCTGTGAGAGTTAAACTGATGGATTTTAATGGAACATCCTTAGCCGATAAGCTCGTAGCTGCGCTTGAGGAACTTGTCGAGGGCCTCACCTTTCAGCAATCCGTTCTGCAGCAGGGCAAGGTCGATGAGCTCGTGTACTATTTTGTTGCCGGCGGCATAGTCGCCCAGCAGCTTGCTCTTCTTCTCGCGCTCCTCATTGATTACCTTTTCGGTATTCTGCAGGTCGTCTTTCTCCTCCTTGCTGATTTCCTCAGGCTTCTTGTTGGCCTGGCTCTGGTGGAGGGCGGCAAGACGGGCCTCCTGTCCCTTCAGGTCGCTGACGATGGGCTTCAGACTCTCGCCGACACTCTTCTTGGTGTCGTCGAGTATCTGCTTTATCAGTTTATGGTCAGTGTTGAGCACCACCATGTACGAGTCGGGCATCTGGGTGTAGAAGCTCATGCCGGGCTGGAACTGGCTGTTCTCTTTCATACGGCGCATATACTCGCTTTGTGTGATGACCAGCGGACTGTTTCCTTCGCCCATAGCCTCGGCCTCAACGGCATAGTTGGCTTTCTGGCCTGACGGCATCTGTGAGCGGAACACCTCGGTCAGGCACTCGCTGTCGTCCTTGTCCAGTGTATCCTTTTTATTGTCGTCTTTTACAATCAGACGGTCGATGATGTCTGCATCAACGCGAGAGAAGCGGCTCTTCTCAAACTTTTCCTCGAGCATGTTCACCATGAGCGTGTCAAGCTGACCGTCGAGCAGCAGCACGCTGTAGCCCTTGTCCTCGGCAGCCTTGATGAAGCTGTATTGCTCGTCCTTGTTCTGTGCGTAGAGGTAAATCAGGTTGCCGCTCTTGTCAGTCTGGTTGTCCTTGATGAGGGTCTTGTACTCCTCAAAGGTGAAATATTTGCCGTTTACATCCTTGAAGAGGGCGAAGTCCTTGGCGCGGTCATAGAAGTCGGGCTGCGAGAGCATGCCGTAGTTGATGAAGAGCTTCAGGTTGTCCCATTTTTGCTCATAGTCCTTGCGGTCATCCTTGAAAGTCTGCTGCAGCCGGTCGGCCACTTTCTTCGTGATGTAGGTGGAAATCTTCTTCACGTTGGCGTCGCTCTGCAGATAGGAGCGGCTCACGTTGAGCGGAATGTCGGGAGAGTCGATGACTCCGTGCAACAGTGTGAGGAAGTCAGGCACAATGCCCTCTACCTGGTCGGTGACGAACACCTGGTTGCAATACAGCTGTATCTTGTTGCGTTGCAGGTCGATGTTGCTGCTGACGCGCGGGAAGTACAGGATACCGGTCAGGTGGAACGGATAGTCTACGTTGAGGTGAATCCAGAACAGCGGCTCGTCCTGCATGGGGTAAAGCTCGCGGTAGAATTTCTTGTAGTCCTCATCCTTGAGGGTAGAGGGAGTCTTAGTCCAAAGCGGCTCAATGTTGTTGATGATATTGTCCTCATTGGTCTCCACCTGCTTGCCGTCCTTCCATTCGGTCTTCTTGCCGAAAGCGATGGGCACGGGCATGAACTTGCAGTATTTGTTGAGCAGGCGCTCTATCTCGTTGTGCTCAAGGTATTCCTTGCAATCGTCGGCGATGTGGAGGATGATGTCAGACCCGCGGTCTTCTTTCTCCACGTCGTCAATGGTAAAGGCCGGTGAGCCGTCGCACGACCATTTGACGGCCTGGGCGCCGTCCTTGTAGCTCTTAGTGACAATCTCCACCTGATCGGCTACCATGAAGGCCGAGTAGAAGCCGAGGCCGAAGTGCCCGATGATGGCGTTGGCCTCGTCCTTGTATTTCGACAGGAAGTCGGTGACGCCAGAGAAAGCTATCTGATTGATGTACTTGTCGATTTCCTCGGCCGTCATGCCGATGCCGCGGTCGCTGATGGTCAGGGTTTTGGCATCCTTGTCGAGGCTCACGCGCACTGTCAGGTCACCCAACTCGCCCTTGAAGTCACCCTTCTGGGCGAGTGTCTTCAGTTTCTGTGTAGCGTCAATGGCGTTGGAGACCATCTCGCGCAGGAAAATCTCATGGTCGGAATAGAGAAATTTTTTGATGACGGGGAATATGTTCTCGGTCGTAACCCCGATATTACCTTGCTTCATTTTCTACGAAATATTGATGTTTACTTTGTTGGCTAAAATTACAATAATTGTGCCAACCGCCCTTAATCAGGGGGAGAAATGAAAAAAATCGTGGCCGGATTGAAAATTTACTGAAATATTGACAGCGTGCGTCGGAATATTGATTAATTTTGTGATAGATTCATTTCAATAGGTTAAGGTTAGTTTTTACAAGGTTAAAAAGAAGCCTCGCTCAGAGTAGGGATACTGGGGAGCGAGGCCGTTTTGTTGTTGGTCAGTTCTGTTTGACGCCGGCAATGCCGGTCATCTTGTCGTCAAGATAGAACGTGGCTTGCAGGGTGTCCTTATCATTGACGGTATATTTCAGCGAGATGCGAAGCAACTTGCCGGAGGCCTTTGCGTAAGCCGGCTGTTGTTTTACCAGCTTGTCGGCCACTGCGCGCTCATGCATGGCGTTGAGCGTGGAGTCACTGATGCGGAACGTGGAGTCGAGTGCCGACCATGTAATGATGTCGTAGTCGGTCACTCCCATGTCATTTTCCATAAAGTCCTTCACCATACCCTTGGCGCGCTGCCCGTCGCTGCAGGCGGCGAGCAGGGTAAGCCCTAATATAAATAAGGTGAATGGAATGATCTTTCTCATTATGTATCCTTACTGCTTTTCAGGGATATGCTTCAGTATCTCAAGCAGGTGGTTCCACACTTTTTCCACTGAGGGAATGTAAAGTCCCTCGTCCGGCGTGTGAACGTGCTGCAGTGTCGGGCCGAAGCTCACCATGTCGATATTTGGGTATTTCTCGGAGAACAGGCCGCATTCCAGTCCGGCGTGAATGCCGCGTACCACGGGATCCTTACCAAAGAGCTTGCGGTAGGCCTCAATGGTAATCTGCTGCAGCTTTGAGTTGTGCTTAGGTTGCCAGGCGGGATAGCCCTCGGTCTGCTCCACGCTGGCGCCGGCCAGTACGAAGGCAGCCTTCACCGTGTTGCACATGTTGTCGAGGTTGCTCATCACATTTGACCGCTGGCTGCTGACGACAACAAGCTCATTGTCAGAGGTCTGCACGCTTGCCATATTGCTTGAGGTCTCCACCATCCAGGCCAGGATCTCGTCCTGACACATTGTCAGCACGCCATTGTCCACTGCCTGCAGGGCGTAGATGATGTTGCGTGAGGCGCTGGCGGGGATGACGGTCTGCCCGCTGGCGCTGGTCAGGCTCCAGGCCATGCTTGTGTCGGTGACGTGGAACTCATCCTCCACGGCTGCGGCAAACTGGTTCCAGTCGGCCTTGACCTCCTCCTTCCTGTCGTTGGGCACTGCGAAGACGGCTTTGCCGTCGCGGGGAATGGCATTGTGCATCTTGCCGCTGTTCCACTGAGCCAGGTAGAGCGGCATCTTCTGCATCTCACTGAACAGGAAGCGGGCCATGATCTTGATGGCGTTGGCGCGTTTCTTCTCGATGTCGTCGCCCGAGTGGCCGCCCTTGAGTCCCTTGAGCGAGGCCTCGAGGAAGAAGAAGCCCTTGGGCGCGTCCTCGCGCACAAACTTGAAGGTGGCGATGGTGCTGCGGCCACCGGCGCATGAGATGAACACCTGCCCCTCCTCCTCGGAGTCGAGGTTGATGAGATAGTCGCCGGTCATAAACCCGGGCTTCATGCCGAGCGCGCCGGTGAGCTGTGTCTCCTCGTCGCGGGTGAACACGCACTCGATGGGTCCGTGCTCGATGTCGTCGGAGTCGAGGATGGCGAGCTCGATGGCATCTCCTATGCCGTCATCTGCACCCAGCGTGGTACCTTTGGCGTGCATCCAGTCGCCGTCGACGTAGGTCTGGATGGCATCCTTGCTGAAGTCGAAGTCCACATCCACGAGCTTGTCGCAGACCATGTCCATGTGGCTCTGCAGTATGGTGGTGGCCCTGTTC